>CAZUJY010000070.1:0-9825 GCA_964620565.1 uncultured Ruminococcus sp. | reverse complement strand
AAAATTCAGGCTTTAGAGCGAGTTCGTTTTATTCTCTCTTGCCTAAAGGTTTTTTTATATCCTTTTCGGTTTTTTTCGTTCTCGTCAAATGTGACAGCCCCTTGTTTTTTCGTGAGAGCTGCCTGCCTTTGAGTTCAAAGTTCAAAATGCAAAGTGCAAAGTTAGCCTCGCCTTGTAGGAGAGGTGGCGGCGTAGCCGACGGAGAGGTCCAACTCTGCATTCTGCGTTACTGTCATCCTGAGCGGTAGTTAGCTTTCTCGGAGACTATTTGAGTAGAGCGAAGGGTCTCCGTGTGGGAGCCTTCTGCCCTTCATACTTTGGCAAGGGTCAACACCTCATCACCTGCTACGCAGGAGCTTCCCTCAAGGGGAAGCCTTATAGGTAGCCTTCCCTGTTGGGGAAGGCGTCGTGCGAACATAGTGAGAACGACGGATGAGGTAAAAAACAAAAAAACAACAAAGACCCTATACCTCATCCGACCTTTTCGGATAAATCCTCAAAGCCCACCTTCCCCAACAGGGAAGGCTAACTTTGAACTTTGCGCTCGGATGAACAATGGTCTCGCTGCGGCTCATGTTTGCCGCTCGGGGAAATATAAGCGGTAATTACACCTTCTGTACTACCACTCAGTATCATCTCCTCGCCTAGCAATATATCGCAAGCGGTATGCAAGCTCGGGTCTGACAGTCCACAGGACTGTCATTCAGTACCTCAGAGACGCTTCGCTACCCCAATAGGGAAGGCTAACTTTGAACTTTGAAATTTGCACTTTAAACTCCCCTTTTGTGTAAATTAACGTATGTGGGCGCTGAAACTTTTTTATTATTATGCACTTTGTCAATTTACTTTTTTGATGATATGTGTTAAAATATTAACATAGTATGTTAAATTTTTAACGATACAATTTTCCAACAGGAAATACGTTGGAAATAATAAAGAGCCGGCTGGGTCATAAGAAATGCAAAGCGGTCTAGCAAACCACATATCATACTGAAAAATCCGAAGACCGCTAGTAATCCGAAAAAACATCAGCAATTTAAAAACCGCCGGCAATCCTAAAACCATAAAGCAATCAAATTTCTATATCAGGAGATATAATATTATGGAAAACAACTACAAAGCAGTTGACAGCATAAACGGTCTTCTGGCCGCTATGGA
Source organism: uncultured Ruminococcus sp. (assembly GCA_964620565.1). Classification (GTDB taxonomy): domain Bacteria; phylum Bacillota; class Clostridia; order Oscillospirales; family CAG-272; genus UBA1740. The sequence goes on along the minus strand of CAZUJY010000070.1, from coordinate 8,667 downwards.
GCGCATCAGAGAGGCGCAGAGAATCTTTGCCACCTACACACAGGAGCAGGTTGACAGGATCTTTCTCGCTGCGGCATCTGCCGCCGATAGAGCGAGAATCAGCCTCGCAAAGCAGGCTGTAGCCGAGACGGGCATGGGTATCGTCGAGGACAAGGTTATCAAAAACCACTATGCCGCAGAGTATATCTACAATGCCTACAAGGATACCAAGACCTGCGGCGTTATTGAAGAGGACGAGACCTACGGAATCAAGAAGATAGCCGAGCCTATCGGTGTTATTGCGGCAGTTATTCCCACCACTAACCCTACCTCTACGGCGATCTTCAAGACCCTTATCGCCCTTAAGACCAGAAACGGAATTATCATTAGCCCCCACCCCAGAGCAAAGAACTCTACCATTGCGGCGGCGAAGGTTGTGCTTGAGGCGGCTGTTAAGGCAGGCGCTCCCGAGGGAATTATCGGCTGGATAGACGCCCCCTCTCTTGATATGACCAATACGGTTATGAAGGAGGCCGACATCATCCTTGCCACAGGCGGTCCCGGAATGGTAAAGAGCGCATATTCCTCCGGTAAGCCCGCCATCGGCGTTGGCGCAGGAAACACTCCCGCAATCATAGATGACAGCGCAGATATTCGCCTGGCGGTCAACTCGGTGATCCACTCCAAAACCTTTGACAACGGTATGATCTGCGCATCCGAGCAGTCGGTTATCGTTCTCGAGGGAGTATACGAGGCGGTCAAGGAGGAGTTTGCCGACAGAGGCTGTTACTTCCTCTACGGCGAGGAGCTTGACAAGGTGAGAAGCGCCATTATCATAAACGGCTCTCTTAACGCAAGGATCGTGGGACAGAGCGCATATAATATCGCTGCCCTCGCAGGAGTTGAGGTTCCCGAGGGAACAAAGATCCTTATCGGCGAGGTGGAGAGCGTGGATATCTCCGAGGAGTTCGCTCACGAAAAGCTCTCTCCCGTACTTGCAATGTATAAGGCAAAGAGCTTTGAGGATGCTCTTGACAAGGCGGACAGACTTGTAGCCGACGGCGGATACGGTCACACTTCCGCAATCTATCTTAACGAGGTGAGCGAAAGAGGAAAGCTTGACCGCTTTGCCGCAAGAATGAAGACCTGCCGTATACTTCTTAACACCCCTGCCGCACAGGGCGGTATCGGCGACCTCTACAACTTCCGTCTTGCGCCCTCTCTAACTCTTGGCTGTGGCTCCTGGGGCGGAAACAGCGTATCCGAGAACGTTGGCGTAAAGCATCTTCTTAACATCAAGACCGTAGCAGAGAGGAGAGAAAATATGCTCTGGTTCAGATCTCCCGAGAAAATATATATCAAAAAGGGCTGTCTGCCCGTGGCTCTCGACGAGCTTCGAACGGTGAGAAATTCGAAGCGTGTATTCATCGTAACTGACGAGTTCCTTTACAGAAACGGCTACACCAAGCCTATCACCGACAAGCTTGATGAAATGGGCATCGCTCACGCATCCTTCTTTGGCGTTCAGCCCGACCCCACCCTTGCAAACGCAAAGGCGGGCGCAGAGCAGATGAGCGCCTTCAAGCCCGACACCATTATCGCCCTCGGCGGCGGATCGGCTATGGATGCGGCAAAGATAATGTGGGTTCTCTACGAGCATCCCGAGGTTGACTTTATGGATATGGCGATGCGCTTTATCGACATCAGAAAGAGAGTATACACCTTCCCCAAGATGGGCGAGAAGGCATACTTTATCGCAATTCCCACCTCGGCAGGTACAGGCAGTGAGGTTACACCCTTTGCGGTTATTACCGACGAGCAGACAGGCGTTAAGTATCCCCTTGCGGACTATGAGCTACTGCCTGATATGGCTATAATCGACACCGACTATCACATGTCCGCACCCAAGGGACTTACCGCCGCATCGGGTATTGATGCGGTCACCCACGCACTTGAGGCTTATGTTTCCATGCTTGCCACCGACTACACCGACAGCCTGGCTATCGGCGCCCTCAAGACTATATTCGAGTATCTCCCCAGAGCCTATGAGAGAGGCGAGAGCGACGTTATCGCAAGAGAAAAGATGGCAAACGCAGCCACTATGGCGGGTATGGCGTTCGCAAACGCATTCCTTGGCGTATGTCACTCTATGGCGCATAAGCTCGGCGCCTTCCATCACCTTCCACACGGCGTTGCAAATGCGCTGATGATCGAGGAGGTCATTCGCTTCAATTCCTGCGACGCTCCCGCAAAAATGGGAACCTTCTCCCAGTACGATCATCCCAAGACTGCGGCAAGATATGCCCAGCTGGCAGACGCCCTCGGCCTCGGCGGAAGAAATACCGAAAACAAGATCGAAAACCTTATTTCCGCTATCAACAAGCTGAAGGCAAAAGTCGGCATCAAGGGACGCATCAAGGATTACGGTGTGGATGAGAAGTACTTCCTCGAAACCCTCGACGAGATGGTTGAGCAGGCATTCGACGATCAGTGCACAGGCGCAAATCCCCGTTATCCCCTTATGAGCGAAATAAAGGAAATGTATCTTAACGCATACTACGGAAGGAAAAACAAAGATGAAATTTGATAATATAATTGCAGAAAGAAAAAATAAAATAGTCTACCGTGACGGTGACAGATGTATAAAGCTTTTTGATAAGGATTTCTCAAAGGCCGACGTGCTTAACGAGGCGCTGAATCAGGCAAGAGTTGAAAGCACCGGCCTGAATATTCCAAGCATTATCTCGGTAAATATTCTGGACGGCAAGTGGGCTATCACCACCGACTATATTGAGGGAAAGACCCTATCCCAGATGATGAAGGAGTGTCCGGAGAAGAAGGCAGAATATATCAATATGCTGGTGGATATACAGCTTTCCATACATTCGAAGAAGTGTCCCCTTCTCACCAAGCTTAAGGATAAAATGCATCGCAAGATCTCCTCATCCTCTATTGACGCTACCGTAAGATACGAGCTTCACACCCGACTTGAGGGAATGCCAAAGCACAATAAGCTCTGTCACGGCGACCTTTGTCCCTCTAACGTGATCATCACCGAGAACGGCACGCCCTACGTTATCGACTGGGCGCACGCAACCCAGGGTAACGCATCGGCCGATGCGGCGAGAACATATCTTACCTTCGTGCTTTCGGGCGACAAGGAGGCGGCAGAGATCTACCTTGACTCCTTCTGTAAAAAGAGCGACACAGCAAGACAGTACGTGCAGAAATGGATGCCCATTGTTGCCGCATCCCAGTTGGTCAAGGGAAATCCCGAGGAGCAGCAGATACTTATGAGCTGGGTAAACGTAGTAGATTGGCAGTAAGACCTTGCTATTTCTTCATAACAAAAAAGGGTCGGGTTTTATCGGCCCTTTTTCCATACCACTTGACAATACCGAAAATAAAGAGTAAAATATTACCGTAATTAATTAAAAGGAGATATCATATGGCAAGATGTCTTACTCTGAAAAAATCGAACTGTAAATCCTGCTTTCGATGCGTAAGAAAATGCCCTGTAAAGGCGATACGCTTCTCGGGAAATCAGGCTCATATAATCGAGGATGAGTGTATTCTCTGCGGAAGATGCGTTGTGGAATGTCCGCAGAACGCAAAGCAGATAGTTGACGGTACCGAAACCGTCAAGGTGCTTATTCAATCGGGCGCACCCGTGGTAGTCAGCCTGGCTCCGTCCTTTGTGGCAAATTACGAGGGCTCAGGCATCGGCGCTATGAGAGAGGCTCTGCTTAAGCTGGGCTTCCACTCGGTTGAGGAAACAGCCATCGGCGCCACCGTGGTAAAAACCGAATATGAGCGTATGCTGAGAGAGGATGACCGTGACGTGGTTATCTCATCCTGCTGTCACTCGGTAAACCTGCTTATACAGAAGAAGTTCCCATCGCTTATCCCCCTGCTTGCCGACGTTATGTCACCTATGCAGGTACATAGCGCACAGATAAAGAAGAAAATAGAGGGCGCTAAAACCGTATTTATCGGCCCCTGCGTTGCAAAAAAGGACGAGGCCGAGCAATTCTACGATACGGTGGATGCCGTACTTACCTTCGAGGAGCTTGACGAATGGCTTAAGGCAGAGGGTATCGAGATTCGCCGTGAGTCAGACTCGGATGACGAGAGCCGTGCAAGGCTCTTCCCCACCGCAGGAGGAATACTCAGAACGATGAAGGAGCGTCAGCCGGATTACAGATACATTACCGTAGACGGTACGGAGAACTGCATTGCCGCCCTCCGTGATATAGAGAGGGGTCGTGTGCATAAGTGCTTTATCGAGATGTCCGCCTGTGTGGGTAGCTGTATCGGCGGTCCGGTGATGAGCAAGCAGGATTACTCCCTGATCACCGACTACGTGACCGTATCGGAGTTTGCCGGCGAGGAGGATTTCAAAACCGAGCCCTTCACTCCCACCGAGATAAGCAAGCACTTTACTCATATAGAACAAAATCTTCAGATGCCGAGCAACCTGGAGATCATGACCGCACTGCGTAAGATGGGTAAGTTCCGCCCATCCGACGAGCTAAACTGCGGTACCTGTGGCTATAACACCTGCCGTGATAAGGCCATAGCTATCTGTCAGGGTAAGGCGGAGATAAGCATGTGCCTTCCCTTCCTCAAGGACAGAGCCGAGAGCTTCTCGGATACGATAGTTAATCACTCTCCCAACGGCATTATTGCGCTGAACGAGGACCTTGAGGTTCAGCAGATAAACGATGCGGCAAGGAAAATTATGAACATAAGACTTGCCTCCGACGTTCTCGGCGAATCGGTTGTGCGTATACTCGACCCGTCGGTATTCCTGCAGGTTAAATCCAGCGGAAGAACCGCTATCGACCGTGTATATCTTGCCGAGTATAAAAAGTACGTGGACAGAACGGTTGTATACGACAAGGACTCCAGAACTATAATCGGAATTATGCGTGACGTCACCGATGAGGAGCTGGAAAGAGAGCGTAAGGAGGAGATGGCCCGTCACACAGCAGAGGTGGCGGATAAGGTGGTCGAAAAGCAGATGCGCATAGTACAGGAGATCGCCTCCCTACTGGGAGAGACTGCTGCGGAGACCAAGATTGCCCTCACCAAGCTTAAGGAGAATATAGAGGATGAATGATCTGTGCGCCGACATCGGCTATAAAAGTATAAATCATTACGGCGAGGAGCTGTGCGGCGACCATATTGAAATCATAGAGGGAGAGGACGGCTCGACGGTTATTGTTCTCGCTGACGGACTTGGCAGCGGAGTTAAGGCGAGCATTCTGTCTACGCTTACCTCCAAAATCATATCCACTATGATCTCGGCAGGACTGCCTATCGAGGAGTGCGTTTCAACCATCGCACAGACCCTGCCCGTATGCTCCGAAAGGAGGGTGGCATACTCCACCTTTACCATAATTCATCTGATGAACAACGAGACCGCCGATATTATACAGTACGACAATCCCGGGGTAATACTTATCCGTGACGGAGCAAGCTGCGATTATCCCACGACCGAGATCAGTATCGACGGTAAGAACATCATCAAGAGCAGCCTTCATCTTAAGGAAGGTGACATTTTTGTCGCTATGAGCGACGGCTGTCCTTACGCCGGAAGCGGCAACAGCTATAACTTCAGCTGGTCAAGAGAGGATATTGCCTCTTATATGGAAGCGCTTGTTGCGGGAGAGTATACTGCAAAAAATCTCTCTACAATGCTGGTCGACGAATGTGAAAAGCTCTACGAGGGCCAGCCCGCAGACGATACGACCGCCTGTGTGGTAAAGATCAGAAAGCGTGAGCCGATGAACGTTCTTTTCGGTCCGCCGCTTAACCGTGACGATTCGGACAGAATGATGTCACTGTTCTTCTCAAAGGAGGGCAAGCATATAATATGCGGGGGCACCACCTCATCTATCGCCGCAAAATTTCTGGGCAAAAAAATACGTGTCAGCACTAATTTTGAGCCCGGCGGACTTCCGCCCATATCCTATATTGACGGCGTAGATCTGGTGACCGAGGGCGTTATCACCATGAATAAGGTGGTAGAGTACGCAAAGGACTATCTTGGAGAAAACCAGCTGTTCGAGCATTGGAATTTCAAAAAGGACGGAGCATCGCTTATCTGCCGCCTTCTTTTCGAGGAGGCAACCGACATCAATCTTTTCGTCGGTCGAGCAATGAACCCCGCCCACCAGAACCCAAATATGCCTATCAACTTCAACATCAAGCTCAAAATTGTCAACGAGCTTGAAGCCTACCTCAAAAAGATGGGCAAGCGTGTTAAGGTGAGCTATTTTTAAAGGGCGATACTCATTTGCAAAAGTATTTTTTCAAAATAAACAAAAGCAAGGGTCGAGTTTTTATGCTCGGCCCTTTTGATTTGTGAAAAATCAACAATATTTACAAAATTCACACAAAAACCTTGATATTTTGTGTATAATGTGATATAATGTGTTAGCTGTGGAGAGAGCGGATCTCCCACGGTAAAAGCTTAAGATGATAATTTAGGTATATGATTGCGATATGGGCAAACGTTTCTACAAACCGCCGAGAATGGTTGACTACCGAGATATAGTCAATTTTGTTTTCTCGGAGGTTTTTTGTTTTTATGGATCCCGAAATTTTACTTGAAATATTCGGCTACTTCGGTACGGCGCTGGTTATTATCTCATTCTTTATGAAGGAGATCAAATGGCTGCGTGCTATCAATATGGGCGGCGGACTTATCAGTCTTATTTACGCTATTTTCAAGAACACCATGCCCGTCGTGGTGCTGAATGCCGTGCTGATAACAATAAATGCAGTCCAGCTGGTGCGACAGATAATCAAGGAAAGAAAAGAAGCAAAGCAGAGCAACATTGATGAAGCTTGCGCATACGATAAAGAAGAAGTTAAAGAGGCGAAAGGATAAAGATTATGAAGCTAATTATAGACGGCCATCAGGTGACGGTTCAGCCCGGACAGTCGCTGCTTGATATGATACGTGAGCTTGGACTTGTGACAGGCAAGCTCTCCACAGACCCCATTGCCGCTAAGATCGGCGGTGATATTTTCACACTTAACTATATTCCCCTGCGCAAGAAGGATGTAATAGATGACACCGAGTACGTAAGAGAGGCTATGCTTGGCTCTGACGGTGTTGTCCGTCTTATCAGATACACCGATGCGGCAGGCTCCGAGGTATATACCAGAACCGCGCAGTTCGTAATGTTCCTTGCGATAGAGCAGCTCTGGCCTGATGCGGAGGCTACCATGAGCTTTACCGTAGGCTCCGGCCTTTACGTTAAGGTAAGCGGTGCGCCCGATTTCTCGGCAGAGGTTCTCCGTGAGAGAGTGGATAAGATCGTTGCAGAGGATATTCCCCTGCTCCGTCACAGGATCACCACCGAGGAAGCTATAAGATATTACAGAGAAAACGGCCTTGAGGATAAGGCTCGTCTGCTGGGCTACCGCTCCACTCCTACCTTTGACGTTTACAGTCACGGCGACTTTGCCGACTACTTCTACGGCGAGATGGCGCCCTCTACGGGTTATCTTCGCTCCTATGATATTCTTGAGGCTGACGGCGGCTTTATCTTCGTCTTTCCTCAGAAAAAGAGCCCCGACCGTGTTTCTCAGTACAAGGAGCTGCCCAACCTCTTTGCAGTATGCAACGAGGGTAAGGAATGGGGCGAGCTTATGGAGTGCGAGACGGTTGCGGACCTTAACGAGCTTGTGGAAAACGGCAGAATCAGAGAGCTTGTGCGCATTAACGAGGCTCTCCACGAGAAGAGATTCTCCGCCATTGCCGATCAGATCTGCGAGAGAGGTGTCAGGGCTGTAATGCTTGCAGGCCCCAGCTCCTCGGGTAAGACCACCTCGGCAAACCGTCTGTCCATACAGCTCCGTGTTCACGGCAAAAAGCCGATACTGATGAGCCTTGACGACTATTACATTGACCGTGACAAGATCCAGCCCGGCCCCGACGGCAAGGTTGACCTTGAGCATATTAATACCATTGATACCGAGCTGTTCGGTCAGCATCTCCAGGCGCTGCTCTGCGGCGAGGAGGTGGAGCTTCCCTCCTTCAACTTTAAGAAGGGTCGCCGTGAGTGGCTTGGACATAAGCTCCGTCTTGACGAAAAGTCGGTTATTATAGTAGAGGGTCTGCACGCAATGAACCCTGTGCTACTGCCCGAGGGACTTGACTCCAGCCTTGTGTTCCGTCTCTTCGTCACTCCCCTGCTACCCCTTAACCTTGATAACCACAACCGTATCCCCTCCAGCTACTTAAGGCTTCTGCGCCGAATAGTGAGAGATTATGAAACCCGTGGCTCCTCGGTTGCCCACACCCTTGATATGTGGCAGTCGGTAAGAGCGGGCGAGGAGAAGTGGATCTATCCCTTCCAGGAGATGGCTGACGTGATGTTCAACAGCTCCACTCTCTACGAGGTAGCCGTACTGAAAAAGCATATATTCCCTCTGCTCACCGAGATCTCGCCCTCCGACGAGTGCTACGACCAGGTGCGCTCGGTAGTAAAGGTGCTTAACTTCATTCACGAGGCAGACGTGGATTATGAAATTCCACCCACATCTCTTGTGCGTGAATTCATCGGCGGAAACACATTCTACAAGAAATAAGACGTATTTTGTAAACCAAACATAACAAAAGAGGCTGTCTCAAATGCAAATTTGAGACAGCCTCTTTTTGGGGATAGTCAG
>CAZUJY010000069.1:9009-9901 GCA_964620565.1 uncultured Ruminococcus sp. | reverse complement strand
GGTTGGGAGCAGTCTGTCCGAGACCGCAGAGAGAGTTAGCCTTGATGTAGTTGCAAAGCTCCTCAAGTCTGTCAATATCCTCAAGGGTGCCCTTACCGTCGGTGATCTTATCAAGGATCTCGAGAAGTCTCTTTGTACCGACACGGCAGGGAGTACACTTACCGCAGGATTCGTCAACGGTGAACTCGAGGAAGAACTTAGCCATATCAACCATACAGTTGTCCTCGTCCATAACGATAAGACCGCCGGAGCCCATCATACAGCCGAGAGCTACAAGGTTATCGTAGTCAACCTCGGTATTGATAAGGCTTGCGGGAATACAACCGCCTGAAGGACCGCCGGTCTGGGCGGCCTTGAACTTTTTGCCGCCGGGAATACCGCCGCCGATCTCATTGATAATGGTGTCAAGAGTAACACCCATAGGGATCTCAACAAGACCGGTGTGCTCGATCTTACCGCCGAGAGCGAACACCTTGGTACCCTTGGACTTTTCTGTACCCATGGAGTTGAACCACTCTGCGCCGTTAAGAATGATCTGAGGAATGTTTGCAAAGGTCTCAACGTTGTTCTCAACGGTAGGCTTGCCAAACAGACCCTTTACTGCAGGATAGGGAGGACGGGGATGGGGCTCGCCACGGTTACCCTCAATAGAGGTCATAAGAGCTGTTTCCTCGCCGCAAACGAATGCGCCTGCGCCAAGCTTGATCTCAAGATCGAAATCAAAGCCGGAATCAAATATATTTTTACCGAGAAGGCCGTATGCCTTAGCATCGTCAATAGCCTTCTGAAGTCTGGTAACTGCAATGGGATACTCGGCTCTTACATAAACGTAGCCCTTGGTAGCACCAACGGCATAGCCGCAAATAGTCATTGCCTCAATAATACAGTGAGG
>CAZUJY010000069.1:0-8999 GCA_964620565.1 uncultured Ruminococcus sp. | reverse complement strand
CTTGCGACCGGTGGGGAAGCCACCGCCTCCTCTGCCGCGAAGACCGGAATCGGATACTACCTTAATAACATCCTCGGGAGTCATCTCGGTAAGAACCTTGCCAAGAGCTGCATAACCGTCCATTGCGATATATTCGTCAATATTATCGGGATCGATAACTCCGCAGTTACGGAGAACGATACGCCTCTGGGACTTGTAGAACTTAGTGTCGGAGAGTGAAACGTTCTTTGCCTGCTCCTCAACGATCTCGTCGGTTACGGTATCTCTGTAAACAAGACGGTTAACGATTCTACCCTTGAGAAGATGCTCCTCAACGATCTCCTTTACGTCGTCAGCGGTTACACGGCTGTAGAAGGTGCCGTCGGGATAAACGATAACGATAGGACCGAGAGCGCAGAGACCGAAGCAACCGGTCTGAACCATCTTGATCTCCTCGGTAAGACCGAATTCGGCAAGATTCTTGTCGAAGGCCTCCTGGAGAGTTCTGCTGCCGGAGGAGGTACAGCCTGTACCGCCACAAATTAACACGTGTGCACGAATCATGTCTGCTAATTCCTCCTATCAGTTTTCGTCGGTTACGGTGTATTCTGCTACAACCGCTCCGCCCTTTAAGTGCTTTTCAACAACTTCCTTCGCCTTGTCGGCTGTCATGTGGATATAGGTAACCTTGGGTTTACCTGCCTCATGTATTTCAACAATAGGCTCGAGCTGGCAGTAGCCAACACAACCGGTTTGAGAAACGGTAACCTTATCATTGAGGCCCGCGTTGTTAACCTCCTCAACAAATGCGTTGAGAACAGGACGTGCGCCGGCAGCAATTCCGCAGGTAGCCATACCAACAACTACACGGATATCACCAGTGCCTTCACGAAGAGCGATCTTGTTCTTCATTCTCTCTTTGATTGCCTGAAGTTCAGCCAAAGATTTCATTTTTGATTTCCTTTCTAAGGGGCATATATTTTTTTAAATAATTTCTGAGTATTGTTCAATAAGATTTTCTTTGATCCAGCATAATATCTCATAGGTATTCAGCGGAACGTCTTCAAGTATTTCACGAAGCTCACGTGTATCAAGGCGTACGGTTTTGTCACCGATAGCGTGAGTGAAGAGAAAATCTACCGTAGCATGTCCCTGTATCAGCGTAGTCACCGTTGAGATAACGTCGCCGAGCGGGGTAAAGTCTATATGTGATTTATTGAATGTCGCCACAACGGTAGTACCGTGATCCGTGGGACTTGCGTCAATATGCTTTGACGTAATGGACAGAGAACCACCTGTTTGCTCCGCTGCCATTCTGAACAGCGGAATTCCCATACCAACCTTACGTGTCGTACGGGTGGTATAAAACGGATCGGAAACCGATTTCAAGGTTTCCTCGGACATGCCTGTTCCGTCATCGCAAATTTTGAGAGTCAAGGTGTCGTTGCTTTCAAAAATACTTATGGAAACCAATTCTGCCTTGGCTTTTATTGAGTTTTCTGCAATATCCAGTATATTAAGCGAGAGTTCCTTCATTTCAGAGGCCTCCGTAATATTTCAAAAATACGCTTTCTGATATGCTCGTCCGAGCAAAATTCATCATCAATTTCGAAATAAGCATCAGCATCTCTCATATCGGTCAGATAATGGGAGTCAGAGCTGATTATAAAACGATCGGTGGGGATTGCGAAGCGAGAGGAAAACTCGCCTGTGCGTCCTCCGTCGTGTAGTTCGTAGTAATCAAAGGGAAGATCCTCCGGGAGAGTTCCGAGCACGGCTATAATGCCGTTAGATTCACGGTCGATATGAGCGGGGTAGCATATACCGCCATAGCTTTCAACAGTAGCACGAACATCGGTTATTGATATTGAGCTTGCATTGATAAGCAGATCGTCTATCCGATAAAGCTCGTTATCGTCTCCGTCAAGAACGGTCTGATCGCCGAAAATTTCCGGCCTGTTCTTGATTTTTATTCTGCCGCTATCAACGTATTCGTCAAAAGCAAGGGCATCCTCAAGATGCTCGAAAAGGCAAACGACGTGAATATCCTCGGATGTAGTAAGCTCCATTCCGGCAATGGGAATTATTCCGTGCCTTTTTGCCGCCTCGAAAAAGGCGGGACAGTTTTTGCAGCTGTTGTGATCGGTGAGCGCAAGGATATTCAGTCCGCACAGCTTCGCCATACCGACGATGTTACTCGGCGTGTTATCCTCGTCGCCGCAAGGAGAGAGACAGGAGTGGATGTGTAGATCGTAATAGTACTTTTTCAACGAAGCAGCTCGTTTACTTTTATTGCCGCTTCGTAGGAAGAAAGGGAGGTGGATAAAATATTGACTCCCTTTGAATTCGCTACGCCAACAAGACTCTCGTCGGCCTCTACTCCCTCTGAAAGAAGAATAAGAGAAGTGTCAGCCAGAGCTGCCACGGCAACAATATTAAGATTAGACATTATGGTTATCCACACGTTTCCTTGTTCAGCCTTGCCCATAACCCAGCTTAAAAGATCACCGATGTAAACGCCGTCAACCTTTTTATCGGGTGATGGCATACATACCGCTTTAAAGCCGGATAATTCTGCAAAAACCTTTGCTGTCATAAGCTATGCCTTTCCGTCCTTACTCTGCCACGCCTCTCTCAGACGGCAGTCCTCAGGACAAGCTAATTTTTTGATTACGTCCTCGGCAAATGCTCTGCAGGTGGGCGCTCCGCATGAACCGCAGTCAATGCCGGGAAGGGTAGATTTGAAGCTTTGTATATCCGCCATCATGCGCATAGACTCGGCAATGCTGTTGCCAAGGCGTGAGATGGGGTCGTATTCCGGCATATCCTCAAAGAGAAAACTGTCGGGAATATAGTTTGTTCCGATAGGAAGAGAGTTCTGAGAAACCGGCAAATATCTTCGAAGGCTTTGCAGTCTCGCCTTTGCAATAAAGGGATTCTGCATGGTCAGAACACCGCCGACACAGCCGCCGGTACAGGCATTGAGCTCGATAAATTCCAGGGGTGGAATATTTCCGTTTTCAACCTGATCGAGAACGTGAATTATGTTGTCGATTCCGTCAGCCGCAAGATAATCCTCATTAAATATAGAGGTAGCCTCACCGCCGCTTCTCGCCCAGCTGATACCTATTCTGCCGGACTCGCAAAGACTTTCAAGCTTATCGTCTACACTCATTGCGCTGATAAGTAAGAAGTATATATCGCTTATGGATACTACCTTATCAACCTGACTCTTATATCCGGCGAAGCCGTTTTTAACGTAGCTTACCTTTGCGGGACAGGGGGTGATAAAGCAAACGCCTACATCCTCGGGCTTCAGCTCGGGATGTCTTTCGAGTGCGCGCTGTCTTGCCAGCTTCGCTGCGATCTCCATAGGAGGAAGCATGTGTATTACGTGCTCCTCAAGAGAAGGGAAGCGAAGAGCGATAAGTCGCATAATAACCGGACAGGCAGAGCTGATGGCCGGCTTTTTGATTCCCTCGGTCTGCAGATAGATTCTTGTATATGCAGAAACAAGCTCTGCGGCCTTGGAAACCTCGTAAACCTCGTCGAAGCCTACCTTAAGAAGTCCGTTAAGTACGTAGTCAACGTCATCGAGATTATCAAACTGTCCGTACAGAGTAGGTGCGGGAAGAGCGATCTTCCATTTAAACTGATCCATGGATGAGAGCTGATCGCTGACAGCCTTTTTCGCACTGTGAGGACAGTGCCTTATACATTCTCCACAGTCGATACATCTGCCGGAGTTGATCACCGCACGGCCGTTTTTTATTCTGATGGCCTCGGTGGGGCAATGTCTGATACACGTGGTACAGCCGGTGCATTTGCTCTCGTCAAGAAGAACCGAATGTTCATACGCCTTCATCGCTTGTCCTCCTTAAAGATTTACTCTCATTACTATACGTGTTCCTACGCCGGGCGTAGAGGTTATTTCCATAGAGTCTGTGTTTTTCTTCATATTGGGGAGACCCATTCCGGCTCCGAAGCCTAAGGAACGGATCATGTCAGAGGCGGTTGAATATCCGGCCTGCATTGCCTGCTCAATATCCTTGATACCAGGGCCGTTGTCCTGCAGAACGATCTCTATGTGATCCTCTGCAACGATAACCTCAGCGGTACCGCCGCCGGCGTGAATGACCATATTAATTTCTCCCTCGTACATAGCAATAGAAAGACGCCTTATTACCTCGGTGTCAAAGCCAAGCTGTCTCAGATTCTTTTTCATCTGGACGGATGCCTGACCTGCGGAGGTAAAGTCATTTCCCAGTACGTCGAAACGAAAAATCAAATTTTCACTCATTTCTGTACCTCTTTAGAACCCGCAAGACCGTTAGTATAAAGCAGGCCGCAGGAAACGTAGAGAGGCTTATCTGTGCTGAGAATAACCAGCTCATGCTCCTTGGCAAGATTTATAACGTCCTCGCCGGGTGTTTTTGAGCGTACAAAAACTATGCAGTTCATATCCATCATAAGGGCTGTTCTGACAACCTGTGTGTTTACGAGACCTGTAAGAAGCACGGCCTGATCCTTGGCAAAGGCAAGCACGTCGCTCATAAGATCCGAGCCACAGGCGGAATATACATGTCTGCCGAGATATTCATCTCCGCAAAGAACACGCGCGTCAAGCAATTCCTGCATCTTTGAAATTTTCATTGTTTTTTCCTATCCTGAAGGTAGATTTTAATTGTATTTTGCTATGATGCTCTCGACGTCTGCTTCGGTAAGTCTTCCGTAAACATCCTCGTTAACGGTGAGAACGGGAGCAAGACCGCAAGCGCCGATACAACGGGAAGCGGTAAGAGAAAACTTTCTGTCAGGGGTGCATTCGTCTCCGCTGATACCAAGAAGCTGCTGGAACTTGTCATAGATAGCTCCCGAGCCCTTTACGTAGCATGCGGTACCGAGACAGATAGCGATGTGGTGCTCTCCCTTGGGGGAAAGAGAAAACTGAGCATAGAAGGTAGCAACGCCGTACACCTTTTCAAGTGGAACGTCCATACCCTCTGATATCTTATTCTGTATTTCAATGGGAAGATAACCGTATATTCCCTGAGCCTCCTGCATTACTGCCATAAGACGGCTCTTGTCACCCTTGTATTTTTCAATAACACGGGTAAGCTGTGCTTCCTGTTCCGCAGTCCCAACGAAGGGAATAGTGGAAAGTTTTTTCAGCATATTTATATTTCCTCCTTAATTTACGCATAACGTGCGCGCATAATATCTAAATAATTATAACATATCGAATTACAAAAATCAATAGGAAAAAGCGGAAAAATGATAAAAAAATATCAAACTTTACGAAGAAAATGGTGAATTATATTCATATTATACAAAAGGTGGAAAATTCAGAGTATAAATAATTTTGAAGCGCAGAAGCGATTTCATTCGCACTGCCACCGACAGGTTGGAAATCAATATGAGAGGCGGTCTTACATAATTTTGTAGTGCTGCTTATCAATATTTCCTCAGCGGAAAGCATCTCTTCCTTCGTAAACTCTCTCTCCTCATAGGGAATGCTGAGCTTGCGACAGCCTTCGAGTAAATGGGCTCGGGTTATACCTGGCAGTATTCGACTTGAAATGGGATGAGTTATAAGTCTGCCTTGTTTTATTATTGAAATATTTGATTTTGAACATTCTGTGACGATGTTATCTTTAATGAAAATCGCTTCTTCACAACCCGCTTTTTCTGCCTCTGTCGAAGATAAAACCGCGGGTAAAAGGTTGATGGTTTTGACGTCACAGAAGTCATATCTTTTGTCCTCTGCGGTTATCAGCTTCATTGGCTTTGGAAACCTGTCGATCTTGATAGGCTCAACCGTGATAAGCAGATTAGCACCGGATCCTATAGCCGAATGATTTCGTGCCCTGAGATCTCGGGATATCTGAATATAGATCATGCAGGTACTGAACGTGGATTTGACAGAGATCTCACGTATTAATGCGGATAGCTTCCTTTTTGTGTATTTATGCTCAATGCCAAGCCTTTGCGCATTGCGCAGCAGTCTTTCTATATGCTCGCTTTCCCATAGTATTCTATCGTAGCATCCTATTGCCGTATCGTATACAGCATCACCAAAGAAAATGCTTCTGTCGGATAGCGGGATTTTAATCTCATCTCTTTTTCCAAACTGTCCGTTGTAATATGCGTATGAAGTCATAATAATACCTCCTTTTTACTTGTTCAGTATATTCGGAGGCTATTATAAAGGTTAAAAAGGGGCTGTCACATTTGACGAGAACGAAAAAAACCGAAAAGGATATGAAAAAACCTTTAACCGAACAAAAATTGTAAACGAGACAGTAAAAGGTTGAAATTCTGCGAATTTCTTCGGTTTTTATGGATTTTTTCTACCGCCGTTTGCTTCCTCTCGCCTAAATCTGACTATCCCCAAAAAGAGGCTGCCTCAAATTTGCATTTGAGACAGTCCCTGATGATTAAAATTGCTTTGCAAAAATAACGTTTCCGTCAAGATCCTTGACGGTGAAGCATCTGTTTTCATATATCATATAGGTTTTTGGATTACCGCCCTTGGGATAGGTGGTAGAGCCGGGGTTTAAGTAATAATTTTCATTGCCAAACTCCTCGCAGGCTAAAATATGGCTGTGACCGTGGAGAAGGATTTCGCCTCGGCGAAGGGGCGGGGGATTATCGGTATTATGATGATGACCGTGAGTGGCAAATACCGAAAGGCCGTCAAGTGAAAGATAACAGTAGTCAGCCATAATAGGGAAGTCAAGCACCATCTGATCTACCTCAGCGTCACAGTTTCCACGAACAGCAAGAATAAGGTCTTTGTTCTCGTTAAGTAGCTTAATAACTCCCCGGGGGTCATAGCTGTCCGTCAGATGATTTCTGGGACCGAAGTAGAGCAGGTCGCCAAGCAGAAGAATCCTGTTACATCCTTCCTTATTAAATAAATTTAACACAGCATTTGCGCTCTCAAGATCTCCGTGTATATCGGATGCAATCAATAGCTTCATATAAACTCTCCGTATAAGATTATTTCAAGGATATTTTAGCATTTTTTTATCTGCTTTTCAACCCTAAAATAAAAAAATAAAAAAATGCAAAAAAAGTACTTGATTTTTTTGAAAGCTTGTGATATAATGACTACATCTGTGACTATGCCTATTGGCAAAATTGCCATGGCAAAACAGGAATATTATCAGGACGGTCCTCTGCGATGCTCTGTACGAACGTCCGAAGTTTGAAGGAGGCCCAAAATGGAAAAGATCCAGGCTTTTGTTAGTGAGCAGCTTAAGACCGAAGTTCCTAAGTTCGGTATCGGCGACGGCGTAAAGGTTTACGTTAGAATCGTCGAGGGTGAGAAGGAGAGAACTCAGATGTTCGAGGGTACCGTTATTGCCAGACACGGCGGCGGCATCTCCGAGACCTTTACTGTAAGACGTGTTTCTTACGGTGTAGGCGTTGAGAAGACCTTCCCCATTCATTCTCCCAACGTAGAGAAGGTTGTAGTATTCCGTGAGGCAAAGGTTCGCCGTGCTAAGCTTTACTACCTTCGTGACAGAGTTGGTAAGGCAGCAAAGGTTAAGGAGAAGGTTAACTAATCCTTATCATGCCAAATATAAAAAGCAGAGTGCATTTGCGCTCTGCTTTTTATATTTTAATTTGCTTTTGGATTAAACAAGATCCATTCCAAGCTGCTTGCCGCCAAGAATATGAAAATGCAGGTGATGAACGGTCTGAGCGCCGTGCTCACCGCAGTTGGTGATTACTCTGTATCCCTGATTAAGACCCAGCTCGGCTGCGACCTTGGGAATTGCAAGGAATATAGCACGAAGATACTCGGCATTTTCCTCGTTTACATCATTTACAGAAGCGATATGCTTCTTGGGGATTACAAGACAATGCACGGGAGCCTGAGGATCTATGTCGTGAAAGGCGTAGCAATATTCATCCTCGTAAACTTTCTTTGAGGGGATATCTCCGTTAATTATAGCGCAGAATATACAATCCATAAAACAATTCCTTTCAGGTTAATTTATACTTTGATTTTACCATAAAACAGTTAATTTTTCAATAGTTTTCTATAATTTCTTGACTTTTCATTCATTTTGTTATAAGATTAATATATAAAAATATTTTGGAGTGACTATGCCATACAAGCTTTATCCGTTACCATCCTTTCCAGTGGAGAGCGATATGTGGGAAGAATTAAAAAATGAAAAACGTCCCATTGTTGTCTACGGTATGGGGAATGGAGCAGACAAGCTTTTTGACAGGCTCGACGGCTTCGGTGTCAAGGTCAGCGATGTGTTCGCCTCGGATGGCTTTGTAAGAGGCCATTCATTCCGCGGATATAAGGTGCGCTCCTTCTCGGAGATAAAGGAAAGGTATGATGATTTTGTTATTCTCTTATCCTTTGCCTCAAATAGAGAAGAGGTTATAGATATGCTCTCAGAGATCGACGGGAATAATGATATGTACGTTCCCGATATGCCTGTCGCCGGGGTGGAGGAGTACTTTGATAAGGACTTCTACAACACTCACTATGAGGAGATCAAAAATGCCTTTGAGAGTCTCGCTGACGAGCAGTCACGTGCTATATTTTCCTCGGTGGTAAATTACAAGCTGACGGGAAGGATGAAATATCTGCTTTTCTGCTATTCCACAAGAGACGAGCTGTACTCGTTGATGCCTGCGGATAAAATGATTACTACGGTTGACGCAGGCGCCTACAACGGTGATACGGCAAGGGAGGTCAAGGTCTATTTCCCAAATCTTAAACGGATTTATGCTCTTGAGCCCGACCGAAGAAATTTCAAGAAACTCGTTAAATATTCCGAGGCAGAATGTGAAATTGATATAAAAACGATCAATGCTGCCGCCTGGTGCGATAATATCGGCGGTGTGCTTTACGGTAGCGGAAACCGCAACTCGACACACCACTCTTCCAGTTACTCTGTCCAAGACCACTTTCTAAGTCATATAATGGGTAATTTGTTGTAGTATTAGTCCAGTTGTCGCCATGAACGCCTGTTACACCCTGCATTACC
>CAZUJY010000068.1:0-10076 GCA_964620565.1 uncultured Ruminococcus sp. | reverse complement strand
GTGCTTGCTATCAGTATGTATGGTCACGGTGACTCGGAGGTTATCGAATCGGGCAGCTGGTGGGACGACTCAAACAACGCAAACGGTCTTTATGACGGTGTGAAATACGTTGCAGATCTTCCCTTCGTTGACTCGACCCGTATCGGTGTTACAGGACACTCCAACGGCGCTCTTGCCTGCAGAGAGGCTGTGCTTCAGGATGATGAGGGACTTATCGCCGCCGTTCTGCTTGTTTCCAACGACGCAGTGTATTACGACGAGAACGGTAATTTCTACAACCAGTTCGGCTCCAGAGATGCGGCTATCGTAGCCTGCCAGTACGACGAATTCTTCCACCGTGTTGACGGCAATGCTCCGAGAGAATATATCAACCAGGTTACAGCGCAGTCCTTCCTCCACTTCGGTAGCGATCCCGAAGGACTTGAGACCCGTCAGGCCGACACCTTCTACACCAAGGACATTGACGGCAAGGAGGCTATCCGTGCCATCTACAATCCTGCAATCACTCATCCCTGGGCCCATTTTTCCACCAACGTTGTAAGCTTCAGCGTTGAGTTCTTTGACAAAACGCTTGATGCTCCCACCTCTCTCAAGCATACCAATCAGATCTGGCAATTCAAGGCTTTGTTTAACGCTATCGGTATTGTCGGTTTCTTTATGTTCGTTGTTTTTGCGGCTATCGCGATGCTTGACCTTCCCTATTTTGCACCTCTCAAGGCGAAGGAAACGGTTGCGGCCTGGCCCGCACTTGAGGGCAAGGCAAAAAAACGCTATTGGAGTAAGAGCATCTGGGGCGCTGTGCTCAGTGTTCCCTTCTACTTTATCGGATTAATTATCGGATTCCTGGGCTCATCCTTTATAGGTATCTGGAATCAGGGCGCATCCTTGGCGATCGGTATGTGGTCGCTGCTCTGCGGTATTTTCACTCTTATTACCATCCGTGGAAACAACAAAAAGTTTCCTGTTGACCTTGAGGAAAGAGGCGTTCGTATAGGCAAGGATAAGCTTATCCGCACCATTGTTCTTTCGCTTGCGGTGGTGCTGGCGGCATTCGCTCTCGTTTTCATCTCCGACTGGCTCTTCCTTACCGATTACAGACTCTGGTGCTTTGCTACGATCAGGTCATTCAGCGCTCATCATATTCCCAAGATCCTCGCCTTCCTTCCCTTCTGGATCTTCTACTACGTGGTGACCAGCGTTGCAGGGAACTGCTACAACTACACCGAGGGCGGCAAAAAGCCCTGGTACAGCGTGCTGTGGCAGATGTTCTTCGTGTTCATAGGCCCGCAGTTTATGATTATGGCGCAGTACATAAAGTTCTTTATCACAGGCAAGATGTTCCTCGATCCCATTACGGGTATTATGGGCATCTGGCTCTTCCCCATCGTGCTTATCCTGCCTCTCTCGGCGCTGATAAGCCACCTTATCTACCGCAAGACAAAGAACCCCTACATCGGCGGTATTATAATGGGTATAATCGCATGTATCCTGACGGTCACCAACACTCTGACCGGCTAAAAACAACAAAAAGCCTACACTCCCGGGTGTAGGCTTTTTATGTAATTAAAGCAAATACTTACCAAAACAATCAATTATGTAATGTCAGATTTACATTTTATGGTTAATTAGAAGAATTTATGCCGTCTACCATCTCGCAGGGCTTAGCTGTCATTTCTACCCAAGCGGGACGAAATCCGCTTTTAATTGCGTTGCGAACCGACCTTACGTTACACCAGGCGGCACAGTAAAATGGAACCTTATCACGCTTTAAAATTTCAAGCGCAAGACGGCTTGTGAGAGCAGAGGCAATTCCCTGCCTGCGATATTCGGGCAATACGTCGACCCCTATCTGCCACATCGACTCGCAATCGGCAGAGCAGCCCGCAAGACCTACCAATTTATCTCCATCGTAGGCTCCCACACCGAGAACGTCAAGCTCCCTTCTCTTCTCACACAGGGCATTTGACCACTGCGGAAGATAAAGCTCTTTAAAATCCTCATGCGTCAGCACACGCAAATCGCATGAGCAATCCAAGGGACAAAGAGCTTCTAAGTCGGGAAGAAAATACTCTGCCATAAAGCAGATCTTCTGTCCTTTTTCCATCAAAGCCTCGTTCAGAACGTGCATATTCGGCGTTTCAAACAGGTGTTCTACAGGATATGCATTTATATACCTTTGTGTGATCTCATAAAACTCTGGGGATACAGATGCAACCACGTTATTCCCATAGGAGACAAGCTGACAGGAAAATGGAAGCTCCAGGTATTTTCGTGCCTTGCCGCTTTCCTTTGAGATAACAATAACATTATCAGGCCTCTCGAAATCGGCAGGGTCTGCACAGGTATCAATAGCCGATTGAAGCATGGCAATCTTTAATATTTCCTGATTATTCATCATTTTAACCGCCCCCCTTCGAAAATTCACACAGTATAAAGCAATAATTAGTTTACAAATGTATTATATCATAAAATAAAAGCTCTTGCAAAAAGAAAAAAACAAAAACATGGTCAAATGAAAACAAAACCGAACGTGTTTTTAAAAAGCATGGCAAATGACGTTAGCGTAAAATCTGACGGATTATCCACAACTGAAATTTCTTCGGAAGTGCGTTCAAAATTAGCAAAAGAGGGTTGCGATTTATGGAATACGCAAACTTTGGTTTACTTTTTGACGCTATTTTGATGATTTTTGCCGCAATTTTGGTGGGCTTGATTGAGCGAGCCTCTACACCGTTTACGATCTTTTTGAAGCGATCGGCGTTGCAGGTATAAAGCTCTGTCTTCTCGCAGAATCTGTCAAGTGCGGAGGTAGAAACGCCCAGCATTCCCGTATCGACTGCACCGGCTCTGAGAACCGAGACTGAAACGCCGAGAAGCTGTAGCTCCATTCGAAGCGAATAGGCGTATTTGTCGAGAGCTGCCTTGGTTACTGCGTAAATTCCCGTAAAGGGAAGCGGGTCAAGGGGCGCCAGCTCGCTTGTGGTTATGAGTATTCTGCTTCCCTCTCGAAGCAAGGGTAAAAAGGTCTTGTTTATAAGGAACACGCCCTGCATATTCACGTCGAATATCCTGCGAAAGTCCGACTCCTCTATTTCAACAAGCGAGTCCAGCATATAGATCCCCGCAAAGTGTATAATGACATAGAGTGAGTCTGTGTGAGTGCGTATAGTTTCAAATGCCTTCCTGATGCTCTCTGACGAGGTTATATCCGCCTCGATGGGTATAATGCCCTGCTCTCCCTCTCCCACCTTGCGATCGAGAGCAAACACACGGTAGCCTCTGTCACGCATAGCAAGTGCGGTAGCACGTCCCATACCACCCCAGGCGCCTGTTATAAGTATATCCTTCACGTTATTTCCTTTCAGCGTTGTATTCGGCAAATCGGCAAGAAGAAGCCGTACCGTCCGCAACGCTTTTATATGCTTTTTATCAAAATAATTATATCACAAACCCCGCTCTTTTTCAATAATGTGAACCGATTTAAACAAAAACACGGAAAATGCTTGGTTTTCCGTGTTTTTTGTTTGTTTTCTACCATTTTGGCAGTAAGATTTATTTCTTGCGAATAATCTTGTATCCGTTCTGGGAAAGGAGCCAATATGCGTCATCAAGAAGTTGATAGTCGTATTTGATAACGTCCTTTTTCTCCTCGGGCTTTTGGTCACGCCGGGCGACAATACGCCTGAACTCCGCAAGACCGTCGAAGGTCGTAAGATTACCGTGACGGCGAAGCGAATAATTCTTTCCGTTAGTAAATTCTACCTCGCCCTCGCCGTTTGTTTTGGTTTCAGACAGGATCTGTTCACGTGTAGCGGGAATCATACCTCGGCTGATCATAAAGGAATTCCAGCGCTGATGCTCGTGAATAGCCATTGTTTTACGGCGTGACGCAGCAAAATCAATGCTATAGTAAACTATGCTCTTGCCGTCGGCTCTTAAGCCGTATTTCTCTGTGTTGGGGCGGTCATTACCGGCGTAGATCTGCATATATTCCTCTTCGGTGAGCGCTTCGCCATTTTCGCTCTTTTCACAATAGTCAAGACCCATAAGATTCAGCTTTGAGCGCAGACTAAGGCAGGCGTACAGGCTCGAATCACGCTCCATCTGGGACTTTGATCTGTACCATTTCCTGTTCGCACGGCTTCTGTTAAAGGCAACGTACTGATCGTTTACCTCTACGGCATCCTCCTTTGTCATATCGTACTCAAGGTCATACACCTCGTTACGCATCTTAGCCATTCTGAATATCTTATCGGAGAGAAGCTTGTTAACGTTATACACGCACTCGGTCTCATTACCGATGAAGAAGCAGTTAGGATCGTCCAGCAGAGTCTGTTCCTTACGCCACTCCAACGAGCGAACAAAGATTTTAAGGTTATCAAGGCCCCATTCTCTGCGCTTTTCAACCAGCTTTTGCGCCATATCGAGATTTTCAAGATCGTTACCGAAGGCTATGATCACAAAGTTTGCATCCTTCTTATTTCTCGAGCAGATATCACGAATATCCTCGTAGAACTTAGCATCGTTTATATCCATGTGGAAGTAGGCTTCCTCTGCGGGAACCGAGGGAAGAGGAAGAAAGTCCTCAGGATCGATGCGGTCAAGCTCACGCTTGTAGCGGTAATAGCTGTGGTTGAGATTCTTGTTATTCTCCGAGGGTGTGTTATCGAAAATAAAATACTTCACAGGCTTCAGAACCGGATCGCCATCACCTGCGGTAAGGAACTGATTGTTCGCCACAGAGGCGAGGAAGATCTGCTGATTAGTTCTGCCGAAGCCCACCAGCAAAACGTTGATATCAACGTTTTCCCTGATCAGCGAGGTCTCATAGTCCACCTGCTCCCCGTCCATAAAGAGCGACAGCGGATAGCGGTCGATAAGGTCCATCGCTACCTTCTGATACTTATTCACATAGTGAATACATCCGTGAGCGCCGGAAACGATGTCCTCATAGATCGCCTGGTACTGCGGATCGCCGAAAACATAAACTTTAAGATTTAAGAACAGACGGTCACGAAGCTGCTCCGACGAGCCGTCGATAAAGTCAATTACCGAGCGGCAGACAGAGATGTTTTTATCGTCCTTGCCCGTGTTGACAACGAAAATATACTCGCGGTCCAGCCTTTTAACCAGCTTAAGCAGGTTCTTTGTCTGTGCGTCAAGGGATGGCGACTTGATGTAAGCCACCTTATCCATATACAGCTTTTCGCAATCCTGCTCGGTCAGATCGTCAATAATGACCTTCGCACGCTTTTTATCGCTCTTGTAGATCGCCAGGTTGCCCTCGTTGTTGCCGAAGAGATACAGCTTATTTCTGCGTGTAAGCAAGGCACGAACCGCCTGAATACCGTTCCAGATATGCTGCATCGTGAGAGAAAACGCAAACAGAACTGCGTTAAGCACAACCATAACGAAGCAGAGATAAACGGTGTATTTGTAGGCATCGTTATCGCCCATCAGTGCCGAAATGCTGCTCACCTCGTATTTCATTACCACAAGGCTTAATATCTCGTTTATGGTGTAGAAAAACGCCTCTATGGGCCCTTCCTCTGCGTAAAGATGGCCGACCCACCACAAAGGCAGTGCGGTCAGATAGATGATCGCAAATTTGCCATCCTTAAAGCTGCGGAGAAAGGCGATCCTTTCCTTTCTCTTTTTAAGCAGGAGATTTGCCACAACGAACAGGATCTCTGCTATCAGTAAAACCAGCGAAAAGGCAGTAATTCCCTGCGCCAGCGCCAGCATAAGCTCTCTAGGCATAATATACCCTCACTTCCATATAGAAAGAATTAATTGCTATCCTAATTATACTATAAGAAAAACATTTTTTCAATATGAAAACAAAAATAAGAGCCGAGGAAATCCTCGGCTCTCGTGCTAGAAAACAATTTAGGAGAATTGTTTTGTTATTCTTCTACAATGGTTACAGTGATATAAGTTTCAGCATAGCCTCCGTGATCATCGGAATACTTGATTCTTATCTGATGCTCACCTGGAGTATTCGCAATAGAACCAAACCCTACTACGTTGGCCAGTGTAAGTTCAATTCTTTGAGTAGTACCGTCGCTATACTCAGCAACAATATATCCTCCAGTGGGATTGAATGATTTACCTACTTTATACTGGGTCTTAGGAAGAGGATCAACTGTTATTCCCAAAAGTGTTGCTTGAGTTATTGAATGTTCAAGAACCTTAATAGTAAACACATCGGTTGCTCCGGCATATTCAACGGTGATTTTAAGTTCATCCGTTGCTTTGGAAGTATCAAACCCGGTAAACTTAAACATTTCAGGGGCATCATCATAACTGACCGTTACCGAGCCAAGAGTTGCACTTCGGATATAAGCAACCAGACCAGAATAATCAGCTGCATCACCTATATAATATTCACTCTTTGTGGGCGGGGAAGATAAATAGAACTCTATAACATCTTCAGGGGTGGCATCTTCATTTTCATTAGAACTACCATCGCCTGACTCGCCATTGCCTTCATTGCCAGCATTACCGCCTGTATTTCCGCCGCCGTTGTTATCGCCAGTAAAAATAACTACACCGACTATTACTATTACTACAACAAGTATAACAGCAATAGCGATCATAAGTATCAATTCTTTCTGCTTTTGCGTTAAATTTTTAAGAAAACCAAAGTCCAAACTAAATTTGGCTTTGGAATCGGTATCAAAATCAAAATTATCTTTTTTTGCCATTTTATTTCCCTTTCAGGAGTTTATTAACTCTGCGGCGACTTTCGCCGCCGCAGATGACTATAATTTATCAATTTCCGTAATTGTTGTAATATCCGTCGGTACTTGTGTAATCTATTTCAAATCCTTCGCTATTAAGAGTAAAGTCCTGATTGGAGTAAGTGAAGATATTAATTTGAGCATCCACCTTGGTAATATCAACACCCATCGCTTTGATAACTCCCTGTATTACGCTAACAGCAGCACTACGAGCTATATTTCCGGCGATGCCTCCACCAACCTTTTGATACGCTGCGTCGCCAACGGACTGAACCTTATACTCAAATGTAGGCATATATAGACTGTAAAGATTTTTGAAGGAAGCAATGTCAGATGTATTTGATTCGCCAGATTTATTATTAACAATCAAATTATTAACAATATACGAACTGTATTTATATCCACTACTAATACATCCGTCAGAACCAACTGGGAATGTATATACATCTTTATAGGAGTCAGGAAGTGTATCATCAAAGGTCTTGGGGTTCAAGATCATACACATAACGCCGCCATTTACATACTTGTCACTTCCAACAGTATGAACATAGTTTTTCATACTATTAAATGTATCCGTGTTGTAAAGGTTGGGGAATACTTTGTTGAGATCAATTCCCATAACGGTAGGCATATAAATTCCGTTCTCGGGTGCACTTTCAGCAATCCAGTTAAACTGATCAAGATAACCGTTAATAGTAATAGGCGTCTTCTTGCTGGAGCTTGTTCCATCAACAGGAAGTGCAGAGCTTTCAATGAAGATACCAAAGCCGATAATCTTTTTATTCTCACCGAATGTGTCAAGAGTACCGTTACTATTTTGAACAGTGGTAACATCTGTGAGATTCAAATGTCCATATACAAGCTGAAGGTTAGCATAGTTACCGCCCTCGAGAGTTGTATTAACAACATTAAGAACATCACCCTGTCCGGAAACAGGCTGACGGAAGTGGCTTACATAAGAATTTTGTACTGTGGATGTTCCTGTTGCCAAGATACCAGAAACATGAGTACCGTTGGTTGCGGTATCGTAGTCAAAATCAGGATATACAGGACCAGCAATATAAATATTATCAATAGTACCATTATGAAGCTTAATGAAGTAATCGTTAACAACCTTTGTAGTAGGTTGATACTTCTGTGCAACAATCTTATAACCGTTACCATAAAGGGTGTTGCCATTAATTTCAACCTTGCTAGTCGAAGGAATATTAGTCAAATCGCTCTGAAGAACTACATCCTTGCCTTCACCAAAGTACTTATCCATATCGTCAATAGTGGTAACGTTCATAGCACCATCTACTACGGTTATATAAGCAACCATAGCAAAATCATCAACGGGCGCAACTTCCACTATGATATTTAAATTCACATTGTTTCTATCGTATCTGCTTGTGGTAGTGAAATCAATATACGCAGCTTCCCATTGTGCTTCAGTTGTCACAATTTTGGTGTAGTCGGCCGTAATATACTTTACACCACCATTGTTTTCTTCCTCGAGATCGTTCAAGAAGTGATTGTTAATCTCGTTTGTGGTATAAAGTGCTGTGTTACCCTCTGCCCATCCATAAACTGTGATCTTTGCAGATTTACCATTTCCAAATACATAAGATGAATCAAACAAATCAGTAAGATTAAGTTTGTTGCCGCTACCTACATAATATGCACTTCTGTCTGCAACTTTATGAGTATCAAAACCAGAGGAATGATGATATTTGAGCTGGAAAGGAGATCTAGTTGTATCAATAACTGATACTGTAAACTTTGTTTCAAGGCGACCATCAAGTGATACAGTAAATGTTGTAGAACTTGTTCCTACCCCAAGAGTATTATTTGAACATTCGGTTCCGCTTGCATCCTTTACAGTAAGCTCTCCGGTTCTAAGACCGTAAAGTGTTTCGCCGGCAGTTTCACTCTTCCATGTTACAACACCGTTGATAACAGGAGTGATTTCTTTATTCTGTGCAGTTACATAGTAAGTAAGCTGCTGATCACCCTTGCCGAGAGGATATACCTCATTATCGATAGTTACATTTGCCGCTACAGGCATTCTAACCTCAACCTCAAGAGTTCTTACAATGTTTTCGCCATTGATGTTCTTTGCGGTTGCGGTAATGGTCGCTCTGTGACTACCTACAAGAATTGCATCCTCGTCAAAGCTAAGTACACCACCCTGAACGCTGATGGCTGCGTTATCAGATTCCCACTTAAATACAGAGAGGGAGGTTGCATCGGACTTGGTATCCTTTGCGAAGAGAACAACATCGTCGCTCTTAAGGTTAGATACGTAAAGAGTATCGGTGTTGAACTCTACAAGAGAATCTTCCTCGGTGTAGCCGATAGTATAATCCTCGAAGGGAAGCTTAACGATAAGGTCTGCCATCCAGGTATTGTCGCTTGCAATAACAAGACGATCCTTCTCGTGAGTGTCGCCCTCGGGAAGAGTATCAAGATGAACGATCTTATAGCTTACACCTGCCTTGTCCTTGATAGTAGCATCAGAAGCGAGAGGAGAGAAGACGTTTGCGATTGCATTAGCATCAGCAAGAGTGGTGTTGATAACCACAGAATTGTCTTCGCCAAAGTCAAGAGAATCTTCTTCAACGAGAATTACAGAAGAAGGAAGGTTAAGAGCGCCCTTGGGTGCGGGGAGAGTACCGTTGGATACGGTGTTAACCTTGGATCCGTCGTATACATAGTGAGTGTTGGAAATAACCTTAACGCCGTCAGCAAAGAATACAAAGCTGTCTGAAGTATTCTCAGAGAAGTAGAATACGCCTCCGTTGGTAAAGATAGTGGTCTTTGCAACGTTCTCAAGAACCTTTTCTGCGATTACACCGTAAACTTCGTTGTTCTTAGCGGTGTTATCGAGAGTAGAAATAAATGTTGCGTAATTGTCCTTGGTGATGGAAGACATATCACCGAACATAGAAGAAAGCGCATCAGCAGAGTCAATAAGGAAGAAACCGTTATTGAATACGTCACGCATGCCAAAGAAGGCGGTGTTAGAGCCGGTGTCTGCGATAAGTTCTGCAGATGTAAGAACTGCGCCGGACTGAGACTCGATCTTGGATGTCGCCTGGCTGGTCTTATTCTTAATATCCTCGGTGAAGCCTGCAACGATCATCTGGTTTTCCATATCGAACCAGAAGTGATGGTCGTGGTTAAGAGCCTTGGGAACAAGCTTCTTGCCGTCGGGATCGATAGCATTTATAGCTTCCATAAGCTCTGCTTCGCTGTCGATAGTTTCACCCTTAAGGTAAATGTGAAGCTCGGTTGTGAGAGTCGCTGCTGCAGACTGGTCCGCAGCTACGTTAGCGTTCTTAATAATGCTGC
>CAZUJY010000067.1:0-10113 GCA_964620565.1 uncultured Ruminococcus sp. | reverse complement strand
CGCCGAGGAATACGCCGATCTTTTTAAGACCGCTGTCCATCTGTTCGTCCTCGCTCTTGAGAACAATGATCTTTTTATCCAGCCTTAAATTCGATGCAATAGCGCCTGCTCCCATGTGAGCCTTATATCCGATAATGCTGTCGCCCACGTAGTTGTAGTGGGGAAGCTGAGCGCCGTCGAAGATTATTGCATTCTTCACCTCGGTAGAATTGCCGATAACAGCGCCGTCGCCGATAATTGCATTACCACGGATAAATGCGCCGGGACGGATCTGTGCACCGTGACCGATCACAGTAGGACCGACGATAGTCACGCCATCCCATATTTTTGCGTCATCAGCCGCAAACACATCCTCGCCGATCTCCTTATAGGAGCCGTCAAGATTGGGGATAAGATTCTCCTTAATAAAGCTGCCTATTCTCGGCAGAGCCTCGTGAGGATATTCGCAGCAGTCGAGCAGGGGAGCCGCTACCGTATAATTCAAATCAAAAAGCTCCTGTGTTTTTAATATCATAAAGCCTTTTTCCTTTCTTAAAGCATTGACACAATTAGAGCTGTATTGCAATAATTGTGTCAAATGTCTTTCGTTACTATATTATTCTTAAAGCCGTCTTCTGTTAAATTTATCTGCCGAGACCTGCCGCGCCTACGATACCTGCATTGTTACCGAGGGAAGCAACCTTGATCTGGGTTTTCTTCTCGTTAGCTCTGGTGTACTGCTCGGATGCAACGATAATGGAAAGGGGCTCGATAAGCTTTTCCTTTTCACCCGACACACCGCCGCCGATACAGATAATCTCAGGCTGGAAGGTGTTGATAAGATTGGTGATACCAACAGCCAGATTGTTTATGTACTCGTTAACTATGGCTTCGCCGTGAGCGTCGCCACGGTACTTTGCATTAAATGCTGTTCTTGCGCTGACCTTACCCTCTCTGTCCGCACAATCAAAGAGCAGGGAATGAATACCCTTGAGCTTAAGCTCACGCATCTTTGCCTTGGTAATATCGGTAAGAGCGGATGCCGAGCAATAAGCCTCCCAGCAGCCACGTCTGCCGCAGGAGCATTGTCTTCCGCCTGCCATAATTACGGTATGTCCAAGCTCACCGCCTGCGTCGTTAAGTCCGCCGGAGAAGATCCTTCCGTCGAGGATTATTCCGCCGCCAACGCCCGTGCCGAGAGTAACCATTATAGAATTCTTACTGCCTCTTGCCGCACCTACGAGCGCCTCGCCGAGCGCCGCCGCGTTTGCATCGTTTGCAAGATAGATACGGGATACGGGCAGGTACTTCTTGAATACCTCTGCCACGGGGAAATTCTTAAAGGGCAGGTTGTTTGCATACTCAACCATACCCAGCCTTGAATTTGCAATACCGGGGGTAGCAATTCCTATATATTCAATATCGTTTAAGGTAAGATGATTTCTGGCGATCAGATTTTTTGCAAGATCTGCCATATCTGCAACTATCTCCTCGCCGCTTCTGTGTGCAAGGGTAGGGCAGGAGTCCTTATCAATAATATTCAGATTCGCATCACAAAGTCCGGCCTTGATACCGGTTCCGCCAAGGTCAATTCCAATAGTATACATATATTCCTCCGAGGATTTTATTACCATATTAATTATAAATATTTTTAATACTCTTGTCAAGTAATTATTGCCTTTTTTTGTCTTGCGGAGTAATATGGCGGTCTGTTCACAAAAAATTAACAATTCTACTTATATAAAACTATTGAAATATTTACAAAAAAGGTATACAATAACTACGGTAAAATAATTGTATTATTTTGAAAGGAAATTTATAAATAAATTGAGTAGATTTGTATATGCTGATAATGCGGCTACCACACCGGTCAGCCGTGAGGTAATAGAGGCTATGATGCCTTGCTTTGAGAGCGAGTGGGGTAACCCCTCCAGCCCTCATTCCATGGGCATCAGTGCAAAGGATATGCTGGATGATGCCAGGGAGAGAATTGCCTCTGTTCTTGGCTGCTCTGCGGGTGAGATATACTTCACCTCCTGCGGCACCGAGTCTGACAACTGGGCTATTCGTGGTGCTGCTATGAGAATGAAGGCGAAGGGCAGAACCCATATCGTCACCAGCAAGATCGAGCATCACGCCGTTCTTCACACCTGCAAGGCGCTTGAGAAGGAGGGCTTTGAGGTAACCTACGTTGGCGTTGATCAGTACGGTATCGTAGACCTTGATGAGCTTCGCTCTGTTGTCACCGAAAAGACTGCTCTTGTAGCTATTATGTTTGCCAACAATGAGATAGGCACTATCGAGCCTATTGAGGAGATCACAGAGATCGCACACAGCAAGGGCGCGCTTATGTTCACCGACGCAGTTCAGGCTGTCGGAAACGTTGAGATCGACCTCTCAAAGCTTAAGGTCGATATGCTTGCTCTCTCGGGTCATAAGCTTCACGCACCCAAGGGCATAGGTCTTCTCTTTGTTCGACGTGGCGTTGTTATCAATAATCTTATTGAGGGCGGCGGCCAGGAGAAGCGTAAGAGAGGCGGTACAGAGAATCTGCCTTATATCGTTGGACTTGCGAAGGCGCTTGAGATGGCGAAGGAAAACATGAAGTATCTTCCCTCTGTTGCAGAGAAGCGTGACCGTCTCATTGCCGCTCTTACAAAGGTCCCCTATTCCAGCCTTAACGGACATCCCACAAAGCGTCTGCCCGGCCTTGTGAATATCGGCTTTGAGTTTATCGAGGGTGAGAGTATGCTGCTCTGGCTTGATATGAAGGGAATCTGCGCCTCCACAGGCTCTGCCTGCTCCTCCGCATCGCTTGATGCCTCCCACGTGCTTTTAGCCATCGGCGTTCCTCACGAGAAGGCGCACGGTTCTCTCCGTCTGTCTATTTCCAAGGACACCACCGACGAGGATGTTGATTACATTATTGAGAACGTTGCTCCCATAGTTGAGAGGCTTCGTAATATGAGCCCTCTTTGGGAGGATGTAGTAAAAAAGGAAACTGCAAATAAATAAAGGAAAAACAAGATGAAATACAGTGAAAAAGTAATGGATCACTTCACCAATCCCAGAAACGTTGGTGAGATCGAAAATGCCGACGGCGTAGGCGTTGTAGGTAACGCAAAGTGCGGCGATATAATGAAAATGTATCTTAAGATCGACGAGAACGACGTGATCACCGATTGCAAGTTCAAGACCTTTGGCTGTGGCGCAGCTATCGCCACCTCCTCTATGGCGACCGAGCTTGTAAAGGGACATAGCGTATCCGAGGCACTCGCCCTTACCAACAGTGCGGTTGTTGAGGCGCTTGACGGTCTTCCTGCGATTAAGGTACACTGCTCGGTTCTTGCCGAGGAGGCTATCAAGTCTGCCGTTGCCGACTACTATAACAAGATCGGCAGACCTATTGACTTTGACTATGATCCCGACCACGATCACGAGGAACAGGACTAAAAAGACAATAATTGTTTGCAAAATCCGCACGCTTTAGCGGATTTTTGCATTTATTGGAGAAAAGAAAATGAAAATTCTTGTAGGAATAAGCGGCGGCGTTGACAGCGCCTATGCCGCAAAGCAGCTTCTCTCTGAGGGGCACTCGGTGGAGGGCGCAGTCCTTATTATGCACGAGCATACCGAGCTGTCAGCCGCCCGTGAGGCAGCCGCATCGGTGGGTATTGTGCTTCACGAGATTGACTGTCGTGACAGCTTTCAAGAGATAAAGGACAACTTTGTTTCCGAATATATTAATGCCAGAACTCCCAATCCCTGTATTATCTGCAACGAGCGTGTAAAGTTCAAGGAGCTTTACGATTTTGCAATGGCAAAGGGCTTCGATGCCATTGCCACAGGCCATTACGCCTCTGTGGTTAAGGTTGACGGAAGCCCCGCTCTTGCAATGCCCGAGGACAGACGCAAGGAGCAGACCTATATGCTTTACCGCCTTCCCGAGAGCATTCTCTCACGGCTTGTTCTCCCTCTTTCCAAGGGAACAAAGGCGGATATCCGTGCAAGAGCGTTGGAAGAGGGCATCTCGGCGGCAAGCAGAGATGACAGCCAGGAGATATGCTTTCTTCCGAACGGCGGTCACACCGACTATATCGAGTCGGTTGCAGGTAAATGTCCCGAGGGTGATTTTGTTGATACCGAGGGGAAAATCCTTGGCAGACATAAGGGCATAATCCATTATACCGTAGGACAGCGCAAGGGACTTGGCATCTCACTCGGCGAGCGTGCCTTCGTCACCGAGATCGATCCCGAGCGTAACACCGTGACCCTCTCTCCCGATATGCCGGGCAAGAGTGAGGTGCACATTTCCGACGTTGTCTATTCCGGTATGTCAATGCCCAAGGACGAATGTGAGGTTGAGCTTGAGGTAAAGCTTCGATACACCGCACCTCTCGTTTCCTGTATCGCTCATCTATATCCCGACGGCAGAGCAATCCTTCATCTCTCCTCGCCTCAGAAATTTGCACCCGGACAGTCGGCTGTGCTTTACCGTGATGGCGTTGTGATGCTGGGCGGTTTTATAGAATAAAAAAGACGTGCTTTTAAAGCGTAACTCTAAAGGACAGTTTTCAGAAATACGGCATATCTCGAAAGAGGTATGCCGTATTTTGCATTTGTGTCTACAATTGCGGTACTTGTCAGCAAATAAGCCATAGATGAACATAAAGAAAGGCACCCTTGTGTAAAGGGAGGCTTTTTTCTACCTCCGGAAGATAATTATGTAAAAAGTTTTTTCGCTGTATTTACACTTTTTCTCTGAAAGGTATTGACTTTTTTTCTACCTTATGATATAATAGGTGCAGGATTGAATATGAAGGAGAGAAGAGTGGCTTTCGGGTCACTCTTCCTTTCTTTGTCAGGAAAGGATAAACAGATGAAAAAAAGCATTCGTGAAGTGGTGCGTGAGGCGATATTGCCCACCGTCGAGCAACTCGGTTACCGTATCTGGGATATTGAGTATAAAAAAGTCGGTGCTGACTATCACCTTGAAATTACCATTGATAACGACACGGGTATCTTTATCGAGGACTGCGAGAAGGTACACCGTCAGATTGACCCCATTCTCGATGAGATTGACCCCATTGAGGGCTTCTACTACCTTGAGGTCTCCTCTCCCGGAATTGAGCGTGAGTTGCGTACGCCCGAGCATATTCTCGCGTGTGTCGGAATGCGCGCCGAGGCAAAACTTTTCGTCGCGGTAAACGGAACGAAAACCCTCACGGGTGAGATTGTCTCTTACGAAGATGAGACCCTGACACTTCTCGTAGGCGGTGAAGAAGTGAAACTCCAAAAGAACCAGATTTCCAAACTTCGTACCGTCTATTTTGAAAATGAATAATTAAAAGGAAAGGATTTGTCCAAAAATGAATCAGGAATTTTTCAACGCCTTGAACCTTCTCGAAAGCGAGCAAGGTATCCCTATGGAGTATATGTTACCCAAAATTGAGGCTGCTCTGGCAAAGGCGTGCCAAAAGGAGATTGGCCCCACCACCGTCATCCGTGTACAAATCGACCCCACAAAACAGGATATGAAGGTGTATCAACAGCGCACCGTTGTTCCCGACGGTACGGTAGAGGACCCCGACACCGAAATCGCTCTGAGTGACGCCAAGGCTATCAGTCGCCGTCATAAACTCGGCGGTGTGGTAGAAACCGAACTGAAAACCAAGAACTTCCGCCGTCTTTCGGCAAACCAGGGTAAGCAGATGATTGTTCAGGCCATCCGCGACGCCATTCGTGAGCGCCAGACGCGCGAGTACGAAGAAAAGAAGGAAGAGATTATTACTGCTACGGTTGATAAAATCGATACCCAGAACGAGAATATTATTCTTTACACGGGTACGGGTTATGCAACGCTTCTCAAATCCGAACAAATCCCCGGTGAGCATCACGAAGTCGGTGACCGCATCAAGGTATTTATCAGCGAAGTCCGTTCGGGCGAAATGCGTGGCCCCTTGGTTACTCTCTCCCGTGTACATCAGAACTTTGTAAAACGCCTTTTTGAACTTGAAATCCCCGAAATTCAGGACGGTACTGTCCTGATTCGCGCCATCTCCCGTGAGGCTGGCTCGCGTACAAAGATTGCCGTTGAGAGCCGTGACGAGAATGTCGATGCTATCGGTGCTTGTATCGGTAAGAACGGAATGCGCCTTGCGGCAATTCTTGCCGAACTCGGCGACGAGAAAATCGATATTATCAAGTATAGCGACATTCCTACCGAGTTTGTAAGAGAGGCTCTCTCTCCTGCAAAAGTTCTCTCGGTTGAGCTCGAGGGTGAGCGCACCTGCCGTGTTATGGTATCTCCCGACCAACTCTCTCTTGCTATCGGCAAAGAGGGTCAGAATGCCAAACTTGCAGCAAGACTTACAGGGTATAAGATTGACATTAAAGCATAATTATATGTAAAGGAAGAAAACCGTATGGCACAAACAAATGAGACAAGGGTAGAAAAGAAAGTGCCGATTCGCAGATGCTCGGGATGTGGCGAACGCTTCCCGAAAGGCGAACTCTTACGCGTGCTTCGTACTCCCGAAGGTGAGATTGTTGTCGACTTTGTCGGCAAGCGATCGGGCAGAGGGGCTTATCTTTGCAAAAAGGCAGAGTGTTTCAAACGCGCACAGAAATCCCGCCGCATCAGTACCGCACTGGAATGCCCCATCTCCGATGAGATATACGAGACGCTTCTGGAGGAAATCAAGCGTGGAAACAAAGAAAATTGACACGCGCCTCTCGGGCATGCTCGGCTTTGCTATGAGAGCAGGAAAACTTGTGCTCGGCACAGAGCAGGTTTGCCTCGCTATGGCAAAAACGAGGGCGGATAAAAAGCCGAGACTGATACTCGCCGCCCACGGTATCTCCGATGCTACTCATAAAAAACTCTCGACCAAGGCACAGTTTTATCACATTCCCCATTATGACCTCCCCATTGACCAATCACACCTCGGTGATTTGCTCGGGAAGAGTTGCCTTGTCGCGGCAGTTGCTGTTATGGATGACGGTTTTGCAAAACAGTTATCTCTCCGTCTTGACGAACTCGGCGCACTCACCGCCGATGAAGCATATACATCACAAACCACAAGACAAAAATCGCTACGAAAGGAAGTTTCCCACGACGGGGAAACCGGTATGACAGATGGCGCAGATTAAGATTAAACAGTTATCTGATGATTTCTCGATAAAGTCCAAAGAGGTCATCGACACATTCCAAGCGTTAAATATTGAAAAGAAAACAGGCGCATCGGTAGACACCGAGGAGTTTGAAATTTTCGTGCAAGCCATAACCCGCAAGCATCAGTTGGAAAACATTGATGACTACACCGGCGGTAAGGCTACGATTCGCGCAAAACGCGAGACGCCCAAAGCACCCGAGACACCCAAAGTGCCCGAGACACCCAAAGTGCCCGAGACACCCAAAGTGCCCGAGACACCCAAAGTGCCCGAAACACCCAAAGTGCCCGAAACACCCAAAGTGCCCGAGACACCCAAAGCACCCGAGACGCCCAAAACACCCGAGACGCCCAAAGCACCCGTGGCTTCCAAAGCGCCCGAGGCACAAAGAAATACGCAACCCCAACGTCCCGCGCAAGGTGCATCACAAGGCAACCGACCCGCACAGGGCACACAGCAATCTCGTCCCCAGAATCAGGGCAACCGTCCGCAAGGCGGTCAGGGACAGGGTCGTCCCCAGAACTCTCAACAAGGTCGTCAAGGACAAAACGGACAGGGTGGCCGTCCTCAAAATCAAGGAAACCGCCCTCAAAACGGACAGCAGGGTCGCCCCCAGAACGGACAGCAAAATCAGCAAAGAAGTACCTACGGTGGTGGCAGATATTCGGTACCGCCCTCGCAAGACCCGTTTGAAAGACGCCGTCAACAGATGAACCAACCGAAGGCTCCCGCCGCCGCACCGCAGGGTGAAGCAAAGCCCAAGACCTTGCCCGCACAAATGGCGGCTCTTGAGCGTCAGAAACAGGCAGAGGCCGCGCGCAACGCGCAAAAGGCACAGCCCAAGGTTCCCGAGACTCCCAAGAAACCTCAGAACGAGGAGAAAAAGCCGCAAAGACAACAATTCAAGACCATCACCCAAAGACCCGGTACACAGGTTACGGGCGGTGTCAATCTCGATGTTACTTATTCCGAAACGCAGCAAGGCACGCGCGTTGTCGATATGAGAGGTGGTTCGGATGTCGACCTTTCCAAGTACGATGACCGCTACAACGAGCATTTCTACGCTATCGCCAACGGTGGCGACACCAAAGCGCAAAAGCAGAAACTCAAAAAGCAGGACAACCGCGGACAAAACGCCAAGAGTGCCAAGGAAAAGGAAAAGGCGGCGCAAGAACGCATTCGCCGTATGGAAGCCGAAATGGCGAGAAAGAAGCAACTTGAAATTACCGTCGGTGATGAAATCACCGTTGGTGAACTTGCTTCCCGCCTGAAGAAAACCTCGGCAGAGGTTATCAAGAAGTTAATGCTTATGGGCGCACTGAAAGGCGTCAACGACGTCATCGATTATGACACCGCAGAACTTATCGCCGATGAGTTTGGTGCAAAATGTACCCGTGAGGTTGTCGTTACCATTGAAGAGCGTCTCTTTGACGAGGCAGAGGACAATGCCGAGGACCTTATCGAGCGCGCTCCCGTTGTCTGCGTTATGGGACATGTCGACCACGGTAAAACCTCTATCCTTGATGCCATTCGTCACACCAACGTCACCAGAGGTGAGGCAGGCGGTATCACACAGGCTATCGGTGCGTATCGCGTAAAAATCAATGATAAGGATATCACTTTCCTTGATACCCCCGGTCACGAAGCTTTCACCGCGATGCGTATGAGAGGAGCGAAGTCGACCGATATTGCCATTCTCGTTGTCGCGGCGGACGACGGTATTATGCCCCAGACGATTGAGGCTATCAGCCACGCGAAAGCGGCAGGTATCGACATCATCGTTGCTATCAACAAGATGGATAAACCCCAGGCAAATCCCGATAATGTATTGAACCAATTGACACAACACGAACTTGTACCCGAGGAGTGGGGCGGTGATGTTATCTGCGTTCCCGTTTCTGCACATACGGGTATGGGTATCGAGGACCTTCTGGAAAGCGTTCTTCTCGTTGCCGAAGTCAAAGAACTTCGTGCTAACCCGAACCGTCGCGCCAAAGGTCTTGTTATCGAGTCGAAACTCGACCGTGGACAGGGTCCCGTGGCTACTATTCTCGTGCAGAACGGTACACTTCACCAGGGCGACTATGTTATCGTAGGTAACGCCGTCGGTCGTGTTCGTGTTATGAAAGACGATAAGGGTCGTACCATTAAGAGTGCCGGTCCTTCCGTTCCCGTTGAAATCACGGGTCTTGACGATGTTCCGCAGGCAGGCGATGAACTCAACGCCGTTGAAGACGAGCGTATGGCAAAGGAACTCGCCGAGCAACGCCGCGAACGCCTTCGTCAGGAAATCCTTACTGCCAACGCCACCGTTAATCTTGATGACCTCTTCAGCCAGATTGCAGAGGGTGTTAAGACACTGAATATCATTGTTA
Source organism: uncultured Ruminococcus sp. (assembly GCA_964620565.1). Taxonomy (GTDB): domain Bacteria; phylum Bacillota; class Clostridia; order Oscillospirales; family CAG-272; genus UBA1740. The sequence continues at coordinate 586 of CAZUJY010000067.1, read as the reverse complement.
AGGCGGATGTCGCGGGCTCGGCAGAGGCTGTTAAGGCATCTCTTCTGAAACTCTCGGGTGATGAAGTTAAGGTCAGTGTTATCCACTCGGCGGTCGGCGGTGTCACAGAAAGCGATGTTATGCTCGCTTCGGCATCTAACGCCATTATCGTCGGCTTCAATGTCCGTCCCGATAAGAACGCACTTGACAGTGCCGAGAGAAATAAGGTAGATATCCGTTGCCACCGTATCATTTATGAAATTATAGATGAGATTGAGGCAGCAATGAAGGGTATGCTTGCTCCCACATTCCGCGAGGTGCTTCTCGGTCGTGCCGAGGTGCGTCAGACCATTCGCGTCCCCAACGTCGGTACGATTGCAGGATGCTATATTCAAAACGGTAAAATTACCCGTCAGTCGCAAATCCGTATCGTACGCGACGGTGTTATCATCTTCGAGGATAAGATTTCTTCTCTTCGCCGCTTTAAGGACGATGTGCGCGAGGTGAACGAGGGCTATGAATGCGGTGTCGGTCTTGAAAAGTTCAACGACATCAAAGAGGGTGATATCCTCGAGGCATTCATTATGGAAGAGGTTGAAAGATAATT
>CAZUJY010000066.1:0-10236 GCA_964620565.1 uncultured Ruminococcus sp. | reverse complement strand
CCCAGCCTCAGCACGTAAGAGATACAGTTGATCTCAAGAGTGTCAGAGCAAAGGCTCTCTACGACCAGGATACCAAGATGGAGATGAGAAAGTCCCACCTTAACCCTGTAATCAAGGAAGTCTACGGCAACTTCTTCAAGGGCGGTTACGGCTGTCACGCGGCACACCACGCACTTCACACCTCCTACGTAGGCAGAAAGAAGTATAATATCTAAAGCTTCACATTCTCCCTTTGCATATTGCAGAGGGAGAATTCTTTTTTTAGAAAATTCTCTTTTCCTATTGATTTTTACTTAAAAATATGTTATACTTTTTAAGCGTTCAAATTGGAAGCGTATCGAAGTGGTCATAACGGGACTGACTCGAAATCAGTTGTACCTAACGGTACCGTGGGTTCGAATCCCACCGCTTCCGCCATTTAAGCCCTGCCTATTACAGCAGGGCTTTTTGTTGGAGATTTTATCTTACATACACTCATTTATTCAGGAACGTTCATCAATGCTTTACAGCCTGTTTACAGTAAAAACTTGACAAATCTTCCTTAATATAGTATAATAGAAAAAGTTGATTGCACAAAATGGTGTAAAATGTCTTATTTCTACGCCCTGGTTTGCGATTTATAAAACTAGAAAATGCAAACAATAAGCAATAATAAACCAGAACAAAAGGAACCCTTAAAATGAGTAATTACGTTATCTTTACAGACTCTTCCTGCGATCTCTCCAAGGAGATGATCGAAGCAAGAGGTATTTATTCCGCTTCCCTTTCCTTCCGTTTTGACGGTGAGGACAAGGAATATATCAACAATGAAATGCCCATCAAGGTCTTCTATGATAAAATGCGTGAGGGCGGCGTTGCAAAGACCGCTGCCGTTAACTCCGAGACCTTTGCTATTGAATTTGAAAAGCTTCTTGCCGAAGGACGTGACATCCTTTACATTGGATTTTCCACAGGCCTCAGCACAACATACAACTCGGCTCGTATCGCAGCTGAGCAGTTAAAGGAAAAATATCCTAACAGAAAGATCCTTCTTGTTGACACACTTGCCGCTTCTGCAGGTATTGCTCTGCTCGTTGATATGGTTATCGAGAAGAAAAATGAGGGGGCAACCATCGAGGAGGCTGCCGAATACGCAGAATCTATGAAGCTTAAGATCTGTCACTGGTTTACCGTTGACGATCTTGTATACCTTAAGCGTGGTGGCAGAATAAGCCCCACTGCCGCGTTCTTTGGAAACATGCTTGGCATCAAGCCTGTGCTTCACGTTGATAACGATGGACATCTTATCAACGTTGGCAAGGTAAGAGGCAGAAAGGTTTCTATTGCCGCTCTTGCCGAAAAGTACGGTGAGCTCTGCGACGACGAGGATCACAAGAGAATTTATATTTCTCACGCAGACTGTCTTGCAGAGGCAGAGGAGCTTGGTAAAATGATCGAAGAAAAATACGGTGCAAAAACCGAGCTTATTACTAACGTTGGCACAGTTATCGGCGCTCATTCGGGCCCCGGAACCATTGCCCTGTTCTTTGTGGGTAAGGAGAGATAATTCCCACGCATTACTACTGTCATCGTAGACAGATTGGAGATTTTTATGTCGAAGAAAACTACAGATGAAAATATCAACGAGGTTACCGCTCCCGAGGTAACTCCCGATAAGAAGAACGAAAAGGCAAAAAAGCCTGAAAAGATAGACAAAAAGAAGCTGGATGCTGATCAAAAAAAGGCTGAAAAAGCCAAGTCGGATCAGGAAAAGGCTGAAAAGAAAAAGGCTGACAAAGAAAAGGCCGAGAAGGCTAAGGCTGAAAAGACTATGGCTGACAAGGCAAAGGCTGAAAAGAAAAAAGCCGATAAAGAAAAGGTTGACAAAGAAAAGTCCGAAAAGAAGACTGTTGCTAAAAAATCAGGCGACGACAGCATCAAAAAGAAAATTGAAAAGCTGATCGAGGAAAAGCCCAAGAAAAAGGCAACCGAGACTACCGAAGAAAAGCCAAAGGAAACCGACAAGAAAAAGGTTGAAAATAATCCTGCAAAGAAGGCAGAGCCCAAGGCTGAAAAGAAAGAGGCAAAAAAACCTGTTAAGAAGGCGGAGAAAAAGCCTGCGACCGAGAAAAAGACAGGTGAAAAGTGGAGCATCAAGCAGCTTGGAGGTCTCCTTTTTGCAAAAATGCTTCGTGGCGGTGCATCCGAACTCCACGCCAACGCAGAGGAGGTCAACAAGCTTAACGTCTTCCCTGTTCCCGACGGAGATACCGGCGATAATATGACTATGACTATCGAGAGTGGCGTCGCCTCTCTTGATAACATTGATACCGACGACCTTGCAGAGGTTCTCAGAGTTGCATCCCGTGGTATGCTTCTCGGCGCAAGAGGAAACTCCGGTGTTATCCTCTCCCAGTTCTTTGCAGGTATGGCTAAGGGCGTTGAAAACGTTGGTACTGCCGATGCAAAGACTCTCGCAAAGGCACTTGAGCTTGGAGTTAAGCAGGCATACACATCCGTTATGACCCCCACCGAGGGTACAATTCTCACAGTTGCACGTGAGGCTGTTGAATATGCCGTTAGCAGAGTTAACTCCAAGAGCACGGTTCAGACCCTCTTCTCCGACCTTGTTAACGAAATGAACGCTTCCCTTCAGCGTACCCCCGAGATCCTTCCCATTCTCGGCGAGGCGGGAGTTGTTGACTCGGGTGGAGCAGGCCTTCTCTACATCATAGACGGTCTTAACAGAGTTCTTAACGGAGAGGATATTGAGGATAACGAATCCGATATCCTTCCCGCCCCTAAGGCCGTTTCCACAAGCCATGCTTCGTTCGGTCCCGACAGCACCATGACATACGGCTATTGCACCGAGCTTCTTGTTCAGCTTATCAACAAGAAGATGGAGGAATATCCCTTTGATCTCGATGCACTTAAGCTTTATCTTGCCAACTACGGCGATTCTATCGTTGCATTCCAGACCGAATCCATCGTAAAGATTCACGTTCATACCTTAAGACCCGATAAGATCCTCAGATATATGCTTAAGCGTGGCGATTTTATCAGCGTTAAGGTAGAAAATATGTCGCTTCAGCACACCGAGCTTGAGGCTGAGAAGCAGAAGGCGGAGGCTGTTCCCGAGGCACCTAAGAAAAAGTACGGTATTGTAGCTGTAAGTAACGGCGAAGGTATCTCAAATCTCTTCCGTGAGCTTGGAACCGATCAGATCGTCGAGGGCGGACAGACCAACAACCCCTCAACCAGCGATTTTATTGACGCATTTGATAGGATCAATGCTGAAAACATCTTCGTATTCCCTAACAACGGCAATATCATTATGGCAGCAGGTCAGGCAGCGGAAATCTACGAAAAAGCTAAGATCTACGTTGTTCCCACCAAGAGCATTGGTGCCGGCTACGTTGCAATGTCCTCTATGAGCTTTGATTTCTCCGAGCCCGAGGCACTTATGGCTGAAGCCGAGGAGGCTATCGGCAGGATAACAGCTGCATACATCTCCCCTGCTGTAAGAGATGCCGATATAAACGGCGTACACGTTACCGACGGCGATACTATGGGAGTTATTGCAAAGGAGATCGTAATTTCCGGTCCCGACAAAATGGTATCCACCTACGGCCTTATAGACATAATGTTTGCAGATCAGAACAAGTTTATGATCACCGTATTCTACGGTAAGGATGCAACCGCAGAGGAAAGAGAGATGCTCAAAGAGTATATGACAAAGACCTATCCCACCGTCGAGGCATACTTTATTGACGGCGGTCAGGAGATCTACCCCTTCCTGTTTGTTGCAGAATAAGAAAGAAAAAATGCGGCAGACCGCATTTTGCATACAATAAAACACCTGCTTGGTATCAAGCAGGTGTTTTATTTTTAATTAATTATATCATCTTGTTTTTCGACTCAACGAAGTAGGTTGCCTCGCTGTCGGCTGTCGAAAGAGCAAATGCAAGCGGGAACATCTCAAATGCCGCCGCAACGTTTCTCGCATCCTCGGTCGAGGAGTAACCCATATGATATCTTATTGCAAACGCTTCCTCACGGGTAAGCTTCATATATCCGGAGATGATATACACGCTCTTTTCTCCGTGTCCGTAAGGAAGTCTGTCGTCATACTCAAAGGTATCAACTCTCTGCCATACGCCCTTCTCGTCCTTTACGTTACGGAAGCCCTTCTTATAGATATTTACCTTACACAGATCGTGCAGGAGAGAAACAATCGCTATACTCTCGTCGCTATACTCGAAGCCAAAGTTCTGCTTTACTCTGTCGGACTTCAGGTAGGAGTCAAGGCACTCGTATACGTTGATTGAATGATCGCAAAGTCCACCCTCGTAGGAGCAATGAAATCTTGAGCTTGCAGGAGCTACAAAGAAGTCGGATGAAGGAGAAAGAAGATACTCCAGAAGCTTATCTGCGCCCTCACGGGTTATATGCTTGTTATATATTTCAATAAATCTTTCCTTGCTTGTCATATTAATCTCCTTAATCGATTGTTTCTAATTTTGCATTTTTACCTGCTCCCGCATATTTCTCAACAAAATCAGGCACGTCCTCTGCAGAAATCAGATACTCTGCATCTGTAACCCCCTGCTCTGCATCATAGTAGAACAGGTTGGGATCTGTATCAAACTTAGAATAATTCGTAGTCATATCGGGCATGCAGCTGTTATTCACCGTCTGATCACGGGATGTAGCTATGGTAGCGTTGCCCTTGCTTGATACATCGAAAATGTCGCCGTAGGACTTAACCACGCCTCCGCTGATATCAAAGGGCTTTGCGCAGGAATAATAATAGTTAGCCTCGCTGAACAGATAGCTGTTTACTCTTACGCTTGCACAGGTATTGCAATCATCAAAGTAATTATTGTAGCTATGTACGTTTGTATTTCGAACGAGAGGAAGTCTTGAGCCAACCTTATAGAAATGATTGTGATGTATGGAGATATTCATACATCTGGAAGAATCAGCGTTACCCACAAGCATAGTCTTCTTGCACTCATTAAAGTAGTTGTAAGAAACGGTTACGTTATGAACAAAGGCCATATCGATAGAGCCGTCGCCCGAATACTTATCACGCTCACCGGTAATATCCCAAGCGTTATATCCGGGATTGAAGGTGTTGTTGTGAACCCAATAGTTACCGAATGCAGTTACCCCCTTATCAGAGTCAACCATAAAGTTGAGCGCATCCTCGGGATAATTGGTAAAGGTAAGATTCTTAATTTCTATTGAATTGCACTCCTCAAATCCTATACCGAACTGGAAGAATTCCGCATCGGCGCCAACACCCTCAATAGTGATATTGCTTGCAGCCTGAACCTCGATAACGTTGATAAAGGAGTCGTCGTCATATACAGTCTTGCCCTTGAGTGCCGGGAAATCACTTCCCTTATAGGTTGTATAAGAGGTTCCGCTACCCGAAACACGAACCTCGCCAAGACCATCTGCGGTAGTTCTGTATGTATAGGTCTTGCCGTCCTTCTTGTCGGTATAACGAACCTTAAGTCCTACAAGATTCTCACCGAATTCATCCGAGAAGGTGTTCTCAAAGAAATCATCGGTGGCATTAGATCCGTCAACAAGACGGGGCTCAACGTTCTTGTAATTCCACTGATTGGTAGAGATCCTTCCAATAACTCTCACAAGCAGAGGAACGTCGGAAAGGTGCTGCTTCTGCAGAATATCAACAAGACCCATGTACTCGGTACCGTTAATGGTCATTGTGATAGTGTTTTTATTCTCATTGGTAACGTAGAGGATAACTGCATCATCCTTCACGGTACCGTCATTATTATATGCGCCGATTCCGTCAGTATAACCGAAATGTGCATATCCGCTTCTGTCCTGCGCAGCTACCTCAATATCGGAAACCGTTCTGCGTGCAAGGGTATTTCCGCTTTCTGCCTCGATTTTTATCTCGTATTTACCGGCAGAGATACCAAGGATATAAAATTCAAGGAGACCTCTTGAGAAGAACATAAGCTCGGATTCAAGGGTTTTATACTCACTGTCGCCGTCCTTTTTGTAAAGAACCTTATACTCAAAGCCGTCAAGAGCGGTAAGCTTAACGTGGATCTGCTCGTTAAGTCCTTCGAGTGTAGTTATATCGATCATTGTTGCGTTCTTATCCTTAAGGGGATCCTCCTCGGGAGTCTCATCACCACCGGGTGTTTCATCGCCACCAGGTGTTTCGTCACCGCCGGGAGTCTCATCACCGCCGGGAGTTTCGTCTCCACCTGGAGTTTCATCACCGCCGGGGGTTATATCGCCGCCGTCATTTCCCTGCTCGCCAAAAAGTCCCTCGGGTAAAAATTCGCAGGAAGCTACCGAAAGCAAGGTAATAACCAAAGCCAATATTAATGCAACCTTTTTCATAGCGTTCTCCTTTTTTAGGATAAATATGTTTTTTATTATTATATCATACATTTTTCTCTTTTTCAATAACAAAAGAAAAAGAGGTCAAAAAGTCTTTCAAAAACTTTTTTAACCCCTTTTGGTGCGGGTAACAGGTGAACGATGGCAAAATGATTGAGTATCATTTTGCCGAAGTGATGTCAACAAAGTAAGGAGTAATGCGATAAAGTTAACTTTTGAGAAGTACGACTATACGACTTGACGAGAACCTTCGACTCCTTATGGATATTCGCTTGCCTTTTCGGCAAACGAATATCCTAAACCCGCACCACTATACCCTTATAAAAAAAGAGGCTAAAAAGTCTTTCGAAAACTTTTTTAACCCCTTTTGGTGCGGGTAACAGGAGTCGAACAGAGGTTGCTTCGCAGGCCTCGCTAAGTTTGCCTAAAGTCAAACTTGCCTGCTTTCTCGCCTTCAGCGAGAGCAGCTTCTTCCTAATCTGTTACCACGCAAAAAGGACCGAAACGCCCGAAGGCATTCCGATCCTTTTGGAAGATGCTTATAATATGGATACAATGCTATTTTTCGTGAAACCGTTTCATTTATCGTTTCACGCTATGACACTTATCTTTCATTCAAAAATGAACTTCCTCGATATGGGACTCATCAGCGATGACGAGTTCCGAACTATGCGAGATAAACTGATTGAGAAATATAAGCCTTTTATAGGCGAGTTATAAAATGGGGCTCCATGGGTGAAAAACGAATAAGAAGGGGAACATTTATCCCGCCTTTGGCAACGATGGAAGCCGGGATACCATGTCTTTTTTACTGTTCATAAGCTTCTACCCCCTTCTTATAAAGCGGAACACTTATCTTGCAGGAAATCCAGTAAAGCAGAATTGAAACCACGAGGAAAATACTCATAATAATCATTGCCACATCACCTGAAATCAATGTCATAATCGTTTCCATTAAATTTTCACTTTCTAAGAAAAAGGAAATATCTCCGAAAAGGAAATAGATAACCCCGATAGCAAGCAGAACACCGAGTGAACTGTACTTTACGGTGTTTCCAAACTGTATGCCGAAGCGCAGATAAAATGGATTGCCGAAAGAGGTGTAGAGGATATTGCCACAGAACAAAAGCATCAGCACCGAGCCCGAGGAGTACATGGTGCTATTCGCTATAAGACAGATAACCGTGTCTGTAAGGAAACAGATTACAAGTGTAGCGATGTTTACAATAAGAAGTGTGTAATACTTACCCTCAACGTGTCCCTTTGCGCCCGAGGGACACGAAATAACGAAGTTGCCGATCGCACGTTTTTCATCAGCGGCAAAAAGCTGATGGTCAAATATGTTTGACATGAAGAACATAAAGAAATAAATCATGGGACATATACCCGTAAGCATTACTTCCGGACTATGAGCAGGAGCAAAAGCGGTAGCGAGCAGGATCGTAATAACACAGAGTGCGTCAATGATGCCTAAAGCGATTAAATCAAGCTTGTATGCGAGGAAGTTTTTATAGAGAATACCACTCATTATTTCTCCCTCCTTTTGAAAATAAATAAGAGTAAGACAAACTGAATCAGAACTACACCTATAAGTATAAGAGGAGTAAAGGGTGCAATATTTGAAATAACGTCATTTAGGTAGGCTTCCATTATTGCGTCACGTTGGGGGTGGCTTGGAGGAAGTGATGTAAGCTTTCCCATTACGGGGCTCATAAAACCGAACACGAAGGCAAACATAATGCCTGTCAGAACAAGTGCGCCTTTATCGACGGATTTGAAGAAATATATAGCCGTACTGAAAGCTACGCTCATAAGAGCCATAAAGGCAATAGACAGTATTGACAAACCAATATCGTTACCTGTAACCGTAGTGCCTGCTGAGTAAGCAATGATATATGTAAGGGGAATTGAGATTATTAAGGGTACAGCTATTCCGATAATATTCATAACAGTTTTGGAAAGAGCAAGTCTTACGGCGCTTACCTGCGTTGAACGGCGGAAATAATCCCATATTGGCTTAGTAATATCCTTTGTGGCTGTGTCTAATGGAAGCATGGCAAACATACTTGCTGCCATTACAGGAATGAGTTTTATTATATTCATGCTGCCGCTTATGGCATCTTCGGGTATAATAAGTCTGAGGTTTCCGAATCTGAAGCTGAGCAGTACGAGAACAGGAAACAGGATAAAAATCAGTGAGCTTATGCCGCATGCAAGTAGCGGCTTTTTCATAAGCAACAATTCACGGTATAAAAGGGCGGCAAATGATGGTTTTTTCATTATGACCACTCCTTTTTCTCTCTGTTTACATAGAACAGCATGATTTCTTCGAGGTTTGTCTTTTCGATAAGTGCGCCCGAATATTTCTGCTTTGCCTTAGCTCTGTCCGAAACCATAGCTTCCACGCCGAAATCAGTTACTCTTGCGCTGATATAGTCTTCGGATGCAATTTCCTTGAAATCATCCTTAGTACATTTCAGAATGCCGTGGCTTTCTAAGATCTCATCCTTGTAGCCTGTAAGGAGAATTTTCCCCTTGTCTATAAAGGTAACGCAGTCAGCAATTTTATCAAGGTCGCTGGTGATGTGTGAGGACATGAGAATGGAGTTTTCCTCGTCTTGTAAATATTCACGGAAAATATCAAGGATTTCGTTTCTTACAATGGGGTCAAGACCTGTTGTTGCTTCGTCCATAACGAGAAGTCTTGCGCCGTGGGAAAGTGCGGCGGAGATCTGAAGCTTCATCTTCATACCCTTTGAAAACTTTGCAATTTTCTTCTTTCTGGGCAGACTGAAGCGGTCGAGATACCCGCTGTATTTCTTCTCGTCCCAGCCGCTGTAAAGCCCTCTGAACATCTTGCCTACCTGAATTGCGTTAAAGCTTTCGTGAAAAGGGATTTCATCAAATACAGCGGCAATATGCTCCTTGATTTCATATTCGTTCTGAATGTGGTCAAGGCCAAGCAGCTTTATAGAGCCTGCATCACATTTTGTAATGTTGAGGAGTGCTCGTATAGTGGTAGTCTTACCTGCGCCGTTCTGTCCGATAAAACCCATGATAGAGCCTTTCGGCACATTAAAGCTTACATTATCTAGAGTAAAGCCGTCATATTTTTTGGTAAGACCGCTTATTTCGATAGCGTTTTCATAATCATTCATCACATTTCGCCTCCGTAAAGCATATCAATAATTCCTTTGAGGTCGTCAGCGGTAAGATTGCATAGTTTCGCTTTTTCACACGCTTTTTTCAGCAAATCTTCCGTTTGTCGCACGCTTTCCTCTCTGAGAAAATCCGTGTTCTGCCCCTTTACAAAGCAGCCCTTACCCGGTACAGAATAGGTATACCCGTCACGTTCCAGCTCCTCATAAGCACGCTTGGTTGTAATAACGCTTATATGAAGCTGTGCTGCAAGAACACGCATTGACGGCAGGGCATCCCCCGCTATGAGCGTGCCGTTCATGATCTGAGCCTTTATCTGCGAGATGATCTGCTGATATATCGGCTCATCTATTGTGTTATTTAAAATAATATCCATTAGCGCACCTCTGTTAAGACCGTGTATATACACTATATACAGTATAGCATGTGTATAGGCAGTTGTCAATAGGTTTTTTAAGTTTTTTAATATTGACCTGCCTGGAAAGAGCATAAATTACGGTATTGTGGGAGGTCAACGCAGCTAGGAAGTGACTATGCTGAAACTCAACTTTGCTCGTAAAAAGCCAAAAAGCCTTATAAATAAAGGCTTTTTTGATAAAAAAATAAGGACTACCGTTTCAATACTTATCGTATCAAAATTATAGTCCTTATTTGGTGCGGGTAACAGGTGAACGATGGCAAAATGATTGAGTATCATTTTGCCGA
>CAZUJY010000065.1:0-10751 GCA_964620565.1 uncultured Ruminococcus sp. | reverse complement strand
GTATTCAGTTCAACAGCGCTATCGGTCCTTACAAGGGCGGTCTTCGCTTCCACCCCTCGGTAAATGAGAGCATTATCAAGTTCTTAGGCTTCGAGCAGACCTTCAAGAACTCTCTTACAGGTCTTCCTATGGGCGGCGGTAAGGGCGGCTCGGACTTCGACCCCAAGGGCAAGAGCGATAAGGAGGTCATGCGCTTCTGTCAGAGCTTTATGACCGAGCTTGCAAAATACATCGGAGCAGATACCGACGTTCCCGCAGGCGACATCGGTGTAGGCGCAAGAGAGGTTGGCTATCTCTTCGGCCAGTACAAGCGCCTCAGAAATGAGTTTACAGGCGTTCTCACAGGTAAGGGAATTCCTTACGGCGGCTCGCTTATCCGTCCCGAGGCTACAGGCTTCGGCGCGGTTTATTACACAGTTGAAATGCTTAAGTTCTTCGGTGATTCCATAGAGGGCAAGACCTTTGCCATCTCCGGCTTCGGCAACGTTGCCTGGGGAAGCGTAAAGAAGATCACCGAGCTTGGCGGTAAGGTAGTTACCATCTCGGGTCCCGACGGCTACGTATACGATGCCGACGGTATCAACACCGAGGAGAAGATCAATTATCTTCTCGAGATGCGTGCATCCTGCCGCAACAGAGCAGAGGACTACGCAGACAGATTCGGCGTTCCCTTCTTCAAGGGCGAGAAGCCCTGGGGCGTTAAGGTTGACGTTGCAATGCCTTGCGCAACACAGAATGAGGTTGGCATCGAGGATGCAAAGAAGCTTGTTGAAAACGGCGTAAAATACTACGTTGAGGTTTCAAATATGCCAACCACCGCAGAGGCATCGGCTTATCTTTCCGAGCAGGGTGTGAAGATCGCTCCCTCCAAGGCTGTAAATGCAGGCGGCGTATCTGTTTCGGGTCTTGAGATGAGCCAGAACTCCATGAGATACAGCTGGACCGCCGAGGAGGTTGACGAAAAGCTTCATATGATTATGAAGAACATCTTCGCAAACTCCGTAGCCGCAGCCGAGAAGTACGGTATGGCAGGCAATCTGGTTGCAGGCGCAAACATTGCAGGCTTCCTTAAGGTTGCGGACGCAATGATGGCGCAGGGCGTTGTGTAATAAATGCAGAATTAGGGGCGGATTTTTATCCGCCCTTTTCCCGTTAATATTTTGTTGACTTTCGGCGCATTTTATACTATAATAGATGTAACAACGACGAAAAAGAGGTTTTTATGAAGAATTACGACGTTATAGCCTTTGACCTTGACGGAACTCTCTCCGACCCCGAGAGGGGACTTGTTGACGGCTTTATATATGCGTTCAAAAAAATGGGTGTGACCGACTACGGCAGCCGTGAATCGCTCCGCCGATTTATCGGTCCCTCGCTTTACGTGGTGTGGCAGGACGAGTTCGGCTTTAACGAGCATACGGTTATCGAGGCGATAGAGAAATTCCGTGAATACTACAACATCTACGGCTGGTGGGATAACAAGGTATACGACGGCGTATACGAAATGCTCTCCGCGCTTAAGGCGGCAGGCAAAACGGTGGTTCTTGCCACCTCAAAGCCGGAGGGCACCGCTATTAAAATAATGAAGCTTTTCGGCTTTGACAAGTACTTCGACTTTATGGGCGGAGCCGCAGGCGACAACCGTGACCACAAGTGGCAGGTGCTTGATTACAGCCTTAATTCGGTAGGCGCAGATCGCAGCCGTGCCATACTTATCGGCGACCGTATGTACGATGCCGAGGGCGCCGCAAAGTGCGGAATTGACAGTATGGGCGTTGCCTGGGGACACGGCAGCAGGGAAGAGCTTGACAGCTCGGGCTTTACCTATATTGCAAGCACACCTGCCGAGGTCGTGGAGCTTCTGTTGGGTAGCAAGCTGATAAATAATTATCAAAGTTGCACAAATTTAAAATAAAAGCGAGCGCAAAGCAAAGCGCTCGTTTTTTCTTTTTTTCTAAAAAAACCGCCGAAAAAAGCGTAAAAGTCAAACAAAATCTCCCTTTTGTCGCCTAATTCTTGAAAACCTTAAACAACCATTAAAACCCTCGTTTTGTGTAAAACTCACAAAAAAAATAAATCATCTCCTTTGATATTGAAAAAAATAACCAAATGTGTTATAATTTTTATGGCGTAAAATAAAAATTTTTAGAAAGGAAACTTTTTATGAAAACAACACGCAAAATTTCAATTGCATTAGTTATCGTAATGGTGCTTATGATGACTCTTGCAATCATTCCCGCATCTGCGGAGAGTGAAACAATTACTGTTTATTTCCGTAACAACTGGAACTTCACCGATATTACTTGTCACTATTGGGGCAGTGGTTTCGAAACAACTTGGCCCGGCGAGGCAATGACAATGGTTGGTACGGCAGATGACAAAGCTGTTTATGCTATTGATATTCCATCAAATTGTGAAGGCATTATTTTTGTAGGTAAAGACAACGGCACCCAGAAACAGACTCCTGATATTGTATCCGGTATAGTTGATGGAGAATGTTGGCAATGGGATTGGTCTTCCGAGGAAGGCGATCACATCGATACTTATGATTATACTCCTGCATGTACTGAACACAAATATAACAAATACGGTATATGCGACAACGATGGCTGCGGCGTAGGTACTATTTACGTTCTCGTTGGTACTATTTGCAATACGTGGGATGACAGCGAAGCAAACTACCTTACATATGAAGATGGCAATTATAAGATCGTTCTTAATGACGTTGCCGCAGGCTCTTACGAACTAAAGGTTAAAAAGCTTGGCACTTGGGACAACGCTTATGGTGCGAATGGCTCCAATGCTGCGAATGTTGGTAACTATGCGCTTGCTGTTGCTGAGGATGGTAGTACAGTGACCATCACTATTATTAATGGTGTGTTTAATGCTGTTGTTCAGGCACCTGTTGATGATACGCATGTGTGCGAATATACGATCGTAGCTACTTGTCAGAAGGCTGCTTCCTGTGAGTGCGGATTAGTTGATCCTAACGGTGAACCGATAGCGCACGGAGAAGATGGCTGTACTTGTACTCTTGTAAAGGTTGATAATGCTGCAGCGTGGGATACCGTTTATTGCTATTATGCAGATGAAAATTGGAGTGCCGGTAAATCTTGGCCCGGCGAAGAAATGACACTTGGAGAAGACGGACTCTGGTACTATTATGTTCCTGCCGGTTCTTATTATATAATCTTTAATAATAATAACAATAACAAACAGACTGCGAATCTTATTGTTCCTATTAATGACAAAATTATCTGTAACAACTCCACCGGAACATGGTCTGCACCTCACGTACACGAATACACAATTCCTGCTACTTGCAGCAAGGGCGAGACCTGTGAATGCGGCGCTGAAAAGCCCGACGGTGAGCCTCTTGGACACGACTCCGAGGCTTGTACCTGTACTCTTGTAAAGGTTGATAACGCTGCAAAGTGGACAAATGTATATTGGTATGCATTCCATAAGACCAGTGGAGCAACCTCCGGTAAGTGGCCTGGTGAAGCTATGACACTTGGCGATGACGGATTCTGGTATGTTCTTGTACCCGAAGATTACAATTATGTTATCTTCACTAACGGAGCATCCACGGACACCGTTAAGACAGACGACCTTACTCTCCCCACCGATGAATCTAACATCTTTAACAACTCTACAGGCAAGTGGTCTGCTTCTCATGAGCACACCTACAGCAATCCTGCAACCTGTACCGAGTATGCATCTTGTGATTGCGGTGCTGTTGATACTACCAGTGAGCTTATTTCTCACGGTACTGAAGGTTGTACCTGTACTCTTGTAAAGTTAATTAATGCTGCCGGTTGGACAGATGTTTACTGGTATGCTTTCAATAAGGCAGCTGGTACAGATGCCGGCGCATGGCCCGGAAACAAGCTTACCGCAAATGAAGACGGCAGTTATTCCGTATACGTACCCGAGGCATATGATTTCGTGATATTCAACAATGGTAACGGTACTCAGACCGCAGACCTTGAAGTTGTTGAAGGCCTTAAGCATATGAACGCTTCTGCAAGTCTTGCAGGTAGTATGCTTATGGATGGCGATAACTGGGTACTCCAGAGCATGACATATGCTGATGGCGTATTCACTATTACTGTTACCCTTGAAGCAGGTACTTACGAGTTCAAGATTGTTGCCAACAACGATTGGCTTGGTAACGAAGGCACAATCAATGATACTACTATCACCGCTGATTACAATGCCGGCTGGGATATGAGTGCTGATGTTGCTGCTAACTGTAAGCTTGTGGCTAAGGGCGGTAAGTATACATTTACCTTCTATGCAGCTACTAACAAGCTTAATGTCGAGTGGGAATGTATCCATTCCGACGTTAATACCGACACCGATCATAACTGCGATATTTGTAATGCAGAGAATGTAACAGACCACTCTTACGAGGCAGTTGTTACCGATCCTACCTGCACAGAGGACGGTTACACCACTCAAACCTGTTCTTGCGGCGACAGCTACACCGATACCGTAGTTTCTAAGCTTGGACATAAGGAGATCACTCACGAGGCACAGACTCCCGGCTGTCTTACTGTTGGTTGGGGCGAGTACGTTACCTGTGAGAGATGCGACTACACCACCTATGAGGAGATCAAAGCGCTCGATCACGCACTTGTAACCGATGCAGCAGTAGCTCCCACCTGTACCGCAACCGGTCTTTCCAAGGGTGCGCACTGTACCAGATGTAATCACGTTGTAGCACAGGAGATCGTTCCTGCAAACGGACACACCGAGGTTATCGACGCAGCAGTAGCTCCCACCTGTACCGCAACCGGTCTTTCCGAGGGTAAGCATTGCTCCGTATGTGACACTATCCTTGTTAAGCAGGAGATCCTTCCTGCAAAGGGACACACCGAGGCTATTGATGAAGCTAAGGCTCCTACCTGTACTGAAAACGGCCTTACCGCAGGCTCTCACTGCT
Organism: uncultured Ruminococcus sp.; assembly: GCA_964620565.1. Taxonomy (GTDB): domain Bacteria; phylum Bacillota; class Clostridia; order Oscillospirales; family CAG-272; genus UBA1740. Next base: position 5,803 of record CAZUJY010000065.1, on the reverse strand, counting down.
CCGTTTGTGATGCAGTTCTCGTAGCGCAGAACGAGGTTCCTGCAGAGGGTCATAAGTACGACGACGAAAACGACATTATCTGTAACGTTTGTAACTTCGAGCGTGATTGCAAGCACGGCGAAACAATCGCTCTCGAGGCTAAGGCTCCCACATGTACCGCAACCGGTCTTACCGCCGGTGAAAAGTGCGCTATCTGTGGCGACATTCTTACTGCTCAGCAGACCGTTGACGTACTCGGACACACCGAGGTTATCGACGCAGCAGTAGCTCCCACCTGTACTGAAGCCGGTCTTACCGCAGGCGCGCATTGCTCTGTATGTAACACCGTTCTTACCGCGCAGGAAGTTGTTCCCGCAAAGGGCCACACCGAGGTTGCCGACGCTGCAGTTGCAGCTACCTGCACCGAAACCGGTCTTACCGCAGGCTCTCACTGCTCCGTATGTGATAAGGTTCTCGTAGCTCAGCAGACCGTTAACGCACTCGGACACAAGGAGGTTGTTGATCCTTCCAAGGCAGCAACCTGTACCGAAACCGGTCTTACCGCAGGCGCACATTGCTCTGTATGTAACACCGTTATTACCGCGCAGGAAGTTGTTCCTGCAAAGGGACACACCGAGGTTGCAGACGCAGCAGTTACAGCAACCTGTACCACCGCCGGCAAGACTGCTGGCTCTCACTGCTCCGTATGTGATGAAGTTATCGTAGCGCAGAACGAGGTTCCCGCAACCGGTCACTACTACGTTCTCGACATTTGCTACTTCTGCTATGACATTAAGCCCTCCATCGTTCTCGGTGACAACACCGTTACCGTAGGCGAGAGCGGTTCTGCATTCGGTATGATCAAGATCGACGAGGCAGGCAACTACAAGATCACAGCAGATCCCGCTACCATCGTATGCATCTTCACTACTCCCATCTTCTCCGAGGGCGCTGACTTCTCCATTGCGGCAGACGGCACTCTTGGTGCATCCTGGTACGTATTCGCAGAGGAAGCAGAGCTTCAGCCCGGCTACTACTACGTAGCAGCATACTATGCAGGTGAGTACACTGTAAACATCTCTAAGGTAGAGCCTACCGAAGAGCCTGAGCACAAGAACGCACTTGTACTTGGCGACAACAAGATCGTTGTTACCGATACTCTTGCAGCGGCAGGCGCAGAGTACATTCCCTTCGTAGTAACCGAAAAGGGTCATTACACCTTCTCTGCAAATACCACAATGGTAGCCTTCATCTTCACCATCGATATCAACACCGAGGGCGCAGACTTTGGATACGGCGGCGCATCCTGGAGCGTATACGTATGCAACGAGGCAGACCTTGAGCCCGGTACATACTGGATCGGTCTGAGATACGTAGAGTGCGGCGCAGGTGAGTTCACCATGAACATCACTAAGTCCGACATCGTTCCTCCTCACGAGCACAACTTCGTAGAAGGCGAGTGCGAGTGTGGCGAGAAGGATCCTAACTACGTTCCCGAGCAGCCCGGCACCGACGAGCCCGGCACTGATGAGCCCGGCACTGACGAGCCCGGCACCGACGAGCAGCCCCAGCCCAACTTCTTCCAGAAAGTATGGGCAGCTATCGTAGGCTTCTTCGCTAAGATCGGCAACTTCTTCAAGAATCTTTTCGTTAAGAAGCAGTAATAAGCAATAACATTCCCAGAGGGACGCTTCGGCGTCCCTCTTTTTTTGTCAAAATAGATGAACGCCATTTAAGATTTTATGCAAAATTTACAAAAAAATAAATTTATCAAAAAACTCATTGTAAAAAATAAATAAATATGCTATAATCGTGATAGCGTGAGAAAAATTTTTTTAACCAAGAAAGGAAAATATCATGAAGACAACACGCAAAATAACAGTTGCTCTTCTTCTCGTGCTTACTATGATAGTTGGTATGACAACTATTATCGTTAGCGCGGCAGATGAGACAACAGAAGTACACAACTTCACTGAAAGCGAAAAGGATTCTGAATTCTTTTCAATTACAGGAAATACTTCAACAGACAAGGGAAGTGTTTCGTATAATAATTTGACACTCACCAAGTGCCTTAAGATGGAATCTTCCACTTTGATTAGCTTTACCGCTCCTGTAGATGGTTCGCTTACACTTGTATTCGGCGGATCCACAAGCGCAGTTGGTAAGAAGGTTAAAGTCGATGGCACCAAGTATGAGCTTGGGGATACTCAGATTCTGACTATGGACCTTAAAGCAGGAGATCACACTATCGAAAAAGGTGACTCTATAAATCTTTTCTATATGTCTTACACATATGCTGCCGGCTCTACTCCTGAAGGCGGCGAAAGTGGTTCCGATTCCGAAGGTGGCGAGGACGTTCATACTCACTCCTACACCTCCGAGGTAACAACAGAGGCTACCTGTACTACTCCCGGTGTTAAGACCTACACCTGTTCTGATGAGACCTGTGGCAATACTTACACTGAAGCAATTGCTGTAGTAGCTCACAGCTATTCTAACGGCTCTTGCAGTGCTTGCGGCGCAGCAGATCCTAACTTCAATGCGGCTCTTATCAACTTCAGCGATTGGGATAAGTTTGATGGTGCATACAATAACGGCGATACCTATAAGCACAGTGACCTTCTTACTGTTATCTTCAGCTCCTCCAACAAGGTTGACGGCAGCGAAAAGACCTTCAGTGACGGTTTTAAGGGCACTCTCAGACTTAGCTTTGGTGGCACCATTCCTACCGGTGAGGTTCCTAATAAGAACGCTATTCAGATTACCGCTGACAAGTCTTACACTGTAAAGCTTTGGTATGTAGCAGGTGGCGATGGCAGAAACTTTGTTCTCCTTGATTCCGAGGGCAATATTATTTCTGAAACTACTACCGAAACTACTAAGAATTCTCTTTATATCTCTACCGAGCTTGTAATTCCCGCAGCAGGTACCTACTACGTTGGTCCTAAAGGCGGTAGCAACTATCTCTTCCAGATCGAGCTTGTTCCTCACGAGCACACTCTCGGTGACGCTGTTAACGTAGCTGCCACCTGTACCGAAGAGGGCGCAGATATCGCTACCTGTTCCGTATGCGGTTATGAGAGCAAGTCTAACGTTGTTGCAGCTCTCGGTCACGATATGATCGATGACGCAGCAGTAGATGCTACCTGTACCACCGCCGGCAAGACTGCAGGCTCTCACTGCTCCAGATGCGACGAAAAGGTTGCACAGGAAGTTGTTGATGCTCTCGGTCACGACTACGTTGCAGTTGTAACCGATTCTACCTGTAAGGCAGCAGGTTACACCACTCACACCTGTTCCAGATGTGATGATTCCTACACCGATTCCGAAACTCCTATCCTTGAGCACACCTACGATAACGACGAGGATGCTGATTGTAACAAATGCGGCTTCACCCGTGACGTTGCTTGTAAGCATGCTGAGACCGTAGTTCTTGAGGGCAAGGAAGCAACCTGTACCGCTACCGGTCTTACCGAAGGCTCTAAGTGCGCTAACCCCGATTGTAACGAGATCCTCACCGCGCAGGAAGAGATCGCAGCTCTCGGTCACGATATGATCGTTGACGAGGCAGTGGCTGCTACCTGTACCGAAACCGGTCTTACCGAAGGCTCTCACTGCTCCAGATGCGACCATAAGGTTGCGCAGGAGGAGGTTGCAGCTCTCGGTCATACCGAGGTTGAGGACGCAGCAGTAGACGCTACCTGCTCCAAGCCCGGTCTTACCGCTGGCTCTCACTGCTCCGTATGTAAGGAGGTTCTTGAGGCTCAGAAGGAAGTAACCGTTCCTCACCGCTACGTCAGAAGCATCTGCGCAGTTTGTGGCGCATCTAACGCTGCCTTCACCGAGCCCGCAGAAGGCACTATCATTCTTGAGTCCAGCGAGCTTGATCTCTACGAGTCTACAGAAGACAACAACAGAGTAACTCACGGTGATTACTTCACTATTATTTATAAGAGTGGTTCCAAGGTTGATGATGCCGCAGAGGTGGTATTCTCCGACGGTTACCGTGGCACACGTAGAATCAACTTTGGTGGTAAGATCAACTGGAGCAGCGGTGTTATCAACAAGTCCGCTATTGAGATCACTACCAGTGGTCCCGCTACCATAAAGATCTGGTGGGTATGCGGTTCATCTGATAACGAGAGATACATCGCTATCGTAACCGCAGAGGGTGGCAAGAATCAGACTCCCGTTGACCAGACCGAAAAGGGAACAAACGGCGAAGCATATATCAACACTCTTAAAATTCCCGCTGCAGGTACCTACTACATTGGTAACCTTGGCAACCCTAACTACATCTACAGAATCGAAGTAGTTGAAACTCCTCACACTCATACCGAAGTAGTTGACGCAGCAGTAGCTTCCACCTGTACTGCTACAGGTCTTACCGCTGGCTCTCACTGCTCCGAGTGTAATGCGGTTATCGTAGCGCAGAACGAGGTTCCTGCTCTTGGTCACGATATGATCGATGACGCAGCAGTAGATGCTACCTGTACCACCGCCGGCAAGACTGCAGGCTCTCACTGCTCCAGATGCGACGAAAAGGTTGCACAGGAAGTTGTTGATGCTCTCGGTCACGACTACGTTGCAGTTGTAACCGATTCTACCTGTAAGGCAGCAGGTTACACCACTCACACCTGTTCCAGATGTGATGATTCCTACACCGATTCCGAAACTCCTATCCTTGATCACACCTACGACGATGACAAGGATGCTGATTGTAACAAATGCGGCTTCACCCGTGACGTTGCTTGTAAGCACACCGAGACCGTAGTTCTTGAGGGTAAGGCAGCAACCTGTACCGATACCGGTCTTACCGAAGGCTCTAAGTGCGCTAACCCCGATTGTAATGAGGTTCTCACCGCACAGGAAGTTGTTCCCGCAACAGGCCACACCGAGGTTGCAGACGCAGCAGTAGCTCCCACTTGTACTGAAACCGGTCTTACCGAGGGTAAGCATTGCTCTGTATGTAACACCGTTATTACCGCGCAGGAAGTTGTTCCCGCAAAGGGACACACCGAGGTTGCAGACGCAGCAGTAGATGCTACCTGTACCACCGCCGGCAAGACTGCAGGCTCTCACTGCTCCGTATGTAATGAAGTATTTACCGCTCAGGAGGAAATAGCGATTATTCCTCACCTCTACATCAGAAGCGTTTGTAAGAACTGTGGCGCAGCTAACGCTAACTTCACCGAGCCCCCAGAAGGCACTATCATTTTCGAGTCCAGCGAGCTTGATCTCTACGAGTCTACAGAAGACAACAACAGAGTAACTCACGGTGATTACTTCACTATTATTTATAAGAGTGGTTCCAAGGTTGATGATGCCGCAGAGGTGGTATTCTCCGACGGTTACCGTGGCACACGTAGAATCAACTTTGGTGGTAAGATCAACTGGAGCAGCGGTGTTATCAACAAGTCCGCTATTGAGATCACTACCAGTGGTCCCGCTACCATAAAGATCTGGTGGGTATGCGGTTCATCTGATAACGAGAGATACATCGCTATCGTAACCGCAGAGGGTGGCAAGAATCAGACTCCTATTGACCAGACCAATACGGGAACGAACGGCGAAGCATATATCAGCACTCTTAAAATTCCCGCTGCAGGTACCTACTACATTGGTAACCTGGGCAACGCTAACTACATCTACAGAATCGAAGTAGTTGAAACTTCTCATACTCATACTCCCGTAGTTGATGCGGCTGTTCCTGCTACATGTACTACTCCCGGTAAGACCGAGGGCTCTCACTGCTCCGAGTGTAACGCGGTTATCGTAGCGCAGAACGAGGTTCCCGCAACCGGTCACTACTACGTTCTCGACA
>CAZUJY010000064.1:0-10789 GCA_964620565.1 uncultured Ruminococcus sp. | reverse complement strand
ATAATTTTGCACAAAATTGTTAGTATTGGCTAATTTTTGCCGATTTCACTTGAAAATTTTTTCCTTCCATGTTATAATATATTGAACTTGCAGAAAGGAAGGTTACATCTATGGCACTTCACGAATCGGGACAGATGTATCTCGAAGCAATATACGTTTTATTACAGAAAAATGATAAGATCCGCGCCATTGATGTTGGTGCTTATCTCGGCTACACAAAACCTTCCGTAAGCCGTGCTGTCGGTCTTTTGAAAAAGAGCGAGCATATATCGGTAGATTCCGACGGATACATCACGATGACTCCCAAGGGAGAGGCATTTGCCGAACAGCTATACGAACGCCACACCGTACTGACAAAGATGCTTATGGCTCTCGGCGTTGATGAGGAAACCGCAACAGAGGATGCCTGCCGTATTGAACACGTAATCAGCGACAAATCCTTCACGGCAGTAAAGAAGCATTATTTAGATTACAACAGTCATTAAATATTTAGGGGCTGAGTCAAAAGCTTTTAATTAAGCTAATGGCTCAGCCCCTTTTTATAATCTTATTTTATTTATCAATAAACAGGTGTCTGGGAAGTCCGTCTACCATAAAGGGAGAAAGCTCGCCGATGATAAGAGGACGTGCGTAGTCGTCAAATTCCTCGGATACGTAGGTGCCGTTCTCGGTGATCCACTCGAGAGGAACGCACTTCTCCTTGTTCGCAACCTCACGGATATCCATAATGTCGGTAACTATGGAATAGGGGTTGCCGGAGATACGCTTGAAGATGATCATCTTACCCGTCTCGCCACGGAGAGCCGCCTGAAGTGCGTCTGCGCCTGCCATAAACGCCTCGGTGATGTCACGGCGGGAAACAAGGTGAGATGCGCAGCGCTGAAGGGTGGAGAGGACGATGCCACGGCACTTGATGCCAAGCTGGTCGGTGAGATAGTCGGAGAGGTAGAGCGCGGTACCGCCAAGCGCCTTGTGACCGAAGGAGTCTACAAGGGTGGTGTTCTTGTTAGCCTCGCAGACGTACTTGCCGTCGGCAGTCTTGATACCCTCGGAAACTGCTACGATAACAGCCTTGTTGGTCTTTTTCTTCTCCTTGATTTCAGCAAGGAACTTCTCGTGATCAAATACAACCTCGGGAAGATAGATAAGATCGGGGCCGTCGCAATCCTCCGAGCGGGAGAGTGCGGCAGCGGCGGTAAGCCAGCCTGCGTTACGTCCCATTATCTCAACGACGGTAACAGAGTCGTTAGGATAGGTCTTTGCGTCGCGGATGATCTCCTTCATTGTGGATGCGATATACTTTGCCGCAGAGCCGTAGCCGGGGGTGTGGTCGGTGCAGGCAAGGTCGTTGTCGATGGTCTTGGGAACACCCATAAAGCGAATGTCCGACCCAACCTTTGCCGCATAGCCTGACAGCTGCATGATGGTATCCATAGAGTCGTTACCGCCTATGTAGAAGAAATACTTTACGTCAAGTCCCTTAAGGATATTGAAGATCTTCTCATAAAGCTCGGGCGCCTTATCTGCGTGAGGGAGCTTAAAGCGGCAGGTGCCGAGGAAGGATGAGGGGGTTCTTTTCAGAAGCTCAATGTCCAGATCGTTTTTGATGTAATCGGAAATGTCTATATATCTTTCCTGAAGTAATCCCTCGATTCCGTTACGCATACCGTAGACAGTGCCACAGCCTGCATCCTTTGCGGTTTTAAAAACTCCAACCAGGCTTGCGTTGATAACCGAAGTAGGACCGCCTGACTGTCCTACCATTACGTTTCCACGTGACATAGCTTGTACTCCTTTTATTTTTTTATTAAAATAATCTGAATTTTATCTGCACAAAGCCGCCCTCGTGTGTCTGACTGCTCTTGCATACGGTGGTAGTGTTTTTGCTGCCCGAGAGAAGTGCGTAGAGCAGCTGATTTTCCTTAAAGGTAGAGGTAAAATCAAGGGTGAGCGTTCTCTTCTCCTTATCGGCGAATATCCAATCCTGTCCAAGCTGATCCGCAAGGAAGCCGAAGAGTCCGTCGGTCTCGCTCTCACTCAGCTGATAGTCGCCGAGAAGCGCTCTGTCAAGGCTGCCCTCCACGGCAGTAATTGGCGACTCGCCGGTGGTGAAATGGGCGGAGACGGTCAAGAGATAGCCGTTAATGTCCACGTCGATAAAAATACCGAAGCGTCCATCGGAGACAGAGCAATAAAGTCTGTCCACCACTACATAGACGCAGGAGGAGTCGGCAGGATTTACATACTGTATCACAGTACCCGCAGCCGACAGGTCGGAGAGCATAGAATTGATATTGCTGTCAGTGATCTTAAAGCCGGGGCTGAAAAGCTCATCCGAAAGCTCAAACTGACTGAGCAGAAGCGAAAGCAACGACAGCTTCTCCCTCTCGACAAGTCCCGTATAGCTCTCAATTTCACCGAAGTAGGGCTCTGCCGAAAGAAGTGCCGAAAGCTCGGTCTGCTCCGAGACGGTAAGCCGCTGATAGCCGTTTACGTAGTATTTCGATACAAGAGCGAGCTTCTCTTCGTCGATCACTCCACGGCGGAGAAGATCCTCGCTAAAGCCGTTAAGACCCGAGTATTTATCGCTCGCTCTTCCGCCGAATGCGGAGAGGTCGATAGTAAGATCGATGTCCTCGGGGCTGTGAATATCGAATTTTACCGATTTGCTGTTGACCATTACCACGCTGTATATGGCGTTGATCAGACTGCGGTTCGGATCGTTCTTGAAATGAGCGTCAACAAAGCTGCCGATATTCTCCCTCGTCAGCCTGATAAACAGATCTCTGCCCTCAAAGCGAGCCTCTATATCCTGCCCGCGAAGAGCAGAGGTGATAGCGCCCTTGACGCCAAGCATTGAAACGAAGCCAGAATCTATACTCATATCACCCACCTTCATACCCGAAAGGTAAAGGCAGATGTCATCGTCCTCGGAGCTCATTCTGATATAGCCCGACACCATAGTCTTAAAGCCGTATATCTGCATCGGCAGACAGATCCTGTATCCGAAGTCCCCCGATTCAATATATATGCTCCTCGCCTTGATGCTACCCATATCAAGCTTTGATTTAAAGGAATAGAGCAGCTCGTTTATATCGTAGGAGTCGAGATTGACGGTTGAAGCGCCGTTCTCATCCATAGTCGCCAGCGCCTCCACAAGATGACGTGTTATGGCATCCTCGGTGCTGACGTTTCGCTCGGCAATAGTTTCGTTTGTGTTATCGGTAGGGTCTATGGCCTGATCCAGCGTAGCAATAACTCCGAAAAGAAGCAGCGAGATCACAAGACCCACAATGATTATTATTTCTCTTATCCCCATGGATCTACCCTTGTTTAGTTACTTTACACTATAATTATATAACAAAAAGCGTACATTTGCAAGATATTTACTCAAAAAAGAGTCGGGCAATTTTGCCCGACCCTTAAAATTTCGTCGAAATTAAATATAATTCACTGACGGATGGCTTATCTCACGGTAGAAAGCCGCATGGGATGCCTCAACGTAGGGCACAAGCCAGATAAAGCCCACACCGAGAGTGAGAACCGAAAGGAACGACCAACCGATAAAGCTCAGGTTAAGACAGAAGAACTTGAATCGATGGCCCTTCATTATTCTCTTTGACTCTGCAAGAGCCTCGCTGGCGGTAAAGCCGGGATTCTCGGCAAGAACGTAGTTCACCATAGCGTAGTTAAAGGCTACGATTATACCGGGAACAATTAGCAGAAGCATAAAGAGCATTACATGAAGAGTGGCAAGAAGATTAGCGCAGATCGCAGTTCCCATCTGTCTGAAGCGGCTGAAGAGCGTGCCGACAGAAGGAGTGCGAAAGTCAACAAGGTCAAGGTTGAACTTGGCATAGCCAACGCCAACCGCACTGCCGATAATAAACTTAGCGACCATAACGATCAGACCTATGAAGGCGGCGACCACGAGGAAGTACGCAATCAATGCCAGCATATCCTCGGTAATGCCGAGCCGGGCGAGCATATCCTCCATGCTCACGTCCGTATTAACATCCGTATCTTCGCCGAATTTAAACTCAATGCTGCCGCCGCCACTGAAGCTGGTTGCGCCGAAGAAGGATGCAATAAGACCTGCTAAAATGGATATTCCCCAGCGTTCCGAGAGCGCAAGGCGCGCCCGCTCTTTTATGTAGGATATAGTCATATTTTTCCTCCTTTTTCTGATAAAATGTAAATAATTCTTGTCAAATATAGCTTTTTATTCGAAATATTCGATAATAATCATAAAGATATACATACCGCTGCCTGCGCTGCCGACGGAGTAGGTTCCTGCCGCATCAACGTCAACAGAGGTCACGGTAAGGCTTGCTCCCGCCTCAAAGGAGCCTGCAGCGGCGCCCGAGGAGTTGACCATCGAAAGAGTTCTCACCGCACTGCCCGAGGACTGAACCGCAATAGTGATAGTGCATGGACCGTCAACGGTAAAGCTTACGTATCTTGATGAGCCGAACTTTGCGCTGCCGCCAACGCTGAGACCGTAGGTGTTCTCATAGGTCTCGCCGTTGTAGGTAAAGGCAGCCTGCTTGGACTTCTTATCCATAGCCTTGTCGCTTGTGGCAACGAGGGTGAAGTCGCCCTCAACCACGGTCTCGGTATACTTATCAAGGGTAAGATCATCTGCGTCGAAGATCACTACTCTTGTGGGAGCGGGTCTGTTGGCGATCTCAAGCTCCTTAACTCTCGCCTCTGCCGCCTCAAGCTTATCAAGATTGGTTACGAGAGGACGGTCGTCAACATTAAGAGCATAGTAGGCAAGTCTGATCTGCTCGCACATTTCGCCGATCTCGATATAGTTATCGTTCGTAATCTCGCCCATAGTGTCAAGCTCGTTGATCTTGGAAATTACCTCGTCGGGCTGTGCGTACCATCTGTCAGGATTGGTAACGCTTACGGCAGTGAACAGTCCCTCAATAGAGGAAACGGTGTTCTTACCGATAAGGTTGGAGGGGTCAATATAGCTCTCGGGAGCTGTATTTACAAACTCCGAAAGGCCGCCGAAGGTCTCTGCATCAGCGAGAATATGCTCTGCAACAGCAGCCGCCTGAAGAAATGCGCCGTACTTGTTATAGTGGGTAGCCTCGATACCGGTGTAGCCTGCCTCGGTGTTGCCGTAGGTTGCGTCGTAGCCCGAGGGCCAAGCGCCTGTCAGCTCGTTGGGCTTAAGCGCCATAAGGTAGTTTGCGTAGGTGGAGGTCGCGGTTTCAAGGATCTCCTTGGAATCCGCGAAGAGGTCGATAAGCAGACAGTTCTCCTCCTCTGCCAGCTGACGAACAGCCTGAACATAAGCGAAGTTGTCGCCGTGGAGACCTGCGCCGCCGATGATCTCGCCGTTTGAGTTAAACTTAACTCTTGCAACAGGTGTTACGAGAACGGGAATTGCGCCCTTCTCTCTTGCAAAGTCGATATACTGCTTAAGATACCACTTGTAAGTACCGCTGCCGTAAGCGTAATACTCCGAGCCGTACTTTGCGATAGTGGAAAGTGCGGTGGATTCCTCGCTGTCGGTTGCCTTGGAGGTATATTCCTCGGGAAGATATGTAGTAGGCATCTTCTCTGCGGGAATTGTGGGATAAATACCGTTTGCATCGGGCTCGCCAAGGGGAACCATTCTGTCGTACATTGTGCTGTAAGAGGACGCCGCCTTGGTATCGTCGTCGTTGTGACCGAACTGAATAAAGAGATAGTCACCTGCCTTTATCTCGTCGGCTATGGAATTGCCGCCATTCTGGGAGAAGGTGAAGCTTGAGCCCTCAATATCGTAAAGTCTGCCCTCGTTGATGAAGGAACGGGAGCTTCTGCCGCCGTGAGCCGCATTCTTTACAATAACCTCGTCACCGAGGAAGAGCGAGAGGAACTGTCCCCAGCCGCCGATGTACTGACCGTCCTCATAGGTCTTTACGGTGGAGTCGCCCGCAAGGAATACTACGGGTGTGTGAAGCTCGGGGGGAACGGGAACACCGTTGCTGCATACGTCGCAGATAGCGTCGCCGTTTGCATCTTTACAACCATTCTCGCAGGGTGGTAGCTCGGGAGGAATCAGCCCACCTGAGCCACAGTTGTCGCAAATTGTATCGCCGTCCTCATCCTTCCAGCACTCGCAGATGGGCTTGTCGTCGGGATTGGGCTCGGGATCGTCTGTACCGGGATCGTCTGTACCGGGATCGTCTGTGCCGGGTTCGTCGGGAGTTTCATCACCGCCGGGAGTGTCACTATCACCGAATATTCCCTCAAGACCGGGAATCTTCTCAAGCACCGAGCAGGAGGTAAGTGAAAGGATCATAATGATAACTAAAATAAGACTTGCTATTTTTTTCATCATAACGTTTTCCTCTTTCTTTTTTTATTTACACCTATATTTTAGCATATTGTTTTCTTTCTGTCAACTTTTTTAAAAAGAAAGGGGGCGATCGCTCGTCCCCTAAAGCTTTTTAGCTCTTTACTGTCGGTTTATATTCAACTCATAGAGCTTTACGAGATCACGGAACTCTGCCTTGAACTCGTCGTTTGCAAGATCGAGAGAATCCAGCCTTTCTATAAGATCACCGAGATTTGCATCCGCCTTGTACTCCGAATCACGAAGAATAAGAGCAAACTCGATTACCGATGCAATAAATAGATCCTGATCCGAGGGGTTGCCGTAATGGTGATAGTTCATAACGCCGAGAGTAAGCTCCTTCTCCTCGGTGGCGTCGCCGCCCACGTTCTCGGTGGGCTTATATCTGATAATAACGTCGGCAATGGTCTCAACGCTCTCACGCATAAAGACGCCCTCGTCCTTTATCTTTATCTCATAAACCACCGTTACGGTGTGTCCCGAGCCAAGCTCGCCTGCGTCGGTGGCGGAGTCGTTAAACTCCTCCTCGGTGAGAAGCTTGTTCTCATAACCGATAAGACGGAAGGACTCCACAAGATCGGAGTTAAAGGTAATGCCCGCCTTAACATCCTTGGCAACCGTTACGATGCTGCCGCCGATGCCCTCGACAAGAGCACGCTTTGCCTCCTTTACGCTGTCGATATAGCTGTAAGTACCGTTGCCCGCAAGAGCAAGGGTCTCCATTTTATCCGCCTTGATATTTCCTCTGCCAACGCCGTAAACCGAGAAGTAAACTCCGCTCTCACGCTTCTCGGAAATAAGCTGCTCAAGTCCCTCGGTGCTGCTGACGCCTACGTTAAAGTCGCCGTCGGTGGCAAGGATAACACGGTTGTTTCCGCCCTCAATGAAGTACTGCTGCGCAAGTCTGTATGCGCTGTTGATACCGTCAGCGCCTGCGGTGGAGCCCGCCGCCTCAAGATCCTCGATGACCGCCATGATCTTCGCCTTTTCATAGCCGTATGCGCCGTCAAGGGCTACCGAATCAGAGCCTGCATAGGTAACTATGGAAACTCTGTCGTCGGGATTAAGATTCTCCGCCAGCATCATAAATGCCTGTTGAACCAGGGGAAGCTTCTCCTCCGAGAACATAGATCCGCTGGTGTCGATAAGGAATACAAGGTTATTCTTTATACCCGAGAAGTCAACCTCCTCTGCGGCAAGGCCGATGGTGAGAAGCTTGGTTTCGGGGTTGAAGGGGTTGTCAAAAATCGAGGCGTTGAGCGCCAGAATATCATCTCCCTCGGGAGATTTGTAATCATAGCTGAAGTAGTTTAGCATCTCCTCGACCCTTACCGCATCCTTGTAAATAGTGCGATTTCTTTCTATCAGGCTTCGAAGGTTGGGGTAGGATGCCGTGTTTGCGTCAATGGAGAAATAGCTGGTGTTATTTTCCGTGGTGTTTACAAAGTCGTTTTCCACTATCTCGGTGTACTCCTCGCCGCCTGCCATATCATCGCCGTCCGTCTCGCCCATAGATCCCATAACTCCGTAGTTGGGAAAGGCTCCTCCGTCGCTTATATCACCGCCGTAATAGGAGCAAGAGGTAAAGAGAAGAAGCAGAATAAGACTTAAAATAAGAGATAGCGCTTTTGTCATTTTTGAATTTTTACTCATAGTTTTCTCTCCTTTGTTTATTCTTCACTATATAAGACACCGAAAAATGCTAAAAGGTTACAGCGCTTTTTAATATTTCTGATATTATTTTACCATACGTAAGGCGAGCTGTCAAGATGTGGCACAAAAACCAAAAAACCGTTGACATCAGTTTAAAAAAGAGGTATAATAAAAAGTGGCAAGAAAATATATTCCGCTAATAATAACATTCACATAAAGGAGCAAAAAACAATGAGCAGCTTTGAAAACCTTAGAATCGTGGACAATTTCTATCAGACATCTCTGTATTTCCCCATGCCCACGGTAGTTATCAGCACTCTCTGTGAGGACGGCAGCACAAACCTTGGTCCCTACTCCCTCATTCAGCCCTACTACGTAGCAGGAAAGGATTACTATGCAATGCTTCTCTGCTGCCGTAACTCGTCTAACACAGCGCAGAACATTCTCCGCAACGGAAAGTGTGCGCTTAACTTTATCGACGACAACCCCAAGACCTTTAAGGAGGCTGTAAAGCTCTCCTGGCCGGGTGACAAGCCCGAGGAGAAGATGCCCAAGTGCAACTTCAAGCTTGAAAAGAGCCTTATCCACGAGGAGACAGGCGAGGAGAGACCTAACGTTCTCTCGGATGCTATCCAGGTTATCGAGTGTACCTGGGTCCGTGAGCTTGAGGGCGCGGAGAAGTTTCTTCCCGGCGAGACGTCAGGCTATGAGCCCCCCTACAACGATTTCAACGGTATCACCTCCAAGTTCGGCGCGCACTTTATTCTTAAGGTAGACAAGATCCTTATGAAGAAGAAGTATGCCGACGCTATCATTAACGGCGTAAGAGCAAAGGACTTCCCTGCACTTCCCGTTGACTACGGCTACCGTGACAGCAAGAACTTCTGGTTCCACAGAAAGACCAAGATGCGTGCAGAGCTTCTTCAGATGCGTGAGGCATCTCTCGAGTCTGTTCGCTACGCGGCTGACAGAGCCGACGACAATATCAAGTTCACCGACGAGGCTCTTAAGACTATTCTTGCAGTTCCGAGAGTGTTCCTGCCTCTCGTGCTGAAGGGCTGTGTTGACTGGGCTAAGGAGAACGGAGTTACCCTCGTCACCGAGGAGCATATGAAGATAATTCAGGACAAGAGAGCCAAGGAAAAGACCAAAAAGTAAGGATTGGTTTACAATTATGCGTAAATTTGACACAAAAGTACAGTATCTTAAGTATAAGGTATTGAGAGAGGTTGCCCGACTTGCGTGGGGGGGATCTCTGCTCGAGAACCTTATTGATATACCCAAGACCATCATTCCCGGCAAGGAGGCCGTTCACCGCTGCTGCGTATATAAGGAGCGTGCTATCCTCGGCGAGAGAGTAAAGATAGCCATTGGCGGCGATAAGGAAAACGAGAATATTATCGAGGTTATCGACATTGCCTGCGACGAATGTCCCGTAGGCGGCTATTCGGTTACCGACGCCTGCCGTGGATGTCTTGCCCACAGATGCGAGGACGTCTGTCGCTTCGGCGCCATTACCTTTGACCGTAACCACGTGGCGCATATCGACAAGTCCAAGTGCAAGGAGTGCGGCGCCTGCGCAAAGGTCTGCCCCTTCGCCGCTATTGTAAGCAGAAAGCGTCCCTGTCAGAACGCCTGCAAGGTAAAGGCTATTTCTATGAACGAGGACGGCGCGGCTACCATTGATAACAACAAGTGTATCCAGTGCGGCGCCTGTGTTTATCAGTGCCCCTTCGGAGCTATCAGCGACAAATCCTATATCGTCCGTGCGGTCGAGCTGCTTAAGGCGGCAAATCCCGAGGGCAAAAAAGGCGATCACAAGATCTACGCTATGGTTGCTCCCTCTATCTCCAGCCAGTTCTCTTATGCAAGGCTGGGTCAGGTTATAAGCGGTCTTTACGCTCTCGGCTTCCACGATGTTATTCCCGCCGCTCTCGGTGCGGATATGGTTGCTCTTGAGGAGTCCCGTGAGCTTGCTGAAAAGGGCTTCCTTACCTCCTCCTGCTGTCCCGCATTCGTGCGATACATAAAGACGGCGCACCCCACACTTACAGAATATATCTCCCACAATCCCTCGCCTATGGTGGCTCTCGCAAGATTCATCAAGGAGGGCGATCCCACCGCAAAGGTGATCTTCATCGGCCCCTGCATCGCCAAGAAGGCGGAGGCTCAGCTTGAGGAGGCGAAGCCCTACGTTGATGCGGTAATGACCTTCGAGGAGCTTCAGGCACTCTTTGACAGCCGTGATATCGACATCAAGACCCTTGAGAACGGCACGCTTGCCGGCGCATCCTACTTCGGCAGAATATTTGCCCGCTCGGGAGGTCTTACCGAAGCGGCGGCAGAGGCTATGCGTGAGCAGAATATCGACTTTGAGATCAAGCCTATGGTCTGCGACGGCATTGAGGCCTGCAAGACTGCTCTGCTTAAGAAGAACAAGAATCTGCTGGATGCAAACTTCATTGAGGGTATGGCGTGCGTTGGCGGCTGTATCGGCGGCGCAGGCTGTCTTACCCACGGCGAGAAGAACAAGGCCGACGTGGATAAATACGGCAAGGAATCTTCCATCTCCAGCATTACCGAGGCTGTAAATAATCTGAAAAGGTAAATCGCTATTTGCGTTTTGAAGTTTAATCGCCCTTTTTCTTAGCTTCAAGGACAGCAAATTCGATCTCGATGATGTTGCAAAAAGCATCGACTTTAATTTCTATAATATTATAAGAGGCTGTCTCAAATGCAAATTTGAGGCAGCCTCTTTTTGGGATAGTCAGATTTAGG
>CAZUJY010000063.1:0-10804 GCA_964620565.1 uncultured Ruminococcus sp. | reverse complement strand
AAAAAGGCTCCCTTGTGTAAAGGGAGCTCCGACGTAAGCGGTGAGGGATTGTCTGTTGAGAAATTTTACTTTCACAATCCCTCCGTCACGGCAAGCCGTGTCACCTCCCTTTACACAAGGGAGGCTTTTTGTATCTCGGAAGGTAAATTTACTTATCAAGCAATTTTTGATATAGCAGACTTTCTTCTTTGATTTTAACCTTTATTTTTATGTTATTCGCAAATCGAACAATGACATTTCTATATGTGCCATCAAAAACAGTTTTATATCGATAGTGGTAAATCGGGGTGCTACGGTAATGTGAACCCATTGAAAATCCTGTTTCAACAATATCTTTGCGATAACGTTTTTTTGCAGGGTATAATGTAAGGTGTACAACCCTATCAAGAAACGCCCAAACGATATGCTTTTTTATGCCGTTTATGAGTCGCAACATAAAAACAGCCAGCCAAAACAAAATTGAGAATATAATACACGCGACTACGGTGCAAAGAACAAACGACAGAATTTTAATGATAAACATTATTTTGCTCCGGTATCAGCTCCACCTTGACAAGCGGGGCATTTCTTTTGGAAAATATCAGTTCCATTAGCAGTATACTCTGTTTGGCAATGTTCGCAGCGCATGCGATATAGCCACTGACCGTGATCTGTACCGCGTTCTTGGGTTCTTCCTAAATTGAGTTGATTATTTCTATTGATATATCCGACAGCAGTAGAATGATTCTTAAACTTATCTTGATTAAGCATAACAACCTCCTTGACATTCTCCCAAAGTGTAATTTTTTGAGCGCTATTAACTTCAAACACCTTACCGTGCGACTTCTCATCATCAAACTTCATTTGCGCGAAATTATTTGCAAAGGTTGCTACATACTCATCGGGATTATTTTCTTTATCACTACAACGGAGCATCAGTTCGGGGTAGGTAACAGAACCTTTTTCATCTAACAATTGAAGATATGCGCGAATGATCTTGCTCGGTACAACCATCGGTTTTGATGCCCATTTAGGTATCTTATGAATGGCTTTCCCAAAATTTTTGTTCGCATTGCTTTTTTGAATTTCTGTTTGATAAGTGGATGCAGTCTGTGAAAAGGTCTGAACGATATATGCCTTCATTAAGCTTTCTAAAACGGTGTCCTTGTTTTCTCCTGTAAGTTGCAACGCCATATCAAAACGTTTAGATAAGTCTTCGTTGATTTCAAAAGTTAGTTTCATTTTGATCACCTCCAAGTATAGTATAACATATGATCCTTAGTTCGTCAATACTAAATCACTAAAATACTAAATTATTTTTGAACCCACCAAGAACTATGTTCAGGGTGGGTTGTTATTTATTATCTAATTGAGTTCCAAAAACTGTCCTTGAGGGTGCAAAGCATTAATCGGTCGCTTTTTTGTTTGTCTTTTCTCTCGGCTTAGGTTTGATAATCTTAAAGCCGTCGATCTCACCCTTGCACATTGCGTTGAATATGCGGTGGCGAAGACCCTTGTTGTTTCTTTCAAGCTCCGAGAGGAGCTTTTTCATTTTCTCTCGCTCGGTGGCGTGATCCTCGGGGCAGAGGCTCTTTACCACAGGCAGCCTTCTCTTGTTGGTAAAATACTGCACGTCCTTCTCGGTGGCATAAAGCAGGGGACGGATAAGCCCCAGCTTTCTGTTTGACAGATATGACTTCGGCGAAAAGCAGCCGAGCCGTCCCTCAAAGAACATATTCATCATAAAGGTCTCCACCGCATCGTCGAAGTGATGACCGAGAGCCACCTTGTTGCAATTCTGCGCCTGCGCCGCCGAATGAAGCGAGCCGCGGCGAAGCTTCGCACATAGCGAGCAGGGGTTCGGCTCCTTGCGAATATCGAAAACGATCTTGGCAATATCGGTGCGTTCTATAACATATTTGACATTTATTCTGCGGCAGAATTCCTCAACCTGAGAATAATCACTGCCCTCGAAGCCCATATCAACGGTTATGGCAACGATCTCATATTTCTTTGGATAAAAGCGGCGCATCTCTGCAAGAGTCTCTAAAAGACATAGCGAATCCTTACCGCCCGAGATGCCTACGGCGATCCTGTCGCCATCCTCGATCATCTCATAATCGTCTACTGCCCGCCTGACGTAGCTGAGCATTCTTCTCATTTCACTCATAACAAAATTTTGTTCCTTTGCATAAACTAAAAAGGAAATCTGACTTAAGATTTGAATTTAACCTAGGGAGGTTTTTATGCCAATAAAAATATACATTGACCAAGGACATAATCCCTCGGGCTTTAACACCGGAGCGGAGGGAAACGGCTACTACGAGCAGGACATAACCTATGAGATAGGCAGACGGCTCTACAACCTTCTGCGCACCAACCCGGAGTTTACACCCCGACTCTCACGTCCCACCCCCGAAACGGTGCTTGGCACCAACAATTCCACAAGCCTTGTGGAAAGGGTAAATCAGGCGAATGCCTGGCCTGCCGATATATTTATATCTCTGCACAACAACGCTGCTGAAAATCCAAATGCCACAGGCAACGAGGCATTAGTCTACGGACCCGGCGCAACCGTTGCGAACGCTCTCGGCACACAGATACTTGAGCAGCTGACGCTGACCACCGGACTTCGCAACAGAGGAATAGTATACCGCCCCGGTCTTTATGTATTAAAGAAAACCGCTATGCCTGCCGTCCTTGTGGAGATGGGCTTTATCAGCAACCCCTATGATGCGGAGCTGTTAGCAAATTCGCCCTATCTCTTCGCCACGGGGATCTACCGTGGAATACTGAAGTATTACGGCCTGCTTTAAGGCTTTATTTCAAGGTCAGCTCATCAAGCGACAGATATTCCTCGGCAAGAGTAGGTGAGGTTACGGGGAAGTCGTGAGCTGCGCCACAGCTCTCGCACCATACCTGCATGCCTCCTGCGGTGAATCGCAGGTCGTAGGGACCCTCAGAGCAGGGGCAGTGAAGCCTTCCTTCCTCCTCAAGATCCTTTATAATAAAGCGAAGAGTGTCGTAAACCGCAGGATCGGGGAGTATCTCCTCGTCGCTCATCTCCTGGGGCTGTATATCGGATAGCTCCTCTGCCTCCAGATTTTTCATAAGCATATTAAGCTCTGACTCGGTGCGTGAGAGCTCCCGGCTTACAGTGTCCTCGTCGCCGATAAAGGCAATATCCATATTGGAATAAGGACAGTTGAGTAGGAAACGCTCGCTGTCAAAGAAAATAGCCTCGCTTACCACGTAGGAGTGGTTCTGGCGACAGAAAAGGCAGGGAACAGAGAGCCTTACCTTGCCGCCGCTTAAGGTTATGTCAAGGGTATGCTCGCTTCCGCAGGAGCATTTAAGCCTGAGCATATTTGCCGAGAGGGCAAATCTGCCTACGATTCCCATTACCGCACTGCCGCAGTCGGGACATCTGTAGGCTATATTACGCTGTTTGGGTTGAAGTACCATGTTTTGTTCTCCAATTTGAATTATTGCTTTAACTTTCGGTGGCACGCTTAAGCTTTTCCTCCCACTGCCGGGGAGTTAAAAGCACGCTTCTCGGCCTAGCGCCGTCAGCGCCGCCGACAATACCCATTGCCTCCATAATATCAATGTATTTTGCAGCTCTGCCGTAGCCTATGGAGAGCTTTCTCTGAATAAGAGAGGTAGAGATCTTACCGGTAGAAACCGCAAGGTCTACCGCCATAAGGAAGCGCGCGTCGTTAAGGTAACCGCCGGAGCCCTCCTCATCGGCAGGGTCTGGCTCTCTGCGGGAGAGCTTTGTCGATTCTACCTTAATATAGTCGAGAATGAAGGGGTCGTAGGAAGCGTTGCCGTAGGTCGCCTTTATATGCTCTGCAACAGCCTCCGCCTCACCGTCCGAAACGTAGGCGATCTGTATTCTCATAGGCTTTACCGAGCCTGCGGGCATATAGAGAGCGTCGCCCTTGCCAAGCAGCCTTTCCGCTCCGCTGGTGTCAAGCATAACCTTGGAATCTACGCTGGAGCTTACCTTACAGCAGAGCCTGGAGGGGATATTTGCCTTGATAACGCCTGTAATAACGTTGACAGAGGGACGCTGAGTGCCGAGAACGAGATAAATTCCCGCAGCTCTCGCCTTCTGAGCAATTCTGACGATATTCGACTCGGTTGGCTCCTTTACCTGAAGCATAAGGTCGGCAAGCTCGTCAATAATAACGACGATCTTGGGCAGGGGAGCGTAATAGGGAGTCTTTTCCTTGATTGCCTGATTATAGGCGTCAATATTGCGAACCGAAAGTCTTTCTAAAAGCCTGTATCTGTAATCCATCTCCTTTACCAGCCACTTAAGAGCGGCAGCCGCTTCCTTGGGATCTGTGATGATGGGAGTGAGAAGATGGGGAAGATCCTTGTAGTATGTAAATTCCACCTGCTTGGGATCGATCATTATAAGCTTTACCTGGTCGGGTCTTGCCTTGTAGAGAAGGCTGACAATAAGCGAATTAATCGCAACCGATTTACCCATACCGGTAGCGCCGCCGATAAGAAGATGGGGCATTTTTGCAATATCGCCAAGCACCGCCTCGCCGGAAATATCACGTCCGATGGCAACCGCAGTGGTTGAGGACAGGCCTTTAAACTCCTTGGTTTCAAGAAGATTGCGAAGCCTTGCCACAGTGGGCTTTTTGTTTGGTACTTCCAATCCGATAGTACCTCTGCCGGGAATAGGCGCTTCCATACGGGTACCATCGACTCTGAGGCTAAGGGTAATATCGTCATTAACATTTAATATTCCGGATACCTTTGTGCCCTTTTTGGGAAGAATCTCGTATCTTGTGACACGGTTACCCTTGTCATAACCTACGATTTCGGCGGAAATCCCGAAGTCGCTCATAGTTTCAAGAATAATATTGGCATTTTTCTGTATCTCCTCCTCCGGTTCGCCTATCTCCTCGCTGTCGGGAGCGAGATAATCGAGAGAGGGAAATACGTAGTCCGAGTAATCGGGAGCATTGTTCTGTTCGTCGGAGCGGTGAGGTGAGTCGGGAGCTTCTGCCTTTTCCTCATCAGCCGAGGGTTCTTCCTTTGCCTCGAATTCCATAGTGGGTAAGGACAGGGTGGACTTACAGAGGGTAGAGGAAAGCTCATCAGCCTTTTCCTTTCCCAGACAGAGCTTAACAAGCTCCTCTGCAAAGGCAAGCGCAACACCCATACCTCTTGCGGTGGTTATACTGCCGTCGGTAACTACGTCGGCGTTCTCCACAGTAGCGCCCCAAAGCTCCTTCTCAAAGCCGGGATAGCAGGTAGCTCTCTTGCCCTGAAGCAAGCCGCGTCTGCCAAAAACGAGAGGCGCGGCGCAGATAGCCGCAAGACGTCCGCCGTTTTTGGTAACGGCATCAATAACTCTGTTGGTAAAGGGAGAGGCGTCAAGATTTGTTGCGCCGGGCATTCCGCCGGGGAATATTGCCATAGTCACCGCCGAGAGATCTATCTCCTCGGGGGTAGCGTCACAAATCACGCTGATACCGTGAGCGCCTGTGGGAGCTCTGCCGCTTATTCCGACCGTCTTAACGTTAAGTCCCGCACGGCGAAGAATGTCAACCGGGGTCAGCGCTTCTATTTCTTCAAAGCCATCGGCTAAAAGTACAATTATCATAACCTGCCTCCTTTAATTTTTTCCTATTTTGAAATTCGTGCCATATTTCTACGGCACGAATTCCTTGTTTGTTAATTTGTATTTTTGTATCAGTCAAGAGTAGCTCTTGCAAGCTTCTCTCTCCACTCATCCGGAGTGAGAAGAACCTCGCGGGGTCTCTGTCCGTTAGCCTCGCCTACGATACCCATATCCTCCATTATATCTATGAACTTGGCAGCCTTGCCGTAGCCGATAGAAAGCTTTCTCTGAATAAGAGAGGTGGAGATCTTACGGGTGTTTACAGCAACCTCAACTGCGTCGAGGAACTGTCTGTCGTTGAGGTAGCCCTCACCGCTGCCCGAATCAGAATCAGAATCGTCACGGTCGCCTCCGCCGCCCTTCTTGGAGCACTTAGCCGCCGCGCGCTCGATATCCTCCATAACGGCAGAGTCGTAGGAGCTGCCGTCGCTGAACTGCTGGAGATACTTCATAATGTTCTCAACCTCGCCGTCAGCAACGAATGCGCACTGAAGTCTGTGGGGCTTGGGCGAGCCTGCAGGAGCGTAGAGCGAGTCGCCCTTGTCAAGCAGCTTTTCTGCGCCTGCGGAGTCAAGGACGGTCTTGGAGTCCACGTTGGACATTACCTTACAGGAGATACGTGAGGGAACGTTAGCCTTGATAACACCGGTGATTACGTTTACAGAGGGACGCTGAGTACCGATAACCAGGTGGATACCTGCGGCTCTCGCCTTCTGGGCAATTCGGGTAACAAGCTGCTCAACAGGATCCTTAACCTGAAGCATAAGGTCTGCGAACTCGTCGATTACAATAATGATCTTGGGCAGGAACTCACCGAGAGAGGGGTCTGCAGTAACCTTGTCATTATAAGCGTCAACGCTTCTCACGTAGAGAGCGTTAAGAAGGTTATATCTGCGCTCCATCTCCTCAACAGCCCACATAAGCGCACCGGCCGCCTGCTTTGCGTCGGACACAACGGGAACGAGAAGGTGAGGAATGCCGTTATACATAGTAAACTCAACCTGCTTGGGGTCGATCATAATAAGCTTGACCTCGTCGGGTCTAGCCTTGTAAAGCACGCTGATAAGCAGCGAGTTGATACATACCGACTTACCCATACCGGTCGCGCCGGCGATAAGAAGGTGAGGCATCTTCGCAAGATCGCCGAATACAGGCTGACCCGCAACGTCACGGCCGATACAAACGAAGGTCTTGGACTTGGAGCTCTCGAAATCGGGTGTTTCGAGCAGATCACGAAGTCTTACGATGCTGGATTTCTTGTTGGGGATCTCAATACCCACCGCCGACTTACCGGGAATGGGCGCCTCCATTCTGATAGAGCCTGCCGCAAGGTTAAGGGCAATATCGTCCTGAAGGTTCATTATCTGGCTTACCTTAACGCCCTTTGCGGGAACGACCTCGTATCTGGTGATTCTGGGACCTCTGTCCACACCCTTGATGGATGCGGTAACGCCAAAGGACGCCAGCGTTTCAATAAGCTTATCTGCGTTTTCCTGAATCTCGGCCTGGATGTTTTCATCGTACGCCGACTCCTCTTTTGCAAGGAAGTCAAGGGGAGGGAACTTGTAGTCCGAGTAATCGGGCTTTTTGTTTTTCTTTTCCTTTTTCTTTTCATCTGCGGGGACAAGGCTGGTAGCAGGCATCTTTACCTGAACAGGCTCGTCGAAGGGAACGTCATCCTCCTCAATCTGCGCAGCAATATTTATCTCGTCACGAACCTCTGCCTGGGGCTTTGCCGCAGGCTTCTGCTCGGTCAGGGGAGCAAGGAAGGGGAACATCTTGCGCATCTCGATAACATCGGGATTCTGCTCCTCGGGAGGAATCTCCTCATCCTCGGACTCCTCCTCGGGCTCCTCATCGGTTGCGTCCTCGTCCTCATCCTCATCTTCATCCTCATCGGGATCATCCTCGTCATTGATATACTCCTCGGCGTCGGAGTCCTCCTCGTCGCCGAAGCTGATCTCAACGGCGCTTTCCTCCCTCTGCTCCTCGGAGATAGGCTCTTCGCTTTCCTCCTCGCCCTCGTCAATAACTGTAAAGAGCGATTCAGCCACAACCACAGGCTCGGTAGCCACTATGGGAGCGGCGGGAGCAACAGGAGCGGCGGGTGTAGCAGGCGCTTCAGCGGGAGCTGCCTCGGGGGTAGGGGAGAGCATACTGCGTTCAACACGAAGTGTCGCATCCTCATTCGCCACAGGCGAAGCGGGTGTAACGGGCGCTGCGTAGGGCTTGAACTCGGGGGCAGCCTCGGGCTCGTTTACCATAGCGGAAACGAAGTTCGCCGCACGCTGATAGGTAGACTGGGCAGAGGGCTCAACGATAGCGTCGGGATTGCCGACAGTGAACTCAACAGGCTCGGGAATAACATCCTCCTCAACAGGCTCCTCCGCAGGGGTCTCGACAGGCTCTGCGCTCTCAAGAACCACAGGCTCCTCTGCCTCGGGCTCTGCTTCCGCCGCAGGCTCGCTTACCTCATCCGTAAGCACAAGCGCATCGTCGTCATCAATAACAGGTTCAACCACTTCCGCATCCAATTCTGCATTCAACTCTGAACTCTGAACTCTAAGCTCTGAACTCTCCTCGGGAGTACTGATGCCCTGAAGCTGACGGTAAAGCTCATCGTCCTCATCGGACACCACCTTGGTATAGGTCTTGAGATCGTTTGCGCTTCTTGCATAAGCGGGATTGCTCTTGGCAATTCTCTGGGAAATAAGGATAGCCACGTCCTCTGCAGCCTCCTCGCTGTGAGCAGACTTGTCCACGGTGCAGCTTACCGCTCCGCTCTCAATGGGAGCGGCAGGAGCATTTTTCGGCTCCTTGGTAATAGTAAATTCAACAGTCTTGATAGGCTGATGATAGGTTGTCTTGGTGTTGGAATAAGAGCTGTAAGCCGACACGCCGCTTGAAGCAGGCTCTGCGTGATGGGTAATAGGCTCGGGAGTAACGGTAGGAGCGGGAGCAGGCGCGGGGGCGGGAGCATGGATAGGCGCAGGAGCAGGCTCGGGCTGAACGGGAGCGGGCGCAGGAGCAGGCTCGGGCTTTCTGTGCTGATTCATCCACGCCTTCTTCTTGCGCTCAAGCTCCATCATACGTTTCTCACGCTCGGTGGGCTCGTGATCGGCCTTCATCTCGGCGATAGTCATATCGTCAAGCTCCTCGGCAATGGCAGACTTGGTAGAAACTCTGCTTGCATACTTTGCCGCCGCCTTCTCACTGGTAGCAAAGTCAAAGGGATCGAAGCTGTTGGTAAACACGTTATCAGCCTTGTCGTCAAGGCCGAAGAATGCGTTGTCAAACTTAGGCTCCTCGGACCTTTCCTCGGGAATGGGCTCTTCTACGGTCTCGGGCTCCTCCTCAATACCGTAGCTTAAGTCGAGAGGCTTGTCACTTCTTCTGCGTCTGCGCTCGGGCTCGGGTGAGATCTCGGGCTCGGGCTCCTCTACGATGCGCTTTGCAGGGTCAACCAGGGGAGAAAGACCGTGAGTGCTAGCGTTTTCCTCAATACCAAGCTTCTTGATCTTGATATCCGACGCCTCGCCCTTTGCCTTGAAGAACTCGTCGTCGATCAGCTCCTGGCTTGAAAGCTCTCTCTGATGCTGATCCTCTTCCTCCTTCCGGATTCTCTTTTTTTCCTTGATCTCATCCTGCTTACCCTTGATGCGGGCGATAAGACCCTTGATGCCGTCGGCAACCTTAAGCGCCGCCTGACCGAGAGATCCTGCCTTCTCTGCGAAGTAGAATACGGCATAAACAGCCAGAACTGCGAAGCAAACGATAAGAACGCCTACCTGACCGAACAGGGCAGCGAGAACGAAGCCGAATATACCGCCGATAAATCCGCCGCCGTTTGCGTTAACAAAGCCGTCTGCGGGAGCGAATACTATATCCTGACCCCAATATGTAATTGCGTAGTCCACGCAGGAGAAGAGCAGAAGGGCAACGGCAGAGAAGATAGCACGCTTTTTGATCTTGCTTTCCGCTAAGTCATTTGCATAGCAAATGGCGTGAACACCGAGAGCTATCGGGATAAGATAAGCTCCCGAGGCGAACAGACCCTTCAGCAGTCCTTCGATGGGCTTGCCCACAACTCCCATAACTCCGGGAATTATCAGGCATATTGCAATAAAGATCGCCACCGATCCCATAATGATAGGTATGGCTTTATGTATTCCTTTAAGGTCGGAAAATCTGTTTTTTTGGTTGTTGTTGTCGCTCATTTATGATAAACCTCCGAGTGCGGTAATATATTTTCACAGATATATAATAACAAATTTTGCGAGA
Organism: uncultured Ruminococcus sp.; assembly: GCA_964620565.1. Lineage (GTDB taxonomy): Bacteria > Bacillota > Clostridia > Oscillospirales > CAG-272 > UBA1740. The sequence goes on along the minus strand of CAZUJY010000063.1, from coordinate 894 downwards.
GATTACAATAGCAAACCCCAAAAAAGTAAAAATATTTTTAAAAAATCTCACGCTCGCTCGGAATTATGCGCAAATATTTTATTATTTTTCTTGACAAAAAGAAATATTTCTGTTAAAATGATATTCGGCTTATTATGCGCTTTTGACAAAACCTCTGTCAGAGGCGAAATTTACAATAGATTAATTATGCTCGGCCACGTAGGCGAGAAAGGATAAAAATATGCTTTTATACAATTCCGCAACAAGAAAAAGAGAGGAGTTTATTCCTCGTGAGGAGGGCAGGGTATCTATGTATACCTGCGGTCCTACCGTTTACCATTTCGCACATATAGGCAACCTCCGTACCTATACTATGGAGGACGTGCTTGAGAAATATCTCCGCTATATCGGTAACGAGGTTACCCGTGTTATGAACATCACCGACGTCGGTCATCTTTCCAGCGACGGCGACACGGGTGAGGATAAGATGCTCAAGGGCGCAAAGCGTGAGCACAAGACCGTGCTTGAGATCGCAAAGTATTACACCGACGCATTCTTTGCCGACTGCGACAAGCTTCATATCAAGCGCCCCGAGTATATCGAGCCCGCTACCAACTGTATTCCCGAGTTTATCTCAATGATCGAGACTCTGCTCGAGAAGGGCTATGCCTACGAGGCGGGCGGAAACATCTACTTTGACACCTCCAAGCTTGAAAGGTACTACATTTTCAACGACTTCAAGGAGGAGGATCTTGAGGTAGGCGTTCGTGAGAGCGTTGAGGCTGACGAGAACAAGAAGAATAAGGCTGACTTCGTGCTTTGGTTCACCAAGTCCAAGTTTGACGACCAGGAGCTAAAGTGGGATTCTCCCTGGGGTGTGGGCTATCCCGGCTGGCATATCGAGTGCTCCTGCAT
>CAZUJY010000062.1:0-11023 GCA_964620565.1 uncultured Ruminococcus sp. | reverse complement strand
GTAGTTAGCCTTCCCTATTGGGGAAGGGGGACCGCCTTCGGCGGTGGATGAGGCGCCTTCGGGTCGCAAAGCGACGCTTCTCGCCTAAATCTGACTATCCCCAAAAAGAGGCTGCCTCAAATTTGCATTTGAGACAGCCCCTTTCTATTCAGGCTTTGTTGGCTTTCTTGGCCTTATCTCTTAATCTGTAATCCTTTGAACGCTTTTTCTTGATATAAATATTATAAATAGCAATCGCAAGAACACCGACTACAATAGTAATACTTGTGATATGAACCCACAGCTCGGTGGAATTCTCGGTCTTAAGCTCCTCCCAGAGAGCATTTACACGCTCCTGGATATCCACGTTCTCGTCCTTGTAGTAATTCTCATAGGCGGGATTGTAGGAGTAGAGCTTGTTAACCTCATCCTTGCTCTCGCCGTAAAGCACCTGCCAGGCGTCAATTTGGTCGGTATCGTATTTGAGTGAGAGCTTATCCTTGTAATACTGTGAATCTGTAACAGCCTTATTGGGGGATGCGTAGCCGATATAAAGAGCGTTTGCGGTCGCAGCCTCAACCGAGATCATATAGTCGATATATGCGTGAGCAAGATCCACGTTCTTCGAGGTCTTTGGAATACACATAGCGTCTACAAAGTAGTTTGTGCCTTCCTTGGGGTAGTAGAATCTGAGATCTTCGTTCCCTGCCGCCATGGTAAGGAAGTCGCCTGCGTAGTAGGGAGCAATGTATGCCGACGCACCCTTCATTTTATTGAAGATCTCGTCGTTAACGTAGCCCTGAAGCAGAGGCTTCTGAAGCTTTAACTGCTCAAGCGCCTGAGCCCATACAGCGGGATCCTTGGAGTTGATGTCAAGATTATTTCTATACATCGCCGTTCCGAAGGCATCACGGGGATTGTTGAACTGGAGGATCTTTCCCTTGTACTTTTCATTCCAGAGAAGATCCCAGCTTTCATCCTCGGCGTCCTCCTCGGCCACGAACTCTGCATTGTAAATAACGCCAAGCATACCAAAGGTATAGGGAACCGAATACTTGTCCTCGGGATCGTAGTAAAGACCCTTGAAGCCTTCGTCAATGTTACCGTAATTAGTAAGCTTTGAGTAATCGATCTCCAAAAGTCTGTCCTCGGCGATCATCTTCTGGATCATATAGTCCGAGGGAATGATTATATCGTATGCAACCGCACTGTTTGTGATCTTCGCATACATATCCTCATTTGTTGCATAGGTGGAGTAGTTGACCTCAACGTAGTAGCCGTACTTTTCTGCAAGATTATTGTTGAAATATTCTTCAAACCCCGCATTTACGTCAATAAGACCGTATTTCTCGTCGTCCTCGTCGGAGATATACTCACCCCAGTTGTAAACGTTAAGGCTTTTGGTTTCATAATTCTTTTTCTCATTTTTACCCTCGCTACCGCAGGAGCAGAGCAGGATTACAAGCATGGATATAAGCGATATTAAAGTAATCAGGCTGAACTTTTTCATGATGCCTTACCTACCTTTCTATGCTTTTTATTATCCGTCTTTTTGAAGCTCTTTATGTTGGATATGATAAGAAGAGTAAATACCGTGATAATGATGATCGTGGAGAGAGCATACATATCGGGCTTAACAGTCTTCTTGGTCATAGAATAAATGAGCAGAGGAAGGGTCTGGAAGTTGGAGGGGCTGACGAAGTAGGAGATAACGAAGTCGTCAAGCGAAAGAGTAAAGGCCATAACAAGACCGGAGAGAACACCGGGCATAATGTTAGGCAGCTTTACTTTAAAGAATGCCTGAACGGGAGTACATCCCAGGTCAAGCGCCGCCTCTGTCAGCGATTCGCCAAGCTCATTGATTCTGGGGAGAACCGAGAGAATAACGTATGGCAGGCAGAAGGTGGTATGGGCGATAAGCATCGCCGCAAAGCCGATGGAATCGTAATCGTCAATGCTGAGCAGTCCTACAAGCGCCGCAAAGAACAGCATAAAGGACACGCCGGTAACGATATCGGGGTTCATCATCGGAATGTTGGTAACAGAGTTGATCGCATTCTTAAGCCACTTGGATCTCATTCGGTAGATACCCTCGGCAGCCGCAGTACCGATAACGGTAGAGAGCAGGGAGGATGATACCGCAAGAATAAGTGTGTTTCTGAGAGCCTCAAATGCGTCCTCATCTCCAAAGAGCTTTATATACCACTCAATACTGAAGCCCGTGAAGTTGGCTGTGCTCTCCGAATTGTTAAAGGAGAAGAGCATAAGGGTAATGATGGGAATATAAAGAATGGCGAACACAAGGCAGAGGTATATTCTGGAGGCATATTTTTTCATATAATGATACCTCCTTCCTCTTCCTCAGAGAAGCGATTCATAACACCTATGGAAATAAGTATCAGAATCATCATAACGAGAGAGATAGCTCCGCCCACATTATAAGCGCCGGTAACGAACTGTCTTTCAATAGTGTCACCGATAAGCTCGAAGGTTCCGCCGCCCAGCTTCTGCGAGATATAGAAGGTGCTGATGGAGGGAACGAGAACCATCGTAACGCCGGAGATAACGCCGGACATGGAGAGAGGGAAGATGACCCTGGTGATGACCTGAACGGTGCTGCAGCCAAGATCCTGCGCAGCCTCCCACATATGCTTGTCTATCTTGGAAATACAGGTGTAGATAGGCAGCACCATATAGGGCAGGAAGTCATATACCATACCGAAGATAACGGCACCCTTTGTACCGACGATATGCATTGAAGTACCGAGAATGGTATTCAGAAGGCCTCTGTCGTCAAGGATAGCCATTATGGAGTAGGTTCTTATAAGAAGGTTTGTCCACATGGGGAGCATAAGAAGCATAACGAATACCTTCTGATGCTCGGGCTTTGCCTTAGCCATTATGTACGCCAGAGGGTATCCCACAAGCAGACAAATAAAGGTTGCAATTACGGATAATTCAAGCGACAGCACGAATATCGGAATGTAATCCTCAAGTGACAGAATGTTTTCAAAGCTGAAAGCACCGGTATCATCCGTAAAGGCATAGTAAACTACTATGATAAGCGGCAGAACAATAAAGAGAATAGCCCAGAAAATATGGGGCGCTGCCGCTATTGAATGCATAACGGAACGCTTCTTCTTCATCATCAGAACTCCTCTGCGGTATCCGCATCCGAAAGCTGGTCAAGCTCGTCCGAGAAGGAAGAATAGTCACCGAATTTGCCGGAATATTTGGATTTTTTCATAATATGGATAGCTTCGGGCTCAATAAACAGACCGATGGTTGCCTCGGGAGCAACGTAGTCGGTGGACTGGATCATCCACTTAAAGCCCTTAATATCCACGATTATCTCATAATGAACGCCCTTGAAGGTAACGCTGGTAACCTTACCGGTAAGCATACCGTTTTCAGGAGCAACAACGTCCACGTCCTCGGGTCTTACAACAACGTCAACAGGCTCGTTCTTTTCGTATCCGCCGTCAACGCAGTCGAAGGTGTGACCGGAGAAGCGGGCACGTCTGTCCTCAAGCATAACGCCGTCGATAATATTACTCTCGCCGATAAAGTCGGCAACGAAGGCGTTCTTGGGCTCATTATATATATCGGTAGGAGTTCCGATCTGCTGGATCTCACCGTCTGCCATAACCACGATGGTATCGGACATAGAGAGAGCCTCCTCCTGATCGTGTGTTACGTAGATAAAGGTGATGCCGATGGCCTGCTGAATAGTCTTAAGCTCGTTCTGCATATCCTTACGGAGCTTAAGGTCGAGAGCGCCAAGAGGCTCGTCGAGGAGAAGCACCTTGGGGTGAGAGATAAGAGCTCTTGCAATAGCCACTCTCTGCTGCTGACCGCCCGAAAGGGTGCTTACGCTCTTATTCTCAAAGCCGGAGAGCGCAACCATCTTAAGCATTTCGGTAACTCTTGCCTTTATTTCGTCTTCCTTTGCTTTCTTAAGTCTTAAGGGGAAGGCTATGTTTTCATAAACGTTAAGGTGAGGGAAGAGAGCATACTTCTGGAATACGGTGTTAATATGTCTCTTATGTGCGGGAACCTCGCTTATTTCCTTGCCGTCGAAATAAAGCTCGCCCTCATCTGCGGTTTCAAATCCGCCAATAATTCTAAGTGTAGTGGTCTTGCCACAACCCGACGGACCGAGCAGGGTGATAAATTCACCGTCACGGATATAAAGGTTCATACCGTCAATAACCTTTTCGCCGTCGTAAGATTTTGAAATTCCTTTCAACTCAATGAGCTTTGCCATTTTCTAAAATCTCAAATCCTTTCTTAAAATGTATAGAATTGTCTTTGCTTGTCAAGTGAGGTCAAAAACAGTCTATAGCTTGACAGGATTGATTATAACAAAAATAAATAATATTTTCAATACTTTTTTAATAATTTCTTTTCTTTTTTTTACGGAATTATCCGTGATTATCCGTATTTTGGCAGATTTTTTCTTGCAAAATTTAAAGAAATCTCCCGAAATCTCGTGAAAACTACCGAAATCTCTTAAAATCTCCAAAATCATTATCCCAAGTCATCCTCGATGGATTTTATCATTGAAAAGAAGAAAACTGCGAAAATCCAGTACCCTCCGCCGAGTCTGTCGATAAGATACAGCGAAAAAACGGCTAAAGCGAAGATAAGGCCGGATGAAATGCGCTTGATCAGTCTTAAGATCCACAGATCCGCTTCACGCTTTTGAAGCAGGGCACGTAGTATACCGTAGCCGTCGTAGCCCTCTATCGGCAGAAGATTTGAAAGTGCAGTGGCGAGGTTGATTATGGCGGTATTCCACGCCCACTCTCCGAGCAGGGGAGCGGTGAGCGACAGCAAAAGAAATACGATAACGTTAGCAAGCGGTCCCGAAATATATGAACGTATCTCCTGCTCGTAGGTGAGAGAGCCTTCCTTGGTTATGCGGAATCCCGAGATCACGCTCTTCAGGTTAAGCCTTCCTCTTTGTGCCAAAATACAGATGATATGCCCGATCTCATGTATGATTGCAGCGCTTATGGATATGATCGCCACCGTAGGCTCTTCAAATCCAAAAATCAGAAATGCCCAGAAAAATGCGGGCAGAATATTGATCAGCTTGTTGATAACTTTGATCATTGTCCGTGCTTTGCTTGATTCCATTCTCAATCCCTCCGTTTTTATAATACATTTTAGATTTGAAGGGACAAAAAAATAACCCCGAAGCATAAGAGTATTCTTCCGCTTCGGGAGTGTTTTTTATCTTATTTTGTTCGGTAAAATTACAGAGGAGGGAGAGGTTATTTCAAGCGTTCTTCCGTCCTTTGTCAGAATGCTCAGCGCCAGATTGCTCTTGTTAACGCCAAGCACCCTTACGGTCTTTTTCTTTCCGTTCTCGATAAACTTGATCTTTTTGTCGGTCAGGGCAAATTTCATTGCATAATGGTTAAGATGCTTTGCGGGATTTTTGATCTCTCGGTAGATAGCAAAAAATCTGTTAAGCACGGTTTTTGCCATGATCATAGGAATAGACAGATTCTCATCCTCAAACACACGTCTTACTCTGTCGGTAAGTCTCGGTGAGAATTTCTTGGGATCCAGCTTAACCGCAAAGTTAACTATAAGATATTCGTATGAGGTATAGTCATCAAGCTTACCCTCAACCGAGGTGTATCCTATCTTGGAGCCGCCACAGTAAATATCGCTTATCCATCCTATACTCATTTTCTGCATTGTATGCTCCTCGAGCGCAGATGCAAGTGCCACCGAGCTTAAAGCCCCGAGGTAGCCGGCCTGGGAAGGGAAGATGGAAGGGCGGAGAATACAGGAGAGGTAAAGACCGCTCTCGGGATCGCTCTCGGATACCGAGCCGCCTATGGCTGAGTCAGCCGTTTGCTTCTCGGAAAATACAACGTATCTGTCGGGGTATCTCTGCTTTGCGTATTCCTTTGCCAATGCCGAAGCAGATGGCAGGGAATCTCTGTATTCAAGTCTTACGGTGTTACCGTCTGAAGCACGAAAGGTTATTACGTTAGCCTCGTTTTGCATCTCTGCCACCTCCTTGGGTTTGAATTTCTGTAATTGCTTTTAATTAATATGCCTTGCCCCAGTAAACGAGCTTTTTAGCCTCTCTGCCGCAGCAAACGCACTTGTCGCCGATGGGCTCCATGCCGAAGGGCATACATCTGGAGGTAACGTCAGCCTCCTCCTTAAGCTTCATCTCGCACTCAAGATCTCCGCACCACATAGCTCTGATGTAGCCGTTGTTTTCGGAAGCGATCTTCTTGAGCTCGTCAAGAGTCTCTGCGGTAAAGGTACGGTTCTCTCTGTTTGCAAGAGCCTTTTCGAAGATAGCCTGTTGAAGATTCTTAAGACCCTCTGCAATAGCCTCGCTGAGATTGTCGAGAGAAACAAAGCTCTTCTCTCTGTTATCACGTCTTACGATAACGCACTTGTTTTCTGCAATATCACGGGGACCGATCTCAACACGGAGCGGAACGCCCTTCATCTCATACTCGGAGAACTTCCAGCCGGGAGACTGCTCGGATGCGTCAACCTTAACTCTGTAGCCTGCAGCCTTGATGAGATCTGCGATCTCGTTTGCCTTTTCAACAACGCCTTCCTTGTGCTGCTGTACGGGAATAACCACAACCTGAATAGGAGCAACAGAGGGGGGAAGCACAAGACCGCTATCGTCGCCGTGGGTCATAATGATACCGCCGATGATTCTGGTGGAAACACCCCAGGAGGTCTCGTAAGCATACTTAAGCTGGTTATCGCTGTCAAGGAACTGAATATTGAATGCCTTGGCAAAGCCGTTGCCGAAGTTGTGAGAGGTACCGCCCTGAAGAGCCTTACCGTCGTGCATAAGAGCCTCAACGGTGTAGGTAGCCTCTGCGCCTGCAAACTTTTCCTTATCGGTCTTCTGACCCTTGATTACGGGAATACCCAGATCCTTCTCGAAGAAGTCTGCGTATACGTTAAGCATCTGTACGGTTCTTTCCTCGGCCTCCTCAGCGGTTCTGTGCATGGTGTGACCCTCCTGCCAGAGGAACTCACGGGATCTGAGGAAGGGACGTGTAGTTTTTTCCCATCTTACAACAGAGCACCACTGGTTGTATACCTTGGGAAGATCTCTGTAGGATTTGATAATATTAGCATAATGCTCGCAGAAAAGGGTCTCGGATGTGGGACGAACGCAAAGACGCTCAGCAAGCCTCTCCTCGCCTCCGTGTGTAACCCAGGCAACCTCGGGAGCAAAGCCCTCTACGTGATCCTTCTCCTTCTTGAGAAGAGACTCGGGGATAAACATAGGCATATATACGTTCTCAACGCCGCTCTCCTTGAACTTTGCATCAAGGATCTTCTGAATGTTCTCCCAGATAGCGTATCCGTAGGGACGGATGATCATACAGCCCTTAACGCTGGAATAGTCGATAAGGTCTGCCTTCTTAACTATATCGGTGTACCATTTTGCGAAATCCTCATCCATAGAGGTAATTTCGGTAACTAACTTCTTGTTCTTTTCATTGCCTGCCATAAAACAGTCACGTCCTTTCAAAATCAAAAAATATTCATACAGATTAAATTATATAACAAATCTCAAATTTTGTCAAGAGATTTTAAAATCACTTGCGTTATTTTATTAAATAAATATTTTTTGACAAATTTTGCAAAATCACTTGAAAAATCCTTCATAATATACTATAATAGAGGGGCGATTTTAGATAAAAATGCACCCGAAATGAATTTTTGGCGGCAAAAACTTTCAAAAAGGTATAAAAATGATGAAAAAATATGCAGAGCTCTCCCGTGCAGAGCTTCAGGCAGAATATTGTCTGCTGACAGAAAAATATAACGAATATAAAGCTAAAGGACTTAAGCTTGACCTCTCCCGTGGCAAGCCTAACTCCGATCAGCTTGACATAAGTCTGCCTCTTCTTTCCGAGGCAAGACCGAGAGAGAAGTGCTTCTCGGTAAACGGCGTTGACTGCCGTAACTACGGCGTGCTTGACGGCATTCCCGAGTGTAAGCAGCTCTTTGCCGATATGCTGGGCATAAAGACAGAGTATATCACCGTAGGCGGTAACTCCTCACTTCAGCTTATGTATGACACCCTTGCCAGAGCGATGCTGTTCGGCGTACTCGGATCCCGCCGTCCTTGGTGTAAGGAGGAGGTAAAGAAGTGGATCTGCGTAACCCCCGGTTATGACAGACATTTCAAAATGACCGAGCTTTTCGGCTTTGAGCTTATCTCGGTTCCCATGACTCCTACCGGTCCCGATATGGATATGGTCGAGGCTATTGTAAAGGATCCTACCGTTAAGGGTATCTGGTGTGTTCCAAAGTATTCCAATCCCTCGGGCAACACCTACTCTGATGAGACAGTCCGCCGTCTTGCTTCTATGGAATGTGCGGCGCCTGACTTCCGTATTATGTGGGACAACGCCTATGCGGTGCATAACTTCAAGGGCGAGTGTGATACTCTTCTCGATATCTTCACCGAGGCAGAGAAGTACGGCAATCTTGACAGAATATTCTACTTTGCATCCACCTCGAAGATCACGTTCCCCGGCGGCGGTGTTGCCATGCTTGCCGCATCTCCCGCGAACCTTGATCACATTTCCCAGTTCCTCGGTGTGCAGACTATCGGCTACGATAAGCTTAATCAGCTTCGTCACACCACCTACTTCAAGAACAGAGAAACGCTTGATAATCACATGAAGATCCTGGCCGAGTTTATCGGCAGAAAGTTCGAGATCACTCTTAGTGCGCTCGACGGACTTGAGGGACTTGGAATTGCCGAATGGACCAAGCCCACAGGCGGTTATTTCGTAAGCCTTGACGTGCTTCCTGGAACGGCAAAAAGAGTATATACTCTTATGAAGGATGCGGGGGTAACGCTCACCTCGGTAGGTGCTACTTATCCTTACGGAATCGACCCGCGGGACAGAAACCTTCGTATCGCTCCCACCTATCCCACAGACGGTGAGGTGGAGGCTGCAACCGCTATTCTTGTGCTTTGCGTAAAGCTTGCTGCGCTTGAGAAATATCTCGAAAATTGAATATAAAACGGGGCAGAATACAAAAGCTGCTCCGTTTTTTAAAAAGCTCAACAGCAAAAAATCGTCTTTACCGAATCTTAACTGTATGTATGATATAATTGTTTATAACAAACAAGAAAGGAGAAAAATATGAAGTCAAAAATCTTAAAGCATCTGAAAAACACAGCGCTTATGATCTTTATTCTGGGTATTACCTTTGCCGTCAGTCTGCTTCTTGATAAACTGCTTACGATGCAGGAGCATATTACCACGCTTTTTGTTTTTGCGGTCTTTCTTGTTTCTCTTATAACCGACGGTTATTTATATGGAATCCTCACTGCATTTTTCGGTGTGTTCGCCGTGAATTTTGCCTTCACTTTCCCTTATTTTGCATTTAATTTCACCATTCCCGAGAATTTCCTGTCTGCGCTTATCATGATAATTATATCCCTTTTGACGAGCGCTCTTACCACAAAGATCAAAAAGTGGCAGGAGCTTAAGGCAGAGGGGGAGCATGAGATGATGAGAGCTAATCTTCTTCGTGCGGTTTCCCACGATCTCCGCACTCCACTTACTACGATCTACGGCTCCAGCTCTGCGATCCTCGACAATTATGACAGCCTTTCGGATGACAACAAGCGAAAAATGGTTTCCGGCATCAAAGAGGACTCCCAATGGCTTATAGGAATGGTAGAGAACCTGCTTTCCATTACCAGGATCGACAGCGGTAAGGTAAAGCTTATTAAATCTCCCACCGTTCTTGAGGAGCTTATCGATTCGGTGATCCTTAAATTTAAAAAGCGCTATTTCAACACTCCCGTAGAGATCGATATTCCCGACGAGGTTGTGATAATACCTATGGACGCACTTTTGATCCAGCAGGTTTTAATCAACATTCTCGAGAACGCCGTTCATCACGCCAAGGGAATGACAAGGCTGATCCTTCGTGTATACGTCGAAGGCTCGGATGCGGTTTTTGAAATATGCGATAACGGCTGTGGAATTGAAAAGGACAGGCTGGATAAGATATTTACCGGTCTTTACAACGATTCGGTTCAGCCCACCGATACCAAGGTGCGAAATGCAGGCATCGGTCTTTCCGTGTGTGCGACCATCATAAAAGCGCACGGCGGCAGGATCTATGCTGAGAATGCCGCAGGGGGCGGGGCAGTATTCAGCTTCAGATTAGCGGTATCAGAGTCGGATGACTCATATAACGATAGCGAGGAGGAAGGATAATTGAATAACAACAGATATAAGATTCTTTTTGTAGAGGACGAGGAAAATATAAGAACCTTTATGTCGGCTCTGCTGGACGCTAACGGATATCAGGTTATCCTTGCAGGCAGCTGCAACGAGGCTAAAACTATGTATTACTCCTACGTTCCCGACCTTGTTATTCTGGATCTCGGTCTTCCGGACAGAGATGGAAGCAGCTTTCTTGCTGAGGTAAGGGAGCGTGATCTTACTCCATTCATAGTTCTTTCGGCGAGAAGTGATGAGAGCGAAAAGGTTCGCTTGCTTGATCTTGGCGCCAACGACTTCATCACCAAGCCCTTCGGATCTGCGGAGCTTCTGGCGAGAGTTCGTACCACGCTTCGCAATTACCGACACAGCGCCGACGAGGGACGTCTTCCCGGCGGAAAATTTCAGCTTATGGATCTCGTCATTGATTACGACGCACGCCGTTTATTCATAAATGACGAGGAGATCAAGGTCACTCAGACCGAATATAATATCCTTGCGCTTCTTTCCGAGCATTGCGGAAAGATGATGACCTATTCTGCGATCATCAAGGCGGTGTGGCGCGAGTATCCCGACGAAGGAAATATCAAGCGCCTTCAGGTAAATATGGCAAATATCAGGAAAAAGCTGGGTCTCAAGCCGGGAGACAACAAATATATAGTAAACGAGCTTGGTGTGGGCTATCGCCTGCAGGACGAAAGCTGACGCTTGGGGCTGTCACATTTGACGAGAACGAAAAAATCCGAAAAGGATATGAAAAAAACCTTAACCGAACA
>CAZUJY010000061.1:0-11255 GCA_964620565.1 uncultured Ruminococcus sp. | reverse complement strand
GTTATCCCTCACCAAGAGGTAGATTGCTCACGCGTTACTCACCCGTCCGCCACTGTTCCGGGACCGAAGTCCCTTCACCGTTCGACTTGAATGTGTTATGCACGCCGCCAGCGTTAATCCTGAGCCAGGATCAAACTCTCTAAAAAATTATAACCTAAATCCCTTTCGAGACCTAAATCCTTTTTCAGAGCTATCTTAATCTAGCTTCTTCTTACTTTTGAGTTTTTTCTCAATGTGTTTTGACAAGAACTTACACCGTTTCGGAGTCTCCCCCGAAACACAATGTTTTTCTTAATTTCATGTTGTTCAATTTTCAATGATCAAGTTGCCAACCCAAAGTCGGCTTTCCTATTATACATCAAAGATTTGCGCTTGTCAATAGTTTTTTAAAACTTTTTTTAATTTTTTTATATTATTTTTTATTATAGTAACGCATGCGTGCGCACGTGATATTATATTAATAGGAAGAAGGTTTTAAGAGGCTGTTTTGCTTTCATTAATTTCGTGAAAATATATTGACAAACCCATTACGTCTATGTTATACTCTTTTCGCAAAAATAAAAGGAGAGGTTTTTTACCATGACACTCTACGAGGAGCTTTATTTTGAAATCGCAGTTACCGGAACAAAATCCGACGTTAAGAAGTTTATTGATTACTTAAATTCCGGTGAGCTTGACGAGTTCTTTGAGTTTTCTGACGAATATATAAATTATGACGACGACTATGATACCGCAAGTGATAGCGAAGAGGTCAGAGTTGTGCTGGCCAACGACGATTACGGTATTGAAATTGACGAGTTTGATACCGACGAATTTCTTGAGGTTTTCTGCAAAGCAGGAAGGCGCCTGTATCTTAAGGGTCAACTCTACGATGCGGATAACGAGGAATATTCCTTTGTCAGCGAAGAGGGAGATTCCTACTATACAAACGGTCTGTACGTCAAAAACTTCAACGAGGATGATTACAAGCCCCGTGAGGATGATTGCGATGAGGACGACGAGGAATAATAAAAGTGATTCAGCCGCAGGCATCAAAAATGGTGCTTGCGGCTTTTTTTGACGCTATGAGTTTACATTAACAGTACATATTGTTGCAAGCGAGGTAGTTATAGAGCTGCTCGCCGTGGTTCTGCTCTTCCTTCTGAATGTGAGCTAAGGTATCACGAAGGACAGGATTAGCGAACTCAAAGACACCTGTATTATACACGCTTGACACGTGCTTTTCCATAGAAAGCGCATCCTTGCAAAGATAGGCGTCGTTTTTCTTTTCCACCTCGTTGCAGCTCGACATCTTACACTGAAGCTTTGCCTGTACGGCAGAGGGAGATTCGGCAGGCATAGATACCTCGTTGCCTGCCAGGATCTGTGTCAGAGTATCAAGATGCTTTCGTTCGTTGCCCGCCAGGGTGGTAAAGAGATTTTTCAGCTCGGGATCGTGAGCCATCTGCGAATACTGGGTATACTTTTCGATGCAGATCTGCTCCTGGGATTTAAGATCGGATAAAAGCGTTGTTTCCTTCTGGGTAAGTGTCATAAAAATTCCTCCTTTATTGGTTTTCAAGTGAATTATTACCAATATGTGCGTTTTTTAACCGGTTTTTATTTCGCAAAAGTCGAATTCCTTCGATCCGCCACGGCATAAAACAAGCTTGTTCCTTAACAGATTGCTTCATTCGGTTTAATAAACAAAATTACGACGGCGATTTTCGCCTTTTTTTATTTTCCTTTCGTTATATAATGATTTGAAAACTTATTGAAAGGTGAAAATAAAATGGACAAGCTTGGCGAAAAGGACACCGAGGTAATAAAGGAAAAACAAAAGAAGAAGGAATCTTTTTCGAAACTGAAAAAGCGAATAAAGGCAATAAAATCGGGAGAAATAAAGGCTGACAGGACGGCGCTTGCATACGATCTTTTGCTGTTCGCTCTTGGCTTTGTGCTGTCACGCTGTCATCTGTTCTTTGGAGCGAGGCCTGTTGGTATTGCCTTTGTTGCGATGCTTCCGTCAGGCGTCTGGCAGGCTCTTATCGGAGTGGCTCTCGGCGGAATAACAATGGGGCTTGACGGTATTATATTCGCCGCCTCTGCGGTGGTAACAGCTCTGCTTCGTGCGGCGATATCAAGCGGAGATAAGGACCCCGAGGGTAGACGTGTTCTGTTTAAGGAAAGTCTGCTGACACGAATGGCTATCTCGGTGCTTACGGGGTTTGTGGTAGCACTGTACGAGGTGCTGGGGTCAGGACTTAACGAGGCTAGTCTGCTTTTCGGCCTTACGATGATCATTTCGACTCCGCTTATTACCTTCGGTCTGTCGGGCCTTGTTTCAACAGATATAACACTCAAAGAAATAATAAGCACGAACGAGGATACCCTGTCACTCTCCGACGTAGAGCGAAGCGAAAAATATAACCGCATATTCTTCCAATTTTCCGCTCTGTTGATAATATTCTTCGTCAGCCTTGCCTTTAAGGGTGTAAATATAATGGGAATATCGGTTTCCTATATTTTCTCCGCCCTGGTAACTCTGCTTACGGCAAAAAGATTTGGCTCAATACGTGCTGCGGCGGTAGGCTTTTTCTCAAGCCTTATGATCTCGGGGGAGCTTTCGGTATCCTTTGCTCTTATGGGACTTTGCTCGGGAGTTATGTTTGGATTCGGAACTATATATGCGGTCATTGTCGGCGGCGTGGCTCTGTGCGCATGGAGCGGATATACAGCGGGGCTTACCGGCCTTCTTTCCACCCTCCCCGAATATCTGATAGCCGCCACGGTAGGTGCGCCTATGTTCAAAAAGCTCAGTGAAGCAAGAGCGGTCGAAAAGCCAAGGGAATCCATAAAAGAGGACACCGAGGATATGGTCGGAACTATGGCGCTGGCCTATCAGAACAGATTTGAGGGTGGACTCAGTGAGCTGTCGGTTGTTTTATCAAGGCTGGGCGACTTGATATCAAGTCACAACAGAACGCCTACACTCCTCAGCCGTGAGGAATACCGCAGGGTAGTTATTTCGGTGGCGGAAAGGAACTGCATAGGCTGTCCGGGTGCCTCTCTCTGCGCAAGAGAGGATATTCGTCCCTGCATCAAAAACGCAGATTCCATAGCCAACCTTCTTGCCGAGGGTAATAAAATAACGCCCGACGACGTGAATACCGATAGAGAATTCTGTCAGCGGGCGGAGGTTATAGCCGATATAATTAATCAAAGCGCACAGGTAGAGGAAAGTAATCAGATAATTTTATCCGAAAGGGATGAAAAAGGGGAGGAATACCGCTTGATCTCCTCTCTTTTAGATGGAATAAGGTCTGACGATGAGGAGGAATGCAAGGTCAACAACAGTCTCACTGCTCCGCTGACCGCCGCCCTTGAGAGCTGCGGACTTATCGGCGGAACTATACGTGTGTTCGGCGAAAGACAAAAGCATTTCATCCTTGCAGGCGAGGACGAGAGTGGCGCAAAAATATCCTCCTTTGAATTAAGAAAAGCTATTGAGGAGACCGCAGATGTCAGGCTCGATACTCCCGAATACTTCAGACGAGGTAAAATGGCGCTTATGGAGTGTGGAATAAAGCCAAAGCTGAAGGCAAGCTGGGCAACCCTCAGCCGTGACGGAAAGGAAAACGAGATATCGGGCGATACCGCTTTATGCTTCGAGTCGGAGGGAGGACTATTTTATTCGCTGATATCCGACGGAATGGGCAGCGGAGAGCTGGCGCTCAAAACCTCACGGTTCGTCTCCGAATTTTTGCGTGCCTCGGCAGATATCGGCGCCTCTAAGGAACCGCTTATCCACATGCTGAATCACGCCCTCCGTGAGAGGCGAGACGAATGCTCTGCAACGGTTGATCTTTTTGAGCTTGACCTGTTAAGTGGCAAGGGGCTGTTCTTAAAAAGCGGCGCCGCCCCCTCCTACGTTAAGCGTGAATCCTCTCTGTTCAGAATACGCTCACAAACCGCCCCCATAGGCCTTTTAAGATCGATAGATACCGAGAAAATCAGGCTTGAGGTGAAGGCGGGAGATCATATAATAATGCTCTCGGACGGAATCGCAGATCAGACCGAGGATGCGCCCTGGCTCCTTTTGCTTTTGGGAGATTCGCCAAGGGGCGATCTTAAAGAATACGCAGCTCTTATTCTTAACGAAGCAATAAAAAACACAGATACTCACGACGATATGACGGTTACGGTTATCAGAATCGAAGAAGGCTAGAGTAAACAAAAGCCACCCGACCTCATATAATGAAAACGAGCGCAAAGAATACCGAAAGGGGTGCGTATATGAAGATAATAGTTATGAATTCGCCAAAGGCACTGCGCAGACTTCTCGCCAAAATTTTCGGCGTTGAAATAGTTAAGAAGTAACATAATTCTAATAAAAAAAACAGCGGTTTTGCAAATATTTGTTTGCAAAACCGCTTGATTTATTTAAGCTTATCAACAAATCTCTTAATCTTCTCAAGAGCCTCCTCGATATGTCTTACCGAGTAAGCATAGGATATACGGGCATATCCCTCTCCGCACTCACCGAAGGCGGTACCGGGAACGATAGCGCACTTTTCCTCCATAAGAAGTCTCTCACAGAACTCATCAGAGCTAAGTCCAAAGCCGCCTATATAGGGGTAGATATAGAATGCGCCCTCAGGCATAAGAACAGGAAGACCGATGTCACGAAGGCCCTCGTAAATAAAGGTTCTTCTGCGGTCATACTCGGCACGCATCTCGGCGATGTCGGAATCTCCCTCTCGAAGAGCCTCAACCGCGGCAAACTGTGACACAGTGGGAGCGCACATAATGGCGTACTGATGCAGCTTTGTCATCTGCTTAAGCCAGATAGCAGGAGCGCACAGATAACCAAGTCGCCAGCCGGTCATAGCGTAGGCCTTCGAGAAGCCGGATGCAATTATGGTTCTCTCACGCATACCCTCGATGCTCGCAATGGAAATATGCCTCTTGCCGTAGGTAAGCTCAGCGTATATCTCGTCGGAGAGGATCGCAATATCTGTATCCCTTAACACCTCCGCAAGAGCCTCCAGCTCCTCTTTTTCAAGAATTGCTCCGGTGGGGTTGTTGGGATAAGGAAGAACGAGAAGCTTGGTCCTCTCGGTAATGACCGAGCGAAGCTGGTCGGGAGTGAGCTTAAAGCCGTGCTCCGCCTTAGTATTGATAATTACAGGTGTGCCTCCCGCCATTCTTACGACAGGCTCGTAGCAGACGAAGGAGGGCATAGGAATAATTACTTCGTCGCCGGGGTTTACAAGAGTGCGGATCGCCACGTCGATAGCCTCGCTGCCACCTACGGTGACAAGCACCTCCTCGGGCTTATATTCAAGGTCAAAGCGACGGCTCATATATGCGCAGACCTCACGGCGAAGCTCGGGTAGACCGGAGTTTGAGGTGTAATATGTCTGTCCCCGCTCAAGCGAGTTGATTGCCGCCTCTCGGATATGCCAGGGAGTTACGAAGTCGGGCTGACCTACGGTAAGGGCGGTTACGTCGCCCATATCTGCAAGCAGGTCAAAGAACTTTCGTATTCCCGAGGGCTTAATATCCTTAAGTGTGTCGGATAATAATTTCTCGTGATCTATCATATACAGCTGTTCTCTCTGGGATCCTTTGTGGGAATGTTGTAGATTACACCGTTGTACTTATATGTCTTAAGCACAAAGTGAGTTGCGGTTGCGGTAACGTACTCAATGGGAGCAAGCTTTCTGGCAACGAAGTAGGCAACCTCCTTCATAGTCTTACCCTCAATAAGAACGGTAAAATCAAAGCCGCCCGACATAAGATAAAGCGACTTTATCTCGGGATAATTCTGCAGCTTCTCCGCGATCTTATCAAAGCCGTCGTCACGCTGCGGCATAACCTTTACCTCTATAAGAGCGGTAACCGTCTCCTTATTGGTCTTATCCCAGTCGATAACCGCCTGGTAGCCGAGGATAACCCCCTCCTTTTCCAGCTGACGAATAATATTCTTAATATCGCCCTCCTCTTTAGAGAGCATAACCGCAAGCTCCTTGGGTGTAAGGGTTGCGTCCTTGGCGAGTAGATTCAAGAGCTTTTCCATTTTAGTAAACTCCTTTTTTCGTGTGATGTGATTTATTATATCACTATTATTTTATAAAGTCAAGAGAGCGCCCCAAAGGGACGCCCTCTTAAATGTTAATTTTCTTTATGTTTGCCTTCGACGGATCCGCCGCAAGCGCCGTTACAGCCCGAGCATTTACCCGAGCATCCACCGGATTTTGACGAACAGGTCTTGCTGTCAGGACAACCAATGCATTTCTGACCCGATCTTTTCGCCTTGATAATATATACGACAGTGCCGCCAACTAAAAGAACAACGACGGCAGCGGCAATAATGTCATCAACGATCATTTTGTCACCTTGGATTTTGCCTTATTTTCGTACTCCCCCTTAGCCTTTGCATTGGAGAGGAAGCCAAGCAGAACAACAGCGGCGATTATTGCGATAACGGCAATAAGTCCGTAGATGAAGGCTTCGCCGAAATGGCCCTCGGTAAAGAGCGTGCCGAACTGATATACAAGGAAGGAGGAAACGTAGGCTACGGCAAACTGAAGACCGATGCCTGCAAAGAGCCACTTCTTGCTCTTGATCTCGGAGTTCATAGCGCCGATTGCTGCGAAGCAGGGGGGAGTAAAGAGGTTGAAGATAAGGTAAGCAAGGCCTGCTGCGGCAGAGATGCCGAGGATCTCCTCACCGCCACCGGGAACGAGAAGCTCAAAGTCCTCGTTAACCGCAAGAGCGGTAAAGATTGCGCCGAGAGTACCAACAACCTCCTCCTTGGCAATAAAGCCTGTTACAGCCGCTGCCGCAAGCTGCCACATTCCGAAGCCGAGAGGAATAAGAACAAATGAAATGGGATTCGCAATGCTGTGAAGGATAGACTCCTCAGGCTCTACCTGAGTAAAGCTCCAGGAGTAGTTAAGCATAATGGTTACGACAGCATTACATACAAGAATAATAGTTCCCGCCTTAACTATGTAAGACCAGCCACGCTGGAGCATATCCTTAAGGGCTCTCTTAAGCGAGGGAACCTTGTACTCGGGAAGCTCAATAATGAAGAAGGACTTTCTGAACTTGTGACCCGACACCCACTTTACAAGAAGTGCGCCCAAGAACACAAGAAGAAGACCGAGGAAGTACATAAGAGGCGCAACCCACCAGGATCCGGGGAAGAACAAACCTGCGAAGAGCGAGATAACGGGGATCTTTGCGCCGCAGGGAATGAAGGGAGTGAGCATAGCGGTAGCTCTGCGCTCTCTCTCATTACGGATAGTACGGCATGCCATAACGCCGGGAATAGCGCAGCCTGTACCTACAACAAGAGGAATTACAGACTTACCCGAAAGACCAACTCTCTTGAAAATGGGATCAAGCACAACAGAAACACGTGCCATATATCCGCAGTCCTCAAGAAGAGAAAGAAGGAAGTACATTACCATAACCAGAGGAAGGAAGCCTACAACAGCTCCAACACCGCCGATTATACCGTCAACTATAATGGTCTGAAGAATGGGAGCGGCGCCCTCAAGCCAGCCGGACACAAGCTCGCCGAACATCTCGATAAGAGTTACAAGACCGGGAAGCGAGACGCCGCCGATCTCAAGACCCTCTGCAAGCCATACGCCGGGACCAACCTGGGAGATCCAGAACACAAGGACCATTACAGCGGCAAAGATAGGAATACCAAGCCACTTGTTAGTGAGAATGGCGTCTATCACATCCTGGGCGTTCTTATCCTTGGTAAGAACCTCTCTGGTCTCAACCATTTCAACTATACCGTTTACAAACTCAAATCTCTTCTTATCCGCCTCGGTAACAGCCGCCTTGTCAGTGAGATCAATATTTCCCTGTACGTAGGGGGCCTTCTGTGTCTTGCCTGCCGCAGAAGCCGCCGCCGCAACGACCTCACGAAGTCCGTCGCCTGTGGTGGAGGTGGTTTCTACAACGGCGCAGCCAAGCTTTTTTGAAAGCTTATCTGCGTCGATGTGATTATTTTTCTTCTCGTTTGCGTCGGTCTTGTTAAGAGCAACGACCACGGGGATTCCGAGCTCAAGAAGCTGGGTGGTAAAGAAAAGGCTTCTCGACAGATTTGTAGAGTCAACGATGTTGACGATAACGTCGGGATGCTCCTCTCTTACGTAGGATGAGGTGATGCTCTCCTCCGAGGTAAAGGGCGACATAGAGTATGCGCCGGGAAGGTCTACCGCAATAAGATCCTCTGCTCCCTGACAATAGCTCTTCTTAATCGGGTGCTCCTTTCTTTCTACGGTAACACCTGCCCAGTTACCAACCTTTTCACTTCGGCCGGTAAGAGCATTATACATCGTGGTCTTACCGCTGTTGGGATTACCAGTTAATGCTATTCTCATTTCTTTATTCTCCTTATATGTAAACAATTATTAATAATTCGTGTGGTTAGTCGCCGCTAACTCACCCTCAAAAAAATAATTCGAAGATTATTTTTCTTTTTTTTACTTAACGAAGATTACCTCGCCAAGCTGGTTGTCTATGTTATATCTGCCGTCCTTGATGGATAAGGTCATGCCGCCCCTTCTCTTGGCAATAACGGTGATAGGCTCACCGGGATAGCAACCGAGAGAGAAAAGAAAGGCGTCAAGCTCTTCGTCATCGGTCTCGATACGGTCTACTATATATTCTTTTCCTTCCTCAGCACGAAGCAGATCCATAATAATTCTCCTGCGTAAATGTCTTTTTGTTAGTTAGTCTCTGCTAACTACCTTATATATTATACTCACAGAATATGCCTTTGTCAAGAGAAAGTTTTAATTTTTTTAAAATTTTCCTACAAAAAAGGAAGGCTCAAAAGAAAACCTTCCTTTTAATTGATTATTCGGTAAAGATTGTTATAGAGCCTATACCGCCGTTTATTTCAACAAAAACAGGACCGCTTCCTACAGTTTTGCCGCCGGACATCTCCTCTCCGTTGAAGGTAACGTCGCCGATACCCTTGTTCATATTCAAAGCGTACTCATCGGGGTCGCCTGTAAGGTGGATAGTAACATGACCTATGCCGAGGTCAAGCTCGCCCTCTCCGAGTATCTGAGTGGTAAGATCAAGCTCGCCTACGCCCATACCCAGGTCAAGGTTACGAAGGCTGCCTCCGCCAACAGTGACCTTACCTGCGCCGCCCTCAATATTCGCCTCTCGGGTAGCTACAAGGCTATCAATTATCACCTCGCCTGCTCCGAATTCAAAATCAATCACTTCAGCCGAAAGCGACCGAGCATAAAACGTTCCTGCGCCCGTTGTAATATCAAGCTCCCCAAAGCTTATACCATCGGGAATATATACGGTGAGAAAGGCTCCTTCGTAATCGGACGACCAGTGTTTTTTCTCCTTAACGAGGACTCCTCCGACACGGTCGGTTACCTCGAGGTATTTAAGGTTAGACTCCACAAGGAATTTATCACCCTGCTCTATTCTGATCTCTGCCCCGCCTACCTCAATCTCGAGACTTGAGGGCACAAAATCCGCACTGAAATCATAGCTTTCGGTTTCGCCAACCGCAGACGTCATGCGTCCGATTATGCTTCCCATAAGCCAGATCGTCGCAAAAACAGCTCCGATTGTGATCAGCACCGATAAAACAATAGAAACAACCGTCAGCGCCTTTTTATTTTTCATAGGTAATACCTCCTGCTTTTGTAATAATTATAGCATCCGGTTTGTATGATGTCAATAATCAGATTAAACATTCCAACTCGAAGATCAGCGACGCGGTGTTTTCCTCGGAATACTCTATTTCCTCGGAAATTATTCGGGCTATGTCACATACGTTTTCAAAGCCCCCGACAGATTTTACGCTGGCGTTTTCAAGCATACGAAGTAAAAGTAGGCAGAAGCCAAGCCTTGCACGAAGTCCGTCATAGCTCTCGGCTATTGTCAGGTGACGGAGGATGAGATAAGCCAGAAATCGCTCAAAATACCGATGCAGCCCGGAGCGGTTGTCCTCGGCACCCACCGAGATTATCTCTCTGTGTCCGTCGTCCAGATATTCAAGCTCCGAGAAGGCGGCCAAAAGACCCTCGTTTGTAAAAACCGAGTCCGAAATGCCGTACTGTTCCATTATCAAATCAAGCTTTTCACGGTAGGAAAGCCCGTTGTCTGAGAGTACCTTGTATATCCGAGATCTGTGAGAGAGCGTATCAAAATCGGTCTTGTCGGCAATGTCCGCGTCGGTTTTTTCAGCCGAATAAAAGCTGTCAAAATCAGAGGAAAGAATGATCCTGCAGGCCTCCTCGCAGGATGCTCCTATGCCGCACTCTACCCGATCTCCAACTCTGTGATAAAAGCGAGGGTGCTCGCGGCAGATATAAGAAATATGGCCGTCGCCGTAGACGGTAATAAACCTGCAAAGACCATCGCCATCAAGAAACGGACAGCGCTCACCGTCGGTAAGCATAACACAGCCGCCACCGTCGATATGCGAGAGTATATCCTCCCTCTCGCTGTTTGGCAGAGAGGAATACTTATTCATAGTTGCCCCGTCGATTTGAATCTCCCAGCCGATGCAGCAGCTGTGACGGCATCCGTCGGCGATGCACTTAAAGTCTTTATAATAAGAGGGATAGTAGATTTTCATATTGCACCATTAATATTTTTGATAGAGTTATTTTATCACAGGCAAGAAAAAAAGTAAATATAAAAAGCAAAACTTTTTGTCAAGGAATGGCGAACAGATATTTTCTCTTTTTTAATAAAAGCCCTTGACAAATCAAATGTTTTTTGATAGAATATACAAGCACATATTTGAAACATTAGCTCGGTTGGTTAGAGCGAAGGCTACATAATCAAACGTGAGCGAGTCTGTGCTCGCGCAAGTGAGCCGCGTGCAGATTGCTCCGTGAGTGCATCGTGTACCGATGCAGGGTGCGAAGCACCACCGACGAAGGCGGTATGCTCACAGGGAGTATAACCGGTCGGTTGAATAAAATATATCACTATATCCATTAATTATGGAGCATTAGCTCAGTTGGTTAGAGCGAAGGCTACATAATCAAGCGTGAGCGAGTCTGTGCTCGCACAAGCGAGCCACGTGCAGATTGCTCCGTGAGCGCATCGTGTAACGATGCCGGGTGCGTAGCACCAACGCCGCAGGCGTACTCACAAGGAGTATAACCGGTCGGTCTTTCTATAATATCTTTTTTCCATTTATTATGGAGCATTAGCTCAGTTGGTTAGAGCTACCGGCTCATAACCGGTCGGTCCAAGGT
>CAZUJY010000060.1:0-11364 GCA_964620565.1 uncultured Ruminococcus sp. | reverse complement strand
GGCTCCTCAATGCCAAGCTCCTCCTTTAATTCCTTAAAAATGTTTTTAAGCGAGGGTGGAGGAGGAGTGCCTTCCTTAACAGAAAAGCAGAGTCCGTGAGCCTGACCGTAGCCGTGATAGGGATCCTGGCCGAGAATTACTACACGGGTGTTCTCATAGGAGGTATAACGGAGAGCGTTATATATATCGTTCATCGGCGGGTAGATTCGCCCGGAAAAATATTCGCTTTTCAAAAATTCACGTAAGGAAAGATAGTATTCCTTTTTAAATTCGTCTTGTAAGAGTGTATCCCAATCGTTGCCAAGTGAAACCATAATATGCTCCGAGTTTTTTCTTTATTGTAACACACGGGAAAAGTCAAGTCAATAGAAAAGCCCGGAAAACCGGGCTTTTTATCTAAAAAACTGTTTCGATTACCTTGGATGAGGCGAGAGGAGAATATCTCCAGCAGTCAACGTGACTTACCTCGTCGGGATCTATAAAATAGCAAAGGGGAGATGCCATGGGATCTGAATCCTCTGCGTCAATTATGATCAGCTTTATTTTCATTTTATCGGGAATTATACTTTTTATGTATACGGCCGCAGTCTGCCCGGGTCTTACATCATCACGGTATTCGGCAAGGCCTGCAAGGTTGGGAGTAAGCTCTATAAATACTCCGTAGCTTTCTACGCTTCGGATGATTCCACGAACGGTCTGACCCTCGGAGAAGAGGGCGGCGTTTTCCTCCCAGGTTCCAAGGAGCTCTCTTGAAGATACAAAAATTCTTCCTCGGTCATCTATGCTTTTTACAGCGGTGAAGATAAGCTCACCGACGTTCAGTCTTGCCGAGGGATGAGAGATTCTTGAAACAGAAATGCAGTCGATGGAGAGCAGGGAAATCCTGCCGCAGCCGATGTCCACAAAGGCGCCGAAGCTTTCAAGATGGGTGACCTTTGCGGGAATTATATCTCCGGGGCAGAGGCTCATAAGATAATTCTCAACACATTCACGTTGCGCTGCCCGTCGTGAGAGAATTGCGGTTATCTCTCCGCTCTGACTGACTGTAAAGCCGGATACCTTAAAGCATACGGTCTTACCGACTCTTGTGAGAATGGCAATATCCTTTATCTGCTCGCCCTCGGGAGAGTATTCCACTTCATCCCTCGGCATGAGTCCCTTCACACCCGGGCATAGCTCAACGTGTAAATTGAAATTATGGTCGCATAAAATTACCGGTGCCTCGAGGATTATCTGCTTTTCGAGAGCTCTCTCCAGCCCGCTCCTCGATGAAATATATTCATAGTTGCGCACCGTTTTGATTAGCTGTCCTTCGGGCTTATATTCGTTCATAGCCGCTACCTTTCTCTTTATCTGAATTATAGTAAAGATTATGAATATGGTAGCGCAAATATTCCTTTGCCAGTCAGCCCTCGTCGGTATTGTTGCCCGTAAGACCGAAGCTTACCTCAATAGCATTGTTGACGCTGCTCATAGTTTCCTCGTTCAAATGCCCCATTTTCTCCTTCAGCCGTTTTTTGTCAATAGTTCGTATTTGCTCAAGCAGAATTATACTGTCCTTTGCAAGCCCTGCATCCTCACCGGGAACGTCTATATGGGTGGGAAGCTTGGTTTTGCTCATTCTCGAGGTTATTGCTGCCGCTATTACCGTTGGACTATACTTGTTGCCAACGTCATTCTGTACTATCAGCACAGGTCGAAGACCGCCTTGCTCACTGCCGACAACGGGACTGAGATCGGCATAATAAATATCACCACGTCTTATGTTCATTTTTCATTATCTTTTCCCATAGGGAATTTTCTGCTCCTTTTATGCTGTGCTTTTATTGTGTTCTTTTTTTCATCTTTTAAACAGGTTTTACAGTTAAAGTTCTCTGATATTATTTTATGAAAGGACTATTATTTGTTGCGAAAGCAAAAAGAAAGAAAAATATATTGACAATTAATAAAAATTAGTATATAATTATGAAGTAAATTCATATTTAAAGGAGAGTGACATGAGACAAAAGCTTGACAAGTTTTTTAAGATCAGTGAGCGTGGCTCCAGCTTTAAAAACGAGATTATCGGTGGTCTTACCAGCTTCTTTGCTGTGGCCTACATCATTGTAACTAACCCCAACCAGCTTACCGACTTCAGTACAGACGGTGAAATGGGTACTATCTGGAATGCGGTTTACGTTGCATCGATCCTTGTTGCCGTTGTGGGTACGCTTATGTATGCATTTTATGCTAAGCTGCCTTACGTTCAGGCTTGCGGAATGGGACTTAATTCCTTCTTCTTCGTATCCTTTATCCTTCCTGCGATAGCTAAGGACAGCGTGATACAGGGATATAAGGAAGGCCTTTGTATCGTTTTCCTTTCCGGTGTTGTTTTCCTTGTACTTTCCATTACGGGTGCAAGAGAGTTTATAGCCAAATCTCTCCCCGATTGCCTTAAAAAGTCGATTTCCGCAGGAATCGGTTTGTTTATCGCATTTATCGGACTTCAGAATAAAGAGGTTGGAATAATTCAGCCTAACAAATATACACTTGTTCAGCTCTTTGATTTTCGTGCCGCAGTTGAGGGAAAGGGCTTCTTTGATGCCTGGTGTGCGGTCGCACCAGTAATTCTTGCCCTTCTCGGTCTGTTCCTTATCGCAGTTCTTGAATGGAAGCGGGTTAAGGGCTCGGTTATGATCGTTATCGTAAGCATTACCGCAGCTTACTATCTTACAACATGGCAGCTTCCTTCGTTTGATTTCGCACAGGTTGGCAATTCCTTTGTTGACTTTGCAGAGATCGGTCTTTTTGGTGCATTTGAGGGCTTTACCGTATTTCAGGGTGGATTTGGCTCGGTTATGAGTGCGCTTATGCTTGTGCTTACGTTCTGCCTTGTTGATATGTTCGACACCATCGGTACTCTTTATGCTACCGGCGCACAGACAGGTATGATGGACGAGAACGGTGATCCTTTGTATATGGACAAGTCTATGACCTGCGACTCCACCGCAACCCTTGCAGGTAGTCTTCTTGGAACATCAACCTGTACCACCGTTGTAGAATCCTCTGCAGGTATTGCGGCGGGCGCCAGAACCGGTCTTGCATCGATAGTAACATCGGGTTGCTTCTTAATCTGCCTGTTCCTTACACCCTTGGCTGCCATAGTTCCCGCATGCGCAACCGCTCCCGCACTCATTTATGTTGGAGCGCTGATGCTCAAGAATTTTGCTAAGGTTAATATGAAGGATGTTTCCGAGGCTGTACCTGCATTCCTTGCAATGGTTATGATGCCTCTTACATATTCTATTTCCAACGGTATTGCGATCGGATCTATTGCTTACATAGTAATCGCTCTTCTTCGTGGTAAGTTTACCAAGAAGGATATAGTTCTTGCCGTCGTTTCCGTTCTGTTTATCATCAGATTCTTCACAGTTAGTTTTTAATACATGAAAAAGGAGAGTTAATTATGTCTAATATCTGGCACGATATTTCCCCCAAGAGAATTAATCCCGAGGACTTCATCTGCGTAATCGAGATTTCCAAGGGCAGTAAGAAAAAATATGAGCTGGATAAGGAAACAGGATATATAATTCTCGACAGAATTCTATATACCTCCACTCATTATCCCGCAAACTACGGCTTCATTCCCAGAACCTTCGGAGATGACGGAGATCCCCTTGACGTTCTTCTTATCTGCGCAGAAAGACTTGAGCCTATGTCGCTCGTACGTGCATATCCGATCGGCGTTATCACAATGATCGATAACGGCAGATATGACGAGAAGATCATTGCCATACCCTTTAACGATCCCAACTACAATCATTATCAAGGTATTGATGAGCTTCCCAAGCACATCTTTGATGAGATGACTCACTTCTTCAAGGTATATAAAAACCTTGAGAACAAGGATACTGTTGTTGACGACGTTCACGGCAGAGAAGAGGCGATCAAGATCATTTCAAACGGTATCGACAGCTATATTGAAAAATTCTGTAAGTAAAATACAATGGAGCGAGCTTTTGGCTCGCTCCATCTTTTTTAAGCGTGAGTGCTTGCAACCTCTTCGTCGTCCATAAACAGCATAGAAATACTCCAGATGCCGGCAAGAGCAATAACGGTGTAAATTATTCTAGCCATTATTGCAGTCGCACCGCCGCAGATCCATGCAACCAGGTCGAAGGAGAACAGACCGACAAGACCCCAGTTCAGCGCACCTATAATTATCAGTACAAGTGCGATTTTGTTTACAATCATCATAAAATGTGACCGTACCTTTTTTAATTATTCTATGGACCGATTCCGTGCGGATACGGCACGATCCGTTTTTATTTTTCCACAAAGGTCTTGGTTTATACACGAAAAATGATTTAATCGTCAAAGGATGGAATAATATCTCCAAAGGCATCCTTCATTTTTTCAAGCGCCTTTTTTTCGATTCTTGAAACGTATGAGCGGGATATGCCAAGATGCCTTGCGACCTCTCTTTGAGTTCTTGGCTGAAAGCCCTTTAATCCGTACCTGAGAACGATTATCTCCTTTTCTCTCGGGAGCAGAACGGTGTCCACTAGCAGACGAAGCTTTTCTATATGCACCTTAAGGTCAAGATTGCTTTCTATGGATTCCGGTACGCTGATAATGTCAAGATAGGTCAGGGGATTGCCGTCCTTATCCACGTCTATCTGGTCGTTGATCGAAATTTCAACACCACGTTTTTTCTTACTTCTGAAAAACATGAGGATCTCATTCTGAACGCATTTTGCACCGTAGGTGGCAAATCGGGTTCCGAAGGCGGGCTTAAAGGAGTCCACCGCCTTAATCAATCCAAGACTGCCGATAGATAATAACTCGTCGGGA
Organism: uncultured Ruminococcus sp.; assembly: GCA_964620565.1. GTDB lineage: Bacteria > Bacillota > Clostridia > Oscillospirales > CAG-272 > UBA1740. The sequence goes on along the minus strand of CAZUJY010000060.1, from coordinate 6,531 downwards.
TTTTCATAGGAGGAATAATACTTCCTTATTATGTGCGAGACAAGTCTGAGATTATGCTCGATGATCTTATCTCTTGCACGCTCGTTCCCCTCTGCCATTTTGTAAAAAAGCTCGGTCTCCTCTGATTTTGTCAGCGGCGGCGGAAAGCTCTGACTGTCCTCAATACCGAGAATCAACGAGATGAACCGAAGTAATAAAGTACCTATTTTCATATTTGATTTGCCCCTTACTGCATAAAAAAATTCCAGCCAACGACACCAAAAAATCGCTGGCTGGTTGAATATATGCAATATGCGCTTGTACTCTTTACAACACGTCTTTAAAAAAGGCAAATTCAGGAGTTGTGATGTGATAACCCATACCCGGCTCCAGTACTATCATTTTTCTTCCTATGCCTTCCTCAAGCTTTTTATTGATGATAGAAATATGAGTTCTGATGCTTGAAGGCTCCGGAGTGCGTGAGGGGCGGAAAGCGTATTTCAGTATCTTTTCCGCCTTTTGAGGTACGGGATAGCTTCGGATAAGATAACGCAGGATCATAGACTCGGTTTTGGTAAGATTGATCTTGGTAAAGAAATAATCCACACCTACCGTTGTGCAGGAGGCGTCAAAGCCTGCAAGGTAATAATCACCGATCCTTGCACAGTTGTTATCGTTTGCGTATTTGATTATTTTGCCTGCAAGCGACGGAGTCAGATGGGGCTTAATAAATACTCCCTCGAAAATGTCCGGATAATGCTTGGGAGGATTAGCCTCGCAAAGAGCGAAGATTGGAAGATCGCTATTGTATTTTCTTATTCTGTTTACGTAGTCGTTAATATCAGGAAAGCCCTCGGGGTTTATGATGAGCACCGCACGGTAAAGCCCCGATACCTCCGAGAGAGCCTCATGAGGCGTGGCAGCATAAGAGAGTATGCTCATATAGTGAAACGTGTCGGAAATACTTCTTGCAAGTCTTTTACTTTTGCTGATAATAAGTAACATAATACGCTCTCTTCCTTTGATGGTTTTGATTATACACTGAATATAAGCTTTTGTCAAGGCTAGCCAACAACAAAACGTATTCAATTTGGGTTGTTGTTGGCTAGAACTTGACAGAAGATAAAAAAAGTAGTATAATGTAGTAAAATATTTTAAGAATGAAGGTTGAAAAATGAAGACAGTACTGATTACAGGCGGTTCCCGCGGAATAGGTAAGGCGATGGTCGAGCTGTTCTGCGAGAAGGGTTATTCGGTTGCCTTTACCTATAAAAGCTCTGAAAATGAAGCAAAAAGCCTGGCAGAATCATCCGGAGCGCTTGCGATCCGTGCTGACAGTGCCTCTGAGTCGGACGTTGTTAATGCGGTTAGGCTTGTAGAGAAAAAGCTTGGAAGGATCGATTGCCTTATAAACAACGCAGGCATTTCCTCCTTCTCGCTTTTCACCGATCTGACCCTTGACGAGTGGAATAATCATATAGCGGTAAACCTTACCGGTGCTTTCCTTTATTCCAGGGCCGTTATTCCCGGTATGGTGTCCGCAAAGTCGGGGAGAATAATCAATGTTACCTCCATGTGGGGTATTGTTGGCTCATCCTGTGAGGTACATTATTCTACTGCGAAGGCGGGGCTTATCGGTATGACAAAGGCGCTTGCAAAGGAGCTTGGTCCCTCGGGCATTACCGTTAATGCCATAGCTCCCGGACTTATTTCTACCGATATGAATAAGAGCCTGTCCGAGGAGGATATAAAGGCTGTTGCCGATGAAACTCCTCTTATGCGTGTTGGCGCGGCAAAAGAGGTTGCAGAGGCGGCCTTATTCCTTGCCGGCGACGGCGCTTCCTTCATTACCGGCGAGGTATTGAACGTCAGCGGTGGATATATAATGTAAATATTTTTTAAAAGTTTAAAAATTACTTGCATTTTAAAATCTTATATGATATAATAACTTAAGTCGTTGATTAACGACAGCTTTGGTGTGTCGGATGGAGTCATACCAGTCGGGGCAGTAGCGGCGCCTTGTACCTGAAATCCGCTATAGCAGGGATCAATTCCTTTCCCGAGGATTGCTTTTGTGTAGACTGCACCGTTATATTCTGTGTTGAAGAATGGGTCTTGCGCAACGTGAGGCTGTGAACCATGTCAGGTGGGGAACCAAGCAGCATTAAGCGGTTTATTGCGTGTGCCGCAAGGCTGCCTGTTCGGAGCAGGATTGGCGGTTACCGTATGTAAGAGTATTTTCGAAGGATAGGTGTATGACTCTATCCGACATACCAAGGATGAGGCACGTTGGCGGCTGATTTTATGCTGCCATGTGCTTTTATTTTTACAGATGGGAGGGCTTGCTTTGTCTGATTACAGAGCACTTTACAGAAAGTGGCGTTCGGTTGATTTTGACGACGTGTGGGGTCAGGACGGCATAACCGATATACTTAAATATGAGGTTGAAAATAACAGACTTTCCCACGCATATCTGTTCTGCGGCTCACGTGGAACGGGTAAAACAAGCTGTGCCAAGATACTTGCCAAGGCTGTTAACTGCGAAAATCCCAAGAACGGTAACCCCTGTAACTGCTGTGAAGCCTGTCGCAGTATTGATGCGGGAATTGCTACCGACGTTATCGAGATGGACGCAGCCAGCAACAACGGTATTAACGACGTACGTGATATGCAGGATGAGATAGCGTTTACCCCTGCGCTTCTTAAGTACAGAGTGTATATTATTGACGAGGTTCATATGATGTCCGGTCAGGCCTTCAATGCGCTGCTTAAGACCCTTGAGGAGCCTCCGACCTACGTTATTTTTATTCTTGCAACTACCGAATATCATAAGCTGCCTACTACTATCGTATCAAGATGTCAGCGCTTTGATTTTAAGCGCATCGCCACAGACGTCATTATCTCAAGACTTCTTTATATTGCTAAAAACGAGGGAATTGAGATTACCGATGATGCAGCGAGAGTGATCGCAAGAGTATCAAGAGGCGGTATGCGTGATGCTATCAGTCTGCTTGAGCTATGCGCAGGAGCAAATACAAAAATCGACGAGCAGCTTGTATTCAACACTGTCGGTAGCGGAAACAGGGAAAGCGCGTTCAAGATCATTGAGGCTGTTGGAAAGGCTGATTACGAAACCGTTTACTCTATAATCAATGAGATTGTTATGAAGAGCGGCGATCTGTCGGTATTCTGGCAGGAGATAATCGATGCCTACCGTGACGTTATGATCGTTAAAAACAGCGAGCGCGCAAAGACCTATCTTGATCTCACCGATGCAGAGTATTCCTATTTGTCGGGCATTGCCGCCGAATATACTATGTCCCGTCTCAACTATCATACTACGATGATGGAGCGGGCAATGGCTGATATGCAGCGTGCCATTAATTCGAAGCGAGCTATTGCAGAGATCACTCTTACCCGTATGTGTGACGTACGTCTTTCCTCCTCCGACGAGGCTCTCGCTCTCAGAATCGAGGAGCTTGAGAAGGCGGTTAAGATGATAAAGCTGGGTGTTCCCGTATCTGCTCCCGCTTCTGCGCCCGAAGAAAAAACGCAGGAAAAGGAACAAAAAGCAGAGCAGAAGCCAGAGCCAAAGCCCGAGCTAGAGAAAAAGGCGGTTTCTTTTTCGCTTTACGGCGATTGGGGAAAGGTTCTTAAAAAAGTCTCCGAGCTTAAGCATTCGCTCTCTGCGGGCTTTGCCGGAGCATCGGCTTATACCGACGGATGCGGTAAGTTTATAGTTAAGATGAGCAGCTTCTTTGCCAACAAGCTCAGATCCAATGATACCGATATGGCTATCATCAGAGGCGTTATTGCCGAGCAGGAGGGCGTAGCTGCCGACATAATCACTCTGGTTATTGAAAGCAACGAGAGTAAAAGTACAAATTCGTCCTCTAGCATTGAGGACTTGTTCGGATAAAAACAGTTTTGGAGGAAATATACAATGAAGGTTAGATTACCCCAGGGAATGGGCGGTGGCCCTTCCAATATGCAGTCCATGCTTAAGCAGGCTCAGAAGATGCAGGAGGAAATGGCTGAAAAGCAGGCTGAGCTTGAGGAGCGTGAATATGACGTAGCCGCAGGCGGCGGTGTTATTAACGTTAAGATCAACGGTAAGAAGGAGATCCTTTCTGTAAAGATCGATCCCGAGGTTATTGATCCCGACGATGCCGAGACTCTCGAGGATCTTATCGTTGCGGCCGTTAACGAGGCTATTAAGAAGGTAGAGGCTGTTTCTGCAGAGGAGATGCAGAAGATCACCGGCTCTGTAAACCTTCCCGCAGGTATGTTCTAAGCTATGGCTGAATATATTGCTCCTATTCAAAGGCTTATCGAGGAGTTCAGACGACTTCCCGGTGTCGGCAGTAAAACCGCCGCACGCTATGCCTTTGCCGTACTTAATCTTACAGAGGAGGAGGCGGCAGGCTTTGCTGATGCGGTCAACGGCATAAAGCGTGACGTACACAGATGTCCTGTGTGCTTTGGCCTTTCTTCTTCTCCTGAGGAATGCGAGATCTGCCGTAATGAGTCGAGAGATCACTCGGTGATTTGCGTTGTTGAGCAACCAAAGGACGTTATGGTGATGGAAAAGGTTCGTGGCTACCGCGGTGTATACCACGTGCTTGGCGGAGTTCTTTCTCCTATTGATAACGTTACTCCCGACGACCTTACTATCAATGAGCTTATTGCAAGGGTAGAGTCGGGCGAGGTCAATGAGATCATTATCGCAACCAACCCCACGCCCCATGGCGATACTACCGCCGCTTATCTTGCCAGAGTTCTGGAGCCCTATGGTACCAGCGTATCAAGACTTGCCTACGGTATACCCGTTGGCGGAGATATTGAGTATGCCGACGAGGTTACGCTCTACCGTGCAATGGAAGGCAGAAGATATTTTAACTGAAAATATGGCTTTTTGTCTATGTAAAAAGGACGAACTTCGGCTCGTCCTTTTTCTTTTTTTACATTACAGCACATTTATATTTGAGTCTGAGATTATCGGCTATCATTGCAATAAACTCGGAGTTTGTGGGCTTGCCACGGCTGTTCTGAATGGTATAGCCGAAGTAGGAGTTAAGGGTGTCGATATCGCCTCTGTCCCAGGCAACCTCAATAGCGTGACGGATAGCACGCTCAACTCGTGAGGTGGTTGTCTGGTATTTCTTTGCGACTGTAGGATAGAGAACCTTCGTTACAGAATTAATAATATCATTATCCTCGATGGTCATAAGAATTGCCGTTCTCAGATATTGATAGCCCTTGATATGTGCGGGCACTCCTATCTGGTGAATGATCTTGGTAACCTGCGCCTCAAGATCCATGGAGGGAGAAATAGACACTCTGCTTTCCTGCTTTGAGCGCAGACGGAGAAGGGAATCGATGTGCGATGCGAGGGAGGAGCTGTCAAAGGGCTTGAGAAGACATATATCCGCGCCTGCCTCGGATGCTTCGATAAGGATGCTCTGCTTGTTTATAGGCGACATTAAAATAAAGGAAGGCTTGTTCTTCAGATTGCTTTTCTGCACGCCTCTGATAATACCGATTCCGTCGATCAGCGAAAGCCAGAGATCGACTATTGCCAGATCATAGCTTCCTTTAAGAAGCCTGTCAAGAGCCGCCTCGCCGTTGCCCGCCTCGTCAATATGATGAAATCCTGCCTTGTTTAAGAAGTCGACTATTCTTTTTCTTTCCTCGGCGTTTTCGTCACAAAGTAGTATTTTTGCTGTGTTTTCCATATTTATTTCTCCTTAATTTGATGATTTGGTGGTAAAAAATGGTATTTTCACGAACAAACTAATTTTAGCATAAAATGGAAAGAAAATCAAGGTGTAAAAGTGCGAAAAAATAGAGGAGAGTAAGATTAAGAATCTTGGTAGAAATTACCAAAGAGAGGGGTCGAAAGGTGATAATTCTACATTAAGCGACAAAAATCGATAAAAATAAAAAATGGAAAAAAACTTTGAATTTTAGAAAAAAAGTCCAAAAGGTGAATAATAAAGAAATTATTTGTAAAAATGCTTGAAATGAGAAAAGATAGGTGATATAATGTATTTGGTGAAAATTACTTAATTTTCACAGTTTTATCAGTATTTTACTAAGGAGAATACATAAATGAACACTAACGTTACAAATAACAGTTTCGTTAATCAGTGGATCTCTGAAATGGCAGAGCTTGTTAAGCCCGATAACATTATTCTTATCGACGGCAGCGAAAGCCAGGCAGAGCTTCTTCGTGCCGAGGCTTGCCGTACCGGCGAGATGATCAAGCTCAATCAGGATCTTCTTCCCGGATGCTATCTTCACAGAACCGCAATCAACGACGTTGCAAGAGTTGAGGACCGCACCTTTATCTGTACCTCTAAAAAAGAGGATGCAGGTAATATTAACAACTGGATGGCTCCCGACGAGTGCTATGCAAAGCTTTCCAAGCTCTATAACGGCTCCTATAAGGGAAGAACTATGTACGTAATTCCTTATTCTATGTCTGTTGTAGGCTCCGATTTTGCAAAGTACGGCATTGAGCTTACCGACTCTATCTACGTTGTACTTAAT
>CAZUJY010000059.1:0-11367 GCA_964620565.1 uncultured Ruminococcus sp. | reverse complement strand
CTACCACCGACAACGAGTATCAGCACGAGGCTAAGGAAGGCGGCAAGTCCTTCTTTGATCTCGATCCAAACGGCGTTGACTTCGTATTCAAGCTCAACTTCCAGGGTACTCTCCTTCCCACCCAGACCTTTGCTAAGGATATGGTAGAGCGCAAGTGCGGCAACATCCTTAATATCTCCTCGATGAACGCTTACATTCCCCTCACCAAGATCCCCGCATACTCCGCCGCGAAGGCAGGTATCTCCAACTTCACCCAGTGGCTTGCTACACACTTTGCAGGCACAGGTATCCGTTGCAATGCAATCGCTCCCGGCTTCCTGGTTTCTAACCAGAACCGTGCGCTTCTCTTCAATGAGGATGGCACTCCCACCGCCCGTTCCGCTAAGATCCTTAACGGAACTCCTATGGGTCGCTTCGTTGACTCCGAGGAGCTTCTCGGCGGTCTGTTCTTCCTCACCGACGACAGAGCAGCATCTGCCATCACCGGCGTTGTACTTCCCATCGACTGCGGCTTCGCAGCATACTCGGGAGTATAATTACGCTTAATATTAAAAAGGAACGGCTCTGTCCGTTCCTTTTTTTGTTGACAGATGGATAATAATATGGTAAAATTTATTTATCACCATCTTTAAGGATACAATTATGATCAGGATCACAGACCTTAACAAGAAGTACAGATCAAAAAAGCGCAAGGAATGTCATGCGCTGAATAACGTTAATCTTACCCTGCCTGATACAGGGCTTGTTTTCGTGCTTGGTAAAAGCGGCAGCGGTAAATCCACCCTGTTAAATTTAATAGGCGGTCTTGACAGTATCACGAGCGGTACTATTGAGGTTGACGGAAATGATATTTCCGGCTTCAAGGAGAGGGAGTTCTGCAACTACCGCAATATCCATATAGGCTTTGTTTTCCAGGACTACCACCTTATAGACGAGCTGACTGTATATGAGAATATAGCTCTTGCCCTCAATCTCCGCCATGTTGACGATGCAGATAAGGTAAGGGCAGCGCTTGAAAAGGTAGAGCTTGCGGGTTATGAGGAAAGATACCCTACCGAGCTGTCGGGCGGCGAAAGACAAAGGGTTGCAATAGCGAGAGCTATTGTGAAGGATCCACGCATAATCCTTGCCGACGAGCCTACGGGAAATCTTGACACCCGGACTGCAACATCCATTGTTGAGCTGCTTAAGGAACTGTCAAAGGATTGCCTTATACTTATCGTTTCACACAGCGTCAATGATGCAAGCTCCTACGCGGACAGGATTATTGAGTTGAGCAAGGGAGAGGTCATTTCGGACAAAATCAGAAACCCGAAATTCAGCGACAGGATGAGTGTTGACGGCGACGAGCTTGTTTACCCACAGGGTCTTGCGCTTTCGGACGATGATATAAAATTCATTAATAACAATCTTAACAAGCCTTTTGTCAAGAAAAACGACAAGTTTTTGCCAACCAAACTTGACAAAACAGAGGCAAAACAGGTAAGAATCGATAACAAATCGCTCACTCTTAGCAAGGGGTTAAGATTTTCACTTAAATTTTTAAAGAATAAGGCTGTCGCCATTTCCCTCTCATCCTTCATTATTGCTGTGATAATGATAATCATGTCCTTGGCGCAGACCATAATCGTCTTTGATTCCGGAGAGGTCATCTCAGAGGAGATGAACAAAAACGATCAAAGCTCCATAGTTCTTAACAAGGTAGCCGACAAGAGCGTTGCATCCCTGCTTGACAAGGCGTATCCCGAAAAGATCGGCGAGGATGATATGCAGGCCTTCTACGACGCAGGCTATAAGGGTGAGGTTTATCCCGTTTACAACCACTCTCTTATAATCGACGGCTACGGCACGAATCTGGGATGTAACACCAACAGCTTCTCGAATACGATATATATGAACGAGAGCTTTGGAACGATCATCGTAGATGAGGAATTCCTTACCGAAAAATTTGGAGAGCTTGAGCTTGTCGCCTATGCCGAGCATCAGGCGCCCTACGGAATATATATAACCGATTATCTGGCAGACTGCGCTCTTACGCTGAACAAGAAATACAGCAAGGGCTATGATTACGAGGATCTGGTGGGCGAGTATTATGCTATCGGCTTTACCTCTCCCGTAGCTTACGTGAACGGCATTATAAAGACCGATTACAAGGAAAGATTTGACGAGTTTATCGAGGAAATAAAAGCAGGCGGCATGTCTCCCTCCGACGTATACAACGATCCCACCTGTCAGAAGCTGCTCAGCGACGTTTACGACCGTCTGGGCTACTGTTATTCCACAAACCCCGACTTCATAGAGGCTCTTGAAAGATCTCCCCTTTCCTTCTCTGCAGCTCACTACAAGCTGAATATTAACGGAGTTATCAATTACACAAGATCCACGACGCCCTACGTTTCGGAGATCTTTTACACCACGGATCTTTCAGGCGTTGAAAATTATCTGACTAACGGCTGGTATTACAGCACCGATATTCCTGATATTCCCGAGGGGGCTAAATATATTCGTGTCGCCTTCAACGATTCATTAGATACCGTTTACAATTTAAGGCATCCGATCGCAAAAATGGAATACGCCCTGCTGGCATTTGACGGCGGAGAGCCTATTTCGAAGGAAAGAATGAATTACAACGCCTCGGAGGGCGGATATGCGATCCATCTGAACGCCTATAACGGTCAGATCGAATACAACGTCACAGGCATTGGATGCACCTACGTATCCGATTACATCGAGATACCCGAGGGAGCGGAAATCACCAGCTTTGTTTCCATAGCGCTGTTAAACAACGATTACGCAAACTCCTATTGTGTTTTCTATGATGAAAACAAGGAGTTCGTAAGCTCTGAGGTTTTGTGGCAGGGACTTGAACCGGACGAGAAGACCGTATATATGAATTACCAGGTATATAACGAAATATTCGGTACAAGCTACGATCCCAGCAATATCAACACCTTCTCTCCCCGAAAGATCACCATTTCTCAATATGAGTATTCTGATATAGGCAATCAAAATCAGCTCTTTGAGGTTGAGGTCACGGTCAGAGGACTTCACAGCTCGTCGATGTCTATGTTCGTATCCGAAGACGTGATGGAGCTCTTTAAAAAGGATGCCATTCGTCCCTACTCGCTCTACTTTAACGGAACGGATGGAATAGGTGCGGTATTAGACAACGCAGAGCCAAACAATTACGAGCTGCAGAGCTATGCCGTTGAGGGAATACATATAATGACCGAGGTCGTTGACGTGTTCGTTCCCATATTCGAGTTTATCTCCATCTTCCTTTACGTCGGCATTGTCGTTATACTTATTATCTTCTCAACCAAGCTGATCAACGACAAGATGCACGAGATCGGAATTTTAAAGGCGATAGGAGCGAAAAACCATTCTATCGGCATTATTTTCGGCATTCAGGTCATTCTGATTGCTCTGCTTACCTGCGTTATATCTGCGCTTGGATATTTATTCTTTATCGACCTTGCAAACGACGTTCTTATCGCTTCTATAAAAACAATGGCGCCCGGTTGGGTAATGCCTGATCTGCAGTTCCTCATCTTCGAGCCAAGCATCGTGCTTATGAACTGTATTCTTACCTTTATTCTTGCGGCGGTATCTCTCATTATCCCGATGATAAAGATAAGGGCGATAAAGCCTGTAAAAATTATCAAAGTAAAGGAATAACCCAAAAAGGAACGGCACGTCCGTTCCTTTTTTATTGACAATCTCCCTCTTGTATGTTAAAATAATGCTATACTAATAATAAAGGAAACTTTTTTATGAAAAACAAGCTATTAACCGCTCTTCTGGGCTTCTTCACCGCTATACTTATTATCACCTTTTCCATCGGTCTGCCCATATACGTAAGACCCTTCTATTATATGCAGATGGACGTGCTGGAAATTGAGGAATACTACCACAGAAACGCCGAGTGGTGTGGCATCGAGGGACACGAGGAAATTGATTCTCAGGACATCAAGGATGCCTTCAACGACGTGATGGACTACCTCACCCTGCCCGGCAACGAGTTCGGCACAGGCAAGCTTGCGTTCAGCGAGGAGGGTAAATCTCACTTTGAGGATTGTAAGGCGCTTTTCGACCTTAATATTTCCGCATTTATTATCTCTCTGTTTGGCGTTGCGGTTCTGCTTATTCTGAACAGACGTGGCGTTTTCCAGCTCTGGAAGCCCTTTGGTATGAGCATCGCCTTCTGCTCGGGCGCATATACTCTCGGCGGATTTGTGCTCATCGGCGGACTCTGCGCCATTGATTTCGATAAGGCCTTTGAGGTGTTCCACACTGTCTTCTTCCCCGGTAAGGATAACTGGCTCTTTAACCCCATCACCGACCAGATCATTCTCATATTGCCCCAGGACTTCTTTATGAACTGCGCAATTCTTATCCTTGCATCAATAATCCTGCTCTGCCTTGGCTGTATTGCATACGGACTTATTCCCCGCTGGAGAGAAAAACTGGCGAGCGAGGAATAATTACAAATAAACTGTTAATTTTTGCTCAAAACAGTGTAAACAAATACTTCTCACCGTTGACACTCTGACCTTATCGGTGTATAATTATATAAAAAAGGAACAGGAGTAATGTATGGGAAATCAAAACCGCCCCGGCTCTTTCAAAGAGCGGATAGCCAGATTTATGGCAGGCAGATATGGCATTGATAAACTGTATTATTTTCTGCTCGCAATATGTCTTATACTGATAGTAATTAACATTTTTGCTAATCTATATATTATTCATCTCGTAGAGACTGCGGTGTTTGTATATGCGATTTACCGTGTTATGTCAAGAAACATTTACAAAAGGCAGCAGGAAAACGAGAAATTTATCAGATTGACAGAAAAGCCGAAGAAGATATTCAATCTTCAGAAGTGTAAGCTGCGTGACAGAAAGACCCACGTATACAGAAAATGTCCGTCCTGCAAAAACAATCTTCGTCTACCCAAGCAAAAGGGCAAGCACACAGTTGTATGCCCCTGCTGCAAGTACCGTTTTGACGTTAAAATATAAAAAAGCGAGTTTTAAAAACTCGCTTTTTTTATTTTATTCCTCCTATCCACCTAACTATCGAATCCTAAAAAATATAACGAATTAAGAACCGCTCTTATGCACTCATTAGCCTTGTTTGGATCATCATTATATCCAAAGGAGGATAATATCAATATCGTTTCATTTTGTATGAGGTCCGTTACATAATATACATCTTTTCCGGATGAATTTTTCCCCCATTCACACTTGATGTGCTCATCGTCAATAACAGGCTTATGCGAATAATTATTTAGATAAGAATCTACTTCATATACTTTGTAGTTTTCCAAGTCACCGTGATTTATTTCATCTATTGTTACCCCATCAAAAAAGGCAATGCTGGTAACTTCAACATCCATTGCACGTCTGTCAAACGGATTATCGCCAAACGAGATTTCCTCGGTATGCTTATTGTTATGAGATATTTTAAATAAATATTTTGTATCAAAAAGGTCTCCGTCATAGGTAAAAATTGCAGTTTTTGCAAAGCTGCTTCCATTTTCTTCTAATAGCTCAATAGCAGCAATACACTCCTCGTATGTTTCAACCCACCAAAATTCCAGACGAGATCCGTTTGATTGGTTAACAAGATAAGGAAATCCCGCAGTGTAGCCTTCGGGGTAAAAATCCCAACGTGTATGATTGCCGTTAATATTTGAATTATCCGGATTAATATTGCACCCAAAAAGACTACAAGCTAAAAAAACAAATAAAATAATCGCTACATATCTTTTCATAATATTTCACCTGTATTTTTAATTATATATTATAACTCATCATTCTTTTACTTCGATACTTACTATGCTGTTAAAGAATGAACCAAAAACGTCTCATCAAGAGTTATACTTTGTTTTTACTGTACCCATTGGCGCATACCTCCGCTAAAAAATACTTTTATAATATAATACTGATACCGTTTTTTCGCTTCATCCTATAAGACAAGAAAAATACGGAAAGGTTACAGAAAATCTCCAAAAAATCCTTTTTTTTATAAAACAAAAAAGCGAGCATCGCTCACACCAAGTTTTGCTTTATATTGTTTGTATTTATGCCATATAAAACAGGTAATTGAAAGTAAATATTAAAAGGAAAATGCCATTCGAAATTATCTGCACCTTCAAAAGTTAGATGCTTTTGAAGGTGCATATCATAAAACTCGCTTTTTTGTTTAGTTTGTTTGAGCTATTGGGTTACAAGATCCCCGCCATTTTCAACTAGAGCATATATATCAAGTTCTCCCGCCATTACAAGCTCTAAATCACTTGGAACAAGATAAATTATACCATTAGCATCAACATAGCTTCCAGCCTCGGTTATATATCTCATAGATACTGAATTTACGCCGGGTATAGGGATAATTATAGAAGAACTATCTATACGCTCACCGCAGTAAATACAAATTTTAAAACCAGACCCGACGGTAGAAACTACGTGTGACCTTGCTGCCACATAATGTCCACAAGCACAATATGTCTTATGCCTTAACGCATTATATCTTTCATAACTAAATTCGTAGTGGGCTTCTTTAAACGAATATTCTAATCCTGAAACCGTATTAGTGAACTTGTGAAAATCCGAAGAATCTTGTTCCATTGTATAATTTTGTGTTACAAGAGAAGAAAAAGGAGCAACATATCTACAATACTTGCACTTATAGTAATCTTGATTGCCATAACTAGCAACGGCAAACATATTATTTGAACCTAAGGCATGATTGTCTGCACAAGATCTATAAGTAACATATGAATAATCGTTTAGATTTTCCTCATATTTTACGCCATTACAAATCGAACATACCAATTTGTACCTTCCGTCGTTCTGATTTCCGTAGTTTATCCATTTATGATCTTCGTATGTATGAAATCCTCTTGTAATAGCAACTCCCGCAATATCTTTGTATGTAATATCTTGTGTTCTCATCGTCGTAGACCCATACCCCATAAGTATTTCTTGATGATGTTGTTGCTCTGAATTACATATAACATCAGCATCACGCAGTCCAAAAACATGACCTAATTCATGAGCTCCAGTTCGTTCGAGTGCTACATTTACATCATTTAATATTGAAGTATTGTATGAACTAAAGCAATAAACATATAACTGCATCTTCCATTTACTATAATGTTTATGTGCAATAGTAGTGTCTTCTTCTGCTGTGGTACTATCACCATCTACACTTGTTGATGCAAAAGCTGTGGTACCCGAAGCGGGAAATATTGACAAATTGTGGTCTGTTGCTGTTCCTTCAATTACATTGATAATTTTATGCTTTGTAACGTTTCCGTCGGAATCATAAGAATAGAAATATACATTATTCCATTTTTTCATGCTGTTAGCATACGCTTCTTTTATTTGATTCACCTCATCGGTGGATATGGCCGGAGATACAGCATCTTCCCAACCATATGTTCCATCCATAGATTTTTCTTCAAAATAGTATTTTATAGTGATTACTTCGTGTCCCAAATGATACGAAACATAATCAGAATTAATAAAATACCAAGTTTCATCTAAATCATCAGCATACGCTTCTTTCGCACAAGCGTCATATTCAACTTCTAATAATGCACTGTGTGCATAGCACTGAATGGTAGTGAAAAACAATGTGCTGATGATTATTGAAAGAGCGAGTAGTATAGATATTAATTTATTTTTCATATCTTTTCCCCTTTATTTTGACACAATTAATTCAACATCTTCTATTTTAAAGAGTGCATAGTTGTTCTTTCTTGTTTCATTCTCTTCAAAATATTTATCGGTAATCATAATACTCATCAAGGAATTGTAATATTCACCAAAAGACATTTTTAGATCAGTTTCGTAATATCTACCGTCACCATATAGAGTACTTATGAGTTCTTTTGCATAATATTGTCCATCAAGTTCTATGCAACTGATACTGAAAGGTTCGTGAATCGGAGTTGAAGATGAATAACTTATATATTTTGCATTACTTTCTGTAACATAAATAAATAAATGATCAAATGTAATTTGTGGTGAGATTGCAATATTGTCTGAAAACTCTGGGCGATAAAACATAAAATGCTCAATTGTAACATCGGCAGAATTGGTTTTTAAGTTTTTGCAAAACTCCTGAATATTGATTTGAAAAGCTGCGACGGCTTCTTTTCCATCCATATTTTTCTTTACATCTTCCGCTTTTTCAAATCCAATCCATGTGTATTCATCTATGCAACAAAAAGTATGGTTTTCATAATTTGGATTTTCATGAATGGGTACATAATATGCAACCACAAAGTAACATTCATCACTGAATTTTACGAAAAGAGGATTGAAATTATTGTTGCAAAGCAAGAGCTTTTCACCGATAGTGTATCCGGGAATATCGTATTCGGTCATATATCCGCTTAAATAATTAACAAGAGTTTGAATAAGTTCCTCTTTAAGCTTTATAGAACCATCATCATTTTTTTCTATATTTCCCCTGTTATCTGTGTATTCGTTATCCTCTCCCGCATTAAATAAGGCGCTTAAAAAATCGCAGGATGACAGCATCAAGGTTGAACATAAAACAACCAAACACAAAAGTTTAGAAATAATTTTTTTCATAAATTTCTCCTTTAATATTTTTTTATCATATCAGACGGTATTATATCCCGTCAACATGCTTTATTTTTAATATACCCATTGGCGTATACCTCCGCTAAAAAATACTTTCATAATATAATACCGATTTTTTTCTCAAAATTCTTCAAAATTTCAAAAAAATTTTAAAAAAATTTATTTTTTTAATAAAAAAGCGTGTTTTAACATGTTTTGTCTTGATAAATCACTTACTTTGTGGTAAAATAAACCTATTAAATTTTAGGAGGAAATGATGCTACAATTTCTGTTAACCATTTCGGATGAATCGAATCACAGTAAAATTGAATATATCTATACCTCCTATTATGATTCTATGATGAAATATGCAATCTGTAAATTTCAGTCCTCCGGTAGAACCAACTGTCAATATGATGCCGAGGATGCTGTTCAGAATGCCTTTGTACGAATCGTTAAATACATAGATAAAATAGATATTTCACATGGTAAAAAAGAGATTAAGGGCTATTGTTTTTCTATTCTCATTAACGAAATCTGTAACATTTTAGGTGACAAAACAGAAAAATGCGAGGTTATTGAAGAATTTTCCGTCGAAAATGAGTATAACTTTATAGAAGAGCTTGAATTTCGAGAAAACTATGACAAATTAGTTAAGTCTATCGAAAATCTCGATGAAAAATATAGTACTACCCTATATCTCGTTTTCTGCAAGGAAATGACAGTTAATGAAATTGCGGATATGATGGGAATTTCAGCAAAAACCGTCTACACAAGACTTTCCAGAGGTAAGAGGCTCTTACTTGATTATTTAAAAGGAGTAAAGTCTAATGGATAAAAGCAATTTAGAACTTTTTAAGCAAGCCATTAATGAAGGACTTAACAATAAAATCAACAATATAGCAAACAGCTATGTCGGTGATGTGGCTTGTTCTGAAAAGCATACTGTCGCTATGCGGGCAATAGTATACGGCAAAACCGATAGCAAACGCACTTGGTCGCCTAAGATGAAGCGTATTGTTGCGATCCTCATAGCTGCTGCACTTCTCCTCACAAGCTGCGGTATTATTTTCCGTAATGAAATACGTGAAATGATTGATGAGTTTTTTGCGTCAATAACATTCAGTGAAAACGATTCCTCCGGTGACACTATTAAAGAGATTTATGAGCTTGGGTATTTGCCTGAAGGATATTATCTGGTTAAAGAACAAATAAAATCTTTAAGTGTAAGTTACGATTATGCTGATGGTAACGGTAACATAATTTGCTTTAAACAAACTATATTAAATGGCGCAAATTTTGTAATTGATAACGAAAGTGGATATTCTGAAATGTTATCGATTGAAAACTACACCATATATCATAGATACACAAATTCATATCACAATTATCTTTGGACTGACGGTAAATATGTTTGTAACTTAATATCAAATCATAGTTTATCAAATGAAGAAATTAAATTAATATTCGAGGGAATAAAATAAGTAAAAAACATCTTGAAATAAAAAATTCAAGATGTTTTTTGTCATTTTTGAAGAATTTTTCTCAAAAAAAGAGTATTATATATGAGTGGTTTTTTATTTTTTCACTCAAATAATTACTTAAAGGAGATTTCTATGAAGAAAATCACAAAAGTATTAGTCGCTGTCCTACTTATAGCGGTTTTATCCATTACGGGCGTTACCGCATTTGCAAGTAACGACATTATTACTCCACGTCTGTCGCATGCGAATAGTGCAAACTTTTTATTTTCCGCAACTGCTAATGGTGGATATATTGATGTATCCTACATTGGCTACGACAGCTTTGTCAAGGCGGATCTGACGGTCAAGGTGGAAAGAAGATACCTGTGGATCATCTGGACAGAGATCGATACCTGGAGCGCAACAAATTATGAAAGCTACGGAGATTTTGTTCACACCTTTGATCTTACCGGCAGCGCTACATACCGAGCAACGTTTACGCTTAAAATTACCGGAAACGACGGCACTGTTGACATTATCGAACAGGTAATTGAAAGTAAATATTAAAAGGAAAATGCCATCCCTCTCGGATGGCATTTTTTGTTAATTATATGATCTGAAGAAAGTCGAGAAGGAAGTAAATTCCGACGCCGACAACCGCGATAAGAGCGCCGATAAGTCCTGCGCGCACCTTTCTCCAGGCGGCATAGAAGCCCGCCTTTCGCTCGTATCTGGATACGGGGTCGGATCTGTGGGCAACGGCTCTGTTAAACTTCTGTATCCATTTAACGTCCGCCTTGGTAATATCAACCGAATCACGAATGGCGTTGATCTCGTGGGCAATGTTGTTCCTGCTGTTTCTGTATTTGATAAGCTTGGGAAGAGTCTCGCTTCTGCCGGGGGCAAAACGAAGATCAACGAGTCTGTTGATATAGGAGGATACGCCGTTATGCTTAACGCCCATACGATCTGCACAGGTCTTGTCAAGCTCTATATAAGCATTGAAAAAAGATAAATTTACCTTGTTACTCAAGAGACGTCCTCCTTTGTTGATTTGGTCTATAAGAAAACATACCTACACACCTTAATTCATTTTACACTATTTTAACTCCAATTTCAAGAGGATTTATTAAAATTTATTAATTTTTGTGGAATTTATTCAAATTTTTCCCGAAAAAGCAGCATTTTATACCGTAATTACGCAAAAAAAGACAAAAATGGGGCTGTCGCATTTGACGAGAACGAAAAAAACGAAAAGGATATGAAAAAAGCTTTAGGCAAGAGAGAATAAAACGAACTCGCTCTA
>CAZUJY010000058.1:0-11401 GCA_964620565.1 uncultured Ruminococcus sp. | reverse complement strand
TCGGCAGACCCGCAAACGAGCACCTCCACGTAGGTATCTGCGGTGAGCACGGCGGCGACCCCACATCCGTAGAGTTCTGCCACCAGATCGGCCTTGACTACGTATCCTGTTCTCCTTTCAGAGTTCCGATCGCACGTCTCGCTGCTGCTCAGGCTGCACTTAAGAACTAAGTTCAAGTATTTTCGCAGAAAATACACGGCGAGCCCGCAGTAAGTCGGACTTCGTACTAAACGAAACGGCTCACCGGCTCAGGCTGCACTTAAAAACTAATCAAACCTCATCCACCGGCAAAGCCGGTCCCCCTTCCCCAACAGGGAAGGCTAATAAAAAAACACGCTCCGTATGGGGCGTGTTTTTTATTGTATAACAAAAATCCATCGGGAACAGGGTGACGTGAACCCACAAAGCTCATACTTTGCTTCGGGGAACACCTACACAAGCAGAAAGAGAGAACAAATCGGTTTTGTAGCCGAAAAGTTCTCTCTTTTTCTATTGGTTAAAAGTGATATTCTTTGCTGACGCAAAGAGTGATATTCCCCTTACGGAAAGTGATATTGCAAGGCTCAGCCTTGAAGTGATATTCTATTCGCCACAAGAACTCGGCTTTGAGCGCAAATAGGCGCCAAAGTCGCAATATCACTTGGCCGGGGCCGAATATAACTGCGTAGCAATAGAACTCGCCAAAGGCGAATAAAGTTAGCGTGATACTCCGTTAAGAGTATCACGCTATTTATCGAGGGCTTTTTGATTTATAGGGTTGATTATTAATTCTCAACAGGTCTTTCTTTGCCATATTCCATTACGGTAAGCGCCATGGAGTAGAAGAATACGGGCGCTACGTTGAAGAAGTGACAGTCAAGAAGGCTCATACCCAGAAGGGTGAGAATGGAGATCGCAATAAAGGTGTTGCTGACGGTGCGATGCTTGAAATAGTAGATAATAGTGTCGATTCTGTGGAAGCTGTACGCAAGCATACCAACTGCGCCGCAGGACGCAAGCATCTGAACGACGGTGTTGTGCCAACGGGGCGGGAAGAAGGAGCTGAAGGCCTCAACGTCGGAGAACTCGGGCATACTGCCTGCCGCAGGATAGAAGGTCTGACCGAAGATGGGGTTATCAAGGAATACCTTAAGGCCTGCCTTATAGAGATTGAAGCGGCCTGAGTCGTTGAAGTTGATAGAGCCCTCGCTGCCCTCCGCAATATCGGGAACCTCGTTGAAGAGCGCGATGATCTCCTTGTAGTACAGAGCAACGGCGATCACAGCGATAGCCGCAATACCAAGGGTAGTCATACGGAATTCTCTCTTGTTATTCGCCTTAAAGAAGGTGTAGCCGAAGGAAACCATAAATGCGAACACGCCGCCTACGATAGAGCCTCTGGAGCAGCTGAGAATTACACCGCCGAGAAGCAGACAGCCGAGGATAAGATATATAAAGTTATGCTTCTTACGGCAGGCGAAGTAGAAGGCGAAGGGGATAGACATACTGATAAGTGCGCCGATGTTGTTGTAGCAGCCCCAACCGGAGTAGATCCTGCCACGAATGATGCTGCCGTCCACGATAACGTCCTCGGCAATGTAGATCCACACTACCTCAAGAGAGACCACGATACCCATAATCACGGCAAACCAGGCGAAATAATCAATATTAAATTTCTCAAAGTTTATAGTAGCCGAGAATACGAAATAGAGTAAAAACAGCGACATAAACTGGATAAATGCAAACAAAAGGTTACCTTTTACGTACTCAAGGTACTTTTCAGAGCCGATTCCCGACAGCATATATGAGGTGCCGAGCGCAAGCATACTGATAAGAAACGCACGCTTTGTGGTAAAGAGCTTACGGGCTCCCATGTTCTTATCGGTGAAAAGTCTTACAAATACGATAGTGACCGCAATGACCGCGATAACGCCTATGTAAACACCCGATGCGCCGTAGAACAGACCCTTATCGCTCTTGCCGGGATTGTTCTGCATCGAGGGGCAGATGTAGGCGAAGAGGAAGAGAGGCATCAGTGGAGCAAAATCATCTCCGAAAATGCCAACGTATGCGGCATAGATGATAAATATGGTGTAGACCACCAGCTCAAGCGAGAAAATAAATGCTATGAGAGCGAGGGCACCGATAACTGCGATGCCCCAGGGGGACATCATAAACTTGTTAATGCTCTGTATGGGAGCAGAGCTTCTGAGCTTGGCGAGAGTGCCATTTGCATTTGACACGGCGTTTCTCCTTAAAAATTAATCAAATTGACCACATCTGCGACAAAATGCCGCAAAAATACATTACTTCTATATTATCCTATTTTTCGAGCAAAAAGTCAAGGGGTTTTCGCCTTTATTTATAATATTTCATACTTTTAAATAAGCAAAAGCGGAAAAGAGGGCGAAAAATCACTTCTTCCCTGCTTCGAGGGAGTGGATCACTTCTTCTCTGCTCCGAGGAAGCGGATCACTTCTTCTCTGTTCTCGAAAGGGCGGAAAGCTCGGCAAGGGCGGATTTCAGGTATTTAGGCAGACGCTTTGCGAACTGACGGGTCTTTTTGTCGTTTTTCCCCTGAACCCTGGTGAGAAGCGCCGAGCGAAGCTCCTCCTCGCTCTCGTTTTCTAGAGGAATAATATTCCCTATCTCCACAGTTACAGGCTCATTTGCGACGGTGATCTTTATTTCCTCGCGCTTCAGGTCACGGAAAACAATATACATCTCCCTCTCGGCAGGCAGAACGCCCTTGCTGTCGGTGGGGGGAGTGATCGTCAAACGGAGGCCGCTCTCCTGCTCTGTCAGATCAAAGCGGGTGATAGCAGATCTGCCCTCACGGTAGGCGTTAGTCTCGCCGTCGTCCTCGTATAGCTCAAAGCGGCCCTCTCCTCGCCAGATGTGAATCTCAAGAGGCTGATCAATCGAGAGATCGTTGGTGCGACCGCCTCGGTACATAGGAATAATCGCTCCCGCAGGCGCGAGAACGGGGATAGAGTCAATGTCACGGTACATATCAAGGGTCTGACCGCCATCGTAAATACGACCGTTAAATATATCCGTCCAGCGACCCTCGGGCAGCCATACTCTCGTTTTCGCAAGGTTAAGCCGCTTGTCGCTTGGCTCGGTGATAGGGCAGACCAGAAGCTGACCGCCAAATATATACTGATTTTTCTGCTCATAGGCCTGCAGCTCGCTGTATCTGTAATACATCGGCATACAGATAGGCTCGCCCTCCTTGTGCGTGCGGTAATTTGCGCTGTAAAGGTAGGGTATCAGCTTATGCCTCAGGCGAAGGAAGTCCTCTGCCACACGCTCCACCGCATAGCTGCGCTTCCAGGGCTCCTTACCGCAAAAGTCGGAGTTTGAGGAATGGAGGCGGTTGATGGGCGAGAATACGCCGTACTGAAGCCAGCGAAGGTAAAGCTCGTCATCCTGGACACCGTGCATGTGACCGCCGATGTCGTGGCTCCACCAGGTGTAGCCCGAGTTTGCCGCAGAATTGGTGAAATAGGGCTGGAAATCAAGGCTCTTCCAGGTGGCGTGGGTGTCACCCGAGAAGCCGAGAGGATAACGGTGACTGCCAAGTCCTGCATAGCGGGAGAGGATAAGAGGACGCCTCTCGTCCCTGCCCGAGTCAAGACTGTGATAATGATTCAGCGCCCAGAGGGGATCAAGGCCTTGGATCTTGGTTTTAGTTCCCTGCTGCCAATCAAGCCACCAGAAGTCCACGCCCTCATCCTCCATGGGATGATGAAGCACCTCAAAATATGCCTTCATAAACTCAGGATCGGTGCAATCGAAGGGGATAAGCTGCTTTGTAGAAGGGTTGACGCCCATTCTTTCGCACATCTCGGGGTAAGCGTCCTCAAAGAAGCGGACACCCTGGGATGGGTGAACGTTCAGCGTCACCTTAAAGCCCCTCTCGTGAAGCCAATCAAGCAGCTCACGGTGATCGGGGAAAAGCTCGCTGTTCCAGGAATATCCCGTCCAACCCGGGAGAACGGTGTTAAATAGCACCTCCTCGGGACATTTTGCCTTGCAGGGCCTTGCCTCATCGCCAAAGCGGTCGATTACGTCGGTCCAATGCCAATCCATATCGATAGTGGCAACGGTTATGGGAAGCTGTCGGTCGATGAACTTCTGCATTAAGGAGCGGTACTCCTCCTGGGTGTAGGCACGGTAACGGCTCCACCAGTTGCCGAGGGCAAATTTCGGGATAAGGGGCACCTCGCCCGTCAGCTTAAAGAAGTCATGAAGCTGACCGAGGTAGTCATCGCCGTAAGCAAACCAATAGCGGTCGGAGCAGGCAGGGCGGGGGGAGATCGTTCCGTCGGGCTTCAGAAGAAGGCTCTTCGAGTCGTCCATAACCGAGGAGCCGTATCTTGATATGATTCCCGGCTCAAGCTTGGTGCTACCGTTCACTCTGTCAAGAGTTCTTGCGGTCCCGGGGAGTCTGCCTTTTTCGAAATCAATAACGCTGGTGTCAGAATCCTCAAGATATACCGATAAAACATCGCCGCTCCTTTTATCCACGCTAAAGCAGGCAGAGTCGGTGGTGACCGTAATTTTTCTGTCAAGATCGTCAAGACTATAATCCGCCTGGCAGAAGTCCCTGCACTGCACCGTCTGTGTGGGCAGATCGGTAAAGAGGCTACCGCCTGCAATATCGGTATTTGCCGCCGTTTCGGTACGGAGAAGTCGGTCGGTTATTAAGGATATACGGAGATAATCGCTTTTATAGATGATCATAGCACTTTCCCTCATAGGTTTCTTTAGCTTAATTTTACCATATATAAAGGCCAAAGTCAATAAAAAAACGCAGGACAAAAAGCCTGCGTTTTTGTGAGGGGTTAGCCTTCCTTCTTTTTTTCATCGGAATATACGAGGTATGCGTAAATAAGCATCACGATAAGCGAACCGAAAAGGGCAAACATCATCACAAGCATTGCGTTCATACCGTTAAAAACAAGACCGCCGACAGCGGTGATAACGCCCGAGATGACCATTGTCCAGCCTGCAAAGCGATTGCACTTTACCCAGGTGACGTCGTTGTATCTCGTCCAGGGGAAGCGGAAGCCGATAAGACTGTTATTCTTCGCCTTGGGCAGAATGTTGCCGATAAGGATAAACACAATTCCCATAGCAACAGTTGTGATGCTCATTATATCAAGCTTCGGCGCCTCGGCGCCATCAAGCTGGGTATAGGACATATAGAGGAAGGCAGCGTTCAGCGCAAGGAAAAGAACGGAGATAAGGGTAAAGGTGATAGAGATGACCTTAAGGTTAGTCTTGCCCTCGGCGATCTTCTTTTCGTCCTGCGCCGACCTTATCTGTCTGCGGTAGCATACGTCACAGACAAGCCAGAGCCCATCCATAATCAGCATTATGAGAGGCGTTATCAAAAGCTCGTATTTCGAGCCGAAGCGATCCGCCACACCGTGAATATTAAAATGCACAGGCACCCGATCGGGAAAGGCGGAAAGAATTGCCAATGTGCCGAAAATTGACACTAAAAGTAAAGCAAGATTTACAATTTTAGTCTTCATTTTTACCTCCAAACTGCTTCGCCCACAGAATTATCTCATCAAAAACCGTGGTGTTTATCTCATAATAAATAAAATTCTTCTCCCTGTACTCCATAACCAAGTCCGCCCCTCGCAAAAGACGCAGATGGTATGAGAGTGCGGCGGGAGTTACCGAAAGTCGCTCGGCTATCTCGCCCGCAGACATCCTGCCCGAGCGGAGCATCACAAGTATCTCACGGCGCTGACTGTCAGAGAGCACCTTGAAAATATTATTTTCGCCCATTTTGCCACCTATTTAAAATTTTCTTTAAATAGATTATAGCATTTTCTCTGCCCTATGTCAAGAGGTATTTAAAATTATTTTTAAATAGTTGCAAAGGTGGAGAGAATATGGTATAATTATGTAGAAGGGCCGATTTATATTAAGGCCTGTTTCGGAAAGCGCTCAGACAAGCGGTTTAGCAAAGCATTTATGCAAGCGGTTTCGATAAGCGCTTATTTGCGAAAAGACTGATTTTTAAGTAAAAAACTTTGTTTTCTTATAGAAAACGTTGACATTAAGGAGAAAAATATGAAAAACAAGCTGATATGTCTGCTTCTCTGCCTTGCGCTCCTCATGTCCTTCGTGGGGTGCAACAAGGAGGAGGGCGAGAAGCCAAAGGCCGACACCTTTATTAACGGGGTGAACGTTGGCGAATACTCTATCGTCTACTCCGACGAGGACTACGACTACTCAAAGAGGGCGGCGGAGTATATTCAAACAGAGATCCTCTCACGCACCGACAAGGAGCTGCCCATAATCGAGGACAGCGATACACCCCTAACCCAGCACGAAATAGTCGTGGGCGAGACCGAGCGTGAGATCTCAAAAAGTCTGACCCAAGAGACCGAGGGCCTTGAGTTCCTTATTACCGCAAACGAGAGCAGCGTCGCTCTGAAGGGCGAGCTATTTATCATCGCTGCGGCGGCATATTACTTTGTTGAGACCTATATTCCCACCGACGGTTACAGCGCAGAAGTATCAAAGGAGGTAACGGTACATACTCCTATTATTAAGGAAGCGAAAAGCTTCATTATGCTGATAGGCGACGGAATGGGCGAATATCAGACGAGGATGTTCGAGTATTTTGAAAACGACCTTGAATACGGCGAGGGCGAGGATATTTTCTACGGCTATTACCTGCCCTATAAGGGATATTCCAGAACCGAGTCGCTCTCGGGCATTACCGACAGTGCGGCAGGCGGCACCGCTCTCTCCTGCGGATACAAGACCTATAACGAGTATATCGGACGTGACAAGGATCTAAATGACGTAAAGAATCTCTGCGAGCTGGCAAGCGAGAGGGGTAAGGCGGCAGGCGTTATGTCCACCGAGAACAAGACAGGAGCAACTCCCGCATCCTTCTCTGCCCACGCAGACAGCCGTGACGGAACCACCTTTATTCTGGACACACAGCTTCAGGCGCAGCTTGGCTACGGTCTTGAGCTGGAGTGCGGCTTTGACTACTACAATACCAAGTATATGGGGGTTATCGAGAAGAAGATTACCACTATGCTTGACACCCTTGATGATGACAAGGACGGCTTCTTCCTTATGTACGAGGAGGCACATATCGACAAGCACAGCCACAAGAATTATCTAGATCAGACCTTCAACGCGGTAGTGCGCTTTAACCAGGCTATCGGCGTGTTTATGGAGTATGCCTTCTACCATCCCGACACATTTATTCTCATCACCGCAGACCATGAGACAGGCGACCTGTATCCAAATGGGGAGGGTATTCTTGAATATCACTCGGAGGAGCATACCGCACATCCCGTGCCCGTGTTCGTTTACGGATATGGCGCAGAGCGCTTTGACGGCGTGGAGATGGAGAACATACAGATCGCCCACACAATAGCTCACCTTATGGGTGAGGATAGCTTCGGCGATCAGAGTGAGTTTAGCTATCTGAAGTAAAAAAAATCAAATATGAAAAAGAAAAACGGCGAGTAAAATCGCCGTTTTTTATTGCATTATGTAAACTCTTATTGACTTTTAGTTAAATTTTGCCCTCGAGATAGCGGCAAACGTCGCCTACGGTCTCAAATTTTACGAACTCGGTAAATCTGAAGGAGAAGGCGTCCTCGATCTCCATAGACATCATCATAAGCGCCAGCGAATCAAAGCCGAGATCCTCGATAAGACGGCTACCCTCGGTAACCGATGCCATATCAAGATCGGGCAGAACTCTTGAGAGTACCACTTTTAATTTTTCAAGCATAACTTAATCTCCTATTCTTTTAATATATGCACGTCTGCGCTTATGCTGACGGGCGCTGAAGTATTTCCACTGAGCCTGAACGGCGGTGTTGGTTTCAAGGTTAAGGTTGGTCTCGCAGCTGTCCACGGCTCCACGCTCCAGAATATCGAGTATTCCGTCGATAAGGATCGCATTGATGCCTGCGTTTCTGTACTCGGGCATTACGGCAACGAGCGCAAGATCCATAACTCTCGGCGATCTTACGGTCTTAAGCAGTCTTACAAGCGCTGCGGGAGTAAGTCTGCCGCCGCTCTGCTTCAGGGCATCGCCTATGCCGGGAAGACAAAGGCCAAAGCCTACCACCCTGTCGCTCTCATCACAGATGATAACGAGAAATTCCTTATTTAGCACCAGCATAAACTGATCTATCAGCTCATCCTGGGTCTCCTTCGACAGCGCCATAGTGCCGTAAAGGTGGCTGTAGCATCTGTCTATACATTCAAAAAGTCC
Source organism: uncultured Ruminococcus sp. (assembly GCA_964620565.1). Classification (GTDB taxonomy): domain Bacteria; phylum Bacillota; class Clostridia; order Oscillospirales; family CAG-272; genus UBA1740. The sequence goes on along the minus strand of CAZUJY010000058.1, from coordinate 3,144 downwards.
GTCACGGTATTTTGCTATATATTCCTTCTTGGACATCTTCTCGGTATTGACGATGTGAAGCTTGTTAAGCTCCAGCGAGCGCTTTGCCACACGGGAGAGCATTTCATTGCGCTTCTCGGGCTTTTTTAACTCATATTCAAGCCAATCCACGTCCTTTTCGTAGCCGAGACGCTCGACAAGTCTGCCGTAATACTCGTAGTTATACTGCTCCTCGAAGGTGGAATTCTCGGTAAAGCCCTCAACCAGAAGACCCTCACGGTCAAGGTCGGTATAGCCGAGAGGACCGCAGATCTCGGTCATTCCGAGAGCTCTGCCCCACTTTTCCACTGCCGAAAACAGCTCGCGCGCCACCTCGAAGTCGTCGATACAGTCAAATCTGGTAAATCTGATCTGCCTTGTACCGTGGCTGCGGTTGTACTCCTTCTGCAGAATACCCTGAATACGTCCCACGGTTATTCCGCCACGGACAGCAAGGAAGAAGACCGCATCAGAATCGGCAGTCTTGCCGCCGCTCTTTAGAAGCTTCTTCTCATCCGAGTAGAGCGGAGGCACGAAGTAGGGGCAATCTCTGTAAAGGCGCAGGGGGAATTCTATAAATTCCTTAATATCCGACGCCGATTTTACCTCTCTTATTTCAAGCATATCAGTCCTCCAGGGGCTCATCCTCACGGCGAAGGAATACAAGTCCGTAGCCCGCAAGCCAGGGGCCGTTGTGACTGCCGCTTACGGGGGACATAATAACTGCCTCGTGGTTGGTCTTAACGCCAACCTTCGCCTCGATCTCCTTAAGGGTTTCGAGGAGGGAGGGGCCTGTGTATACGTGCCAGAGCAGATAGTCCTCAGGCGAGCGGTCGCCGATTGTTTCCTTCAGTATCTCGCAGGTGCGGGCAAGCGCCTTCTTCTGTGTGCGCACGCTCTCAAGAGCCACGCACTCGCCGCCCTTGTTGAAGGTGAGAACGGGACAGAAATTAAGGATCTGACCCATAAGCGCCTTACCGCCCTTAAGTCTGCCGTTGTAAATAAGGTAGTCAAGCTTTCCGTCAACGCCGATAAAGAGCTGATGATCCATCATCCACTTGGTTTCCTTCAGTATCTCCTCACTGCTCTTGCCCTCTTTTGCCAGCTGTGCGGCTCTGATGGCAAGATAGCCCTCGTTGAAGCTGGTGATCTTGGTGTCTACCACGTGAATTTTGAGTCTATTTTCAAACTCCTTTGCGATAAGGCAGATCTTGTTGTAGGTGCCGCCAAGGTAGGAGGAAATGGCGTAAACGATAGCCTCATCATAACCCTCGGAGATAGCATTCTCGAATGCCGCCATAATGTCCTCGGTGTCGGGCATTGCGGTAGAGGGGAGATTCTTCTTGGGATCCTCAAGGGTCTCAAGATACTGATAGAAGGCTACGGGGTCAAGATCAAGACCCTCCTTATAGTCGCCGCCGCCGTAAAGCACGTGAACACGGAGAATGTCGATGCCAAGCTCCTTATATCTGTCAGGCGCATAGTCAATACAGCCGGTGGAGGTGCAGATTATTTTTATTTTACTCATCATTTTTTCCTCGCTTTATGTATTTATATCTGATTTCTTGCCATGTCAAAGACTTCCTTGCCGCTCTGCATATTGAGAAGCATCTCGGACATACCTACGATAGCCCCCTCACCCGCGCTGCCACGAGCCTTGATGATAGGCTTCTCTATTCCGAGAATTATGCCGCCGCCGAGAGAGCCGATATCGTAAACGCTCATAAGACGGAGACCAAGCTTTTTTACCTCCTCACTGCCTGTGCGGTGAGCGTATTTCATTACGTCGGTGATAAGCCTTGTGGCTGTACCCTCTGTAACCTTCATTACCTGATTTCCCGCAAAGCCGTCGCAGACAAGCACGTCGCAATCGCCCGAGAGCGCATTGCTGCCCTCAATATTGCCGACGAAATTAAGGCTCTCGTCAGCGGCAAGGAGAGGATAGGTCTCCTTTACAAGCTTATTGCCCTTGGTGGGCTCGGCGCCGTTGGAGAGCAGGCCGACCTTGGGGCTTTCGATATGATAGGTACGCCTCATAAACTCCGAGCCAAGCCTTGCGAAATGGTGAAGCATAGAGGGTGTGCAATCAACGGTCGCTCCCGTGTCCACAAGACAGGTATAGCTTCCCGTCTCGGCAGAGAGAACGGCGGCAAGCGCGGGGCGAACCCTCTCCTTGCCCGACAGGTAACGGAGAGCGCCCGTGAGAAGAACACCTGTGTTGCCGCAGGTCACAAGGCCGAAAAGGTCATCTCTCTCGGCAAGAGCGCGAAGTCCCTTAAGCATAGAGGACTCGGTCTTGTTGTATATAGCGTCTGCGGGGGAGTCGTAATTCGTAATGCCGAGAGGTGCGTCAAGGATCTCAATTCTGTCCATTGGAAGCCCCTGCTCCTCACATTCCTTGGTGAGGTGATCTGCGTCGCCTACAAGGAGAAAGGAAAGCTCGGAGAACTTGTCAAGCGCCAGCTTTGCGCCCTTAACCATTACGGACGGACCCTTGTCACCGCCCTTGGTATCTATAACGATTTTAATCATTTTGTAACCCTTTCTTTACATTTTCGATTATTCTATGGCTACGAGGTAGTCGTAAACCTCCTGACCGCCCTCGTAAACCGTGATCTCAAGATCGGGATAGCTCTCGGCAATTCTGTCGGTGAGAGCCACACGGCGCTCTGCCGTAACCTCACGTCCCACAAAGAGAGTGATAAGCTCCGAAAAGTCTACGTCGGACGCCGAGAGAAGCTCCATTACCGCATCCTCGGGAGTCTTTGCGGTTGCGACAATTTTGCCGCCGCTTATAGCCATATAGTCTCCCTCCAAGATCTCCCTGCCCTCAATTTTAACGTCACGGACCGCCCTTGTGATCTCGCCGTCAAGTACCGCCTCGGCGGCAGACTTGGCAGAGGCAAGGAGAGAGTCAATATCGTTCATACTGGGATTGATGACCGAGAGAGCCGAATAGCCCTGCATAAGATTTTTAGTCGGGATAACGTGTACTATTGCGTCCTTATAGACCGCAGCCGCCTGCTCTGCCGCAAGGAGAATGTTCTTGTTGTTGGGCAGGACCAGGATATTCTTCGCCGAGCAGGCATCGAACGCCTTGATAAACTCCTCTATGGAGGGGTTGGC
>CAZUJY010000057.1:0-11578 GCA_964620565.1 uncultured Ruminococcus sp. | reverse complement strand
AGAATTTCAACCTTTTACTGTCTCATTTACAATTTTTGTTCGGTTAAAGCTTTTTCATATCCTTTTCGGTTTTTTTCGTTCTCGTCAAATGTGACAGCCCCTTGTTATTTATTCAACTGTAACAGTGCCGTCCTCCTCGACGGTAACGGTCATACCGCTTTTAACATAGTCAAGGAACTCGTCGCCGAGATTGTCGATAACAGGCATCTTGATTCCGTCAAGCCATACCGAAGCAAGAATAGATCCTGCCGCAGCAAGGCTGTCGATAGACTTGGAGAAGAGCATACATGCGGGCTGGCGCTCCATTGCGCAAGCGCAGTAGAGAACAAGTCCGCCTGTGGTAGAGCCGATAGTCTGGGGCAGGCAGAGAGCTGAGCCGGCCAGAGGCATCTTGTAGATCTCCTTGTTAGACTGGTCGGAGCATTTTACCTGCTTGTCGCCGAACTGAAGACCCATCTGCATAGAAGCCAGGGTGTTAAATCCGCCGTGGGTAACAACTGCGGTAGCCTTTGCGGTACCGGGGGTGATTATTCTACCTTTGAATTTACGCATTATCACTTACCTCCTTTTGTAATTGCCACAAGGATCTCGTCATCCGAGAGATACTTTGCAGAGGTGTATGTACGGAGCTTGTTGGAGGAGGTGATTACGGGCATAGTCTTGCAGAGGGGGTTATTCATATACATTAGAGGACAGATGTAGGATGTGATAACGCCGCACCTCTTAAGCCTTTCTGCATAATCGGTCTTTTCAAACTCCTGTAACACTGCGGGAGCGGCGGTAAATACGGTGGGAACGACTACCTCCTTGTTGCCTGCTGCCTTAAGTCCTGCCTCAACCTTGTCGGTCCAGCTTTTAAGCTGCTCGAGGGACATGTGGGGGCAACCCATAAAGCAGAGCTTGGGAGAAGCATCGGGGTTCTTCCAGATTACAGGATAAGAGTCCTTAACTCTCTGAAGCTCGGCATCGTCAATAACGTAAACCTGTGCGCCCTCGTTGATAAGAGCTTCGCCCTTGATCTTTGCCTCGGGGGTCAGATTGTGAATATGGTAAAGACCAACTGCACCGTTGGATGCGGTAGCCGCGCCAAAGTCCTTAAGGTAGGTGCAGGCAGCGTCGTCAAGCTCTGTGCCAAGATACTGATTAAGCCCGTAAACGTAGGGCACGTCCTCCATAACCTTCATACCGATAGCGCTTCCGAGGAGCTGAGCATCGGGCTTCTTTGTGGTCTCGACCTTGATTATCCAGCTTGCCTGTCTGCCCTCGTCGGTGAGAAGACCGAAGTTGGGAACGTAGCCGGCAATAGAGCCCATGATATCCATAATACCCGAGTTTCTGTTACATCTTGCGCCAAGAACCGAGTTAGCATAAACAACGGCAGAGGACTCCGACCAGGAGAGGATGTCGCCGAGACGGGGCTTGTTGCCAACCTCGTCCATATAGCAGGTGCAGGTGAAGGCGTCCTTGTCCATAAGGCCAAGCTTTTCAAGCTGCTTTTCATACATATCCTGCTTTGTATACATAAATTTATTGAATACGAAATTCTGAAGGAAGCTTGCGGGTACGTTCTTGTCGAGAGGGCGGGGGTCCATAGAGAACCTCTGTGCGGATGCCACGCCGTCGTCTACAAGTCTCTGCATAAGATCGTAAACGGGGGACATTACCTTAAGGCCGAAGGAGGTAACAAGGTGGTTGTAATCGCTTGTAACCTTAACCATATCCTCGGCACCGAAGGTCTCGCCGTACATGACCAGGGTCTTCATGACCTTAGCCATGGTTTCGCCGCATTTACCGTCAAGCATTTCCTGCTGATGAGCAGTAAGTCGCATAATATTACTCCTTTTTGTAAATTAAACTTGTCAAAAAACGCTTAAATCTTCATCGCAACGTCCCAAGCGCCCCAGATAACCGTACGAAGATTTCCAACGCTTGCAGCATCACCGATGACGTGAACGTGGCTCTGCTTCTTTGCTAATGGTGCGGGGTTGTAGCCAACCGAGAGGATAACCGAGTCAGCCTCGATCTCGCTCGTGTGTCCGCTCTTGTCTGCGATAACCACAGCTCCGTCCTTTATCTCTTTAACGCCGGTCTCAAGATGAACGGGAACCTTGTTTGCGTTAAAGAAGTCACGGAGGAAGGAGGTGTTTGCGAGGCAGATTCCGGGCGTGGTGATAAGGTCGTCCTGCATCTCAACGATGGTGGGCTGCTTGCCCTTAAGGTAGAGGTCGTATGCGATCTCACAGCCGGTAAGTCCTCCGCCGATAACAACGACCTTTTCGCCGACAGGCTTGGTCTCGAGGAGGTAATCAACCGCCTCAACAGCCTTTTCTGCGCCGGGAATGGGAATTCTCTTTGCGGTAGCGCCGGTTGCGATAATGATCTCGTCAGCCTTGATAAGATTAATATCCTTGATCTCTGTATTAAGATTTACCTTAATGGGAAGCTTGGAAACCTCTCTGATATACCAGGCGATAAGCTCACGGTCCTTCTCCTTGAAGGAGGGAGCCGCCGCTGCCACGAACACACCGCCAAGGCGGTTGCTCTTCTCAAAAACAGTAACGCTGTGGCCACGCTTTGCAAGGAGGATAGCTGCCTCCATACCGCCGATACCGCCGCCTACAACGGCAACACTCTTCTTTTTCTTCGCCGCCTTTACGTAGTACTTCTTCGACTGCATGGTCTCGGGGTTGATAGCGCATCTTGCAAGGCCCATAGTATCGGTAAGATCCTGGGTATTGTAGTGACCTTTGGAGGATGAGAAGTTAAAGCAGCCTGCGTGACAGCAGATACAGGGTCTGATGTCCTCAAGTCTGTTTTCGATAAGCTTGGTGATCCACTCTCCGTCGGCAAGGAACTGTCTTGCAACGCCAACACCGTCGATCTTACCCTCTGCGATAGCCTTTGCGCCAACGTCGGGCTCCATACGGCCTGCGCATACTACGGGAATATCAACGAACTTCTTTATGTGAGAGACGTCCTCAAGGTTGCAGTTCTGGGGCATATACATCGGGGGATGAGCCCAGTACCAGGAGTCGTAGGTTCCGTTGTCTGCGTTAAGCATATCGTATCCCGCATCCTGAAGGTATTTTGCCGCTCTCTCGGATTCCTCCATATTACGGCCTACCTCGGTGTATTCCTCACCGGGAACAGCGCCCACTCTGAAGCCCTTCATCTTGGACTCTACCGAATAACGGAGCGAAACGGGGAAGTCCTTTCCGCACTCCTCCTTGATGGCACGAACCACCTCTGCGGCAAAGCGGTATCTGTTTTCAAAGCTTCCGCCGTACTCGTCGGTACGCTTGTTAAAGAACTCGATTGCAAACTGGTCGAGAAGATAGCCCTCGTGCACTGCGTGGACCTCAACGCCGTCAACACCTGCATCCATACAGAGCTTTGCAGTCTTTGCAAAGGCCTCAATGATCTCGTGGATCTGCTCCTTCGTCATCTCGGGGCAGATAATGTCGGGTGCCCAGCGCGCAGGCTGCGCGGAGGGAGATGCAAGCTCGTGGCTTGTATCAAGGATAGGCTTGATAAGCGCTCTTGTGATCTTGTTCTTGTGAAGAGGGCCTACAAGCTCGGTGATCGCCCAGGAGCGTCCCATACCTGCGGTCAGCTGAACGAAAAGCTTTGCTCCGGTTTTGTGGATCTCATCCATAAATACCTTAAGCTCGTCGAACATCTTGGGGTTCTGCCAGAGCCACTTGCCCCAGAAGGTATCTCTCAGGGGAGCAATACCGGGGATAATAAGACCTACGTTGTTGTTTGCTCTCTCAAGGAAAAGCTTTGCGGCCTCCTTGTCGAATCCGCAGCCGGTCAGCTCGAACCAACCGAACAGCGACGTACCGCCCATAGGACACATAACGATACGGTTCTTGATCTCTACGTTGCCTATTTTCCAAGGGGTAAACAGGGCCTCGTATTTAGGATCTATGTTTGCCATAGTTTCGATTCCTTTCGCTTTGTTTTTTCCACCCACTATTATACAACATAAGATCCACATTGTCAATAATTTATCAATTTTTATCATTCTATTTTTACCAAAATGTTTATAAACAAAAAAATATACAAATGTATTGCAAAATGAGGAGTTTTATGATATGATGTAAAATGTACAAATTTTTGCGAAAAGGAGGCGACCGGTTTGATTTTCGGCAAACACATCAATAAGTACTACTTCAAATATGCGCACATGCTTTTATTCGGCATTCTGGCGCTTCTGTTCGTTGATATTCTTCAGCTTGAGATTCCCGAGCTTTACCGTATGGTAATTAACGGTCTTGAATTCGGTCAGGTGGAGGTAGACGGCGCTTTTGTTCCATTTGATATGAAATTCCTTGTGGAGCACATTTGCGGAAGAATGCTTTATATCGTTCTCGCAATGGTATTCTGTAGATTCTTATGGAGAATTTGTCTGTTCGGCGCAGGCATTAAGGTAGAAACCGATATTCGCTCTCAGATGTTCAATCACTCAAAGCATCTTTCCCAGCAGTTCTATCACAAGAACAAGGTTGGTAATATGATGTCCTACTACACCAACGACCTTGACACTATTCAGGAGTGCTTTGGCTCGGGTGTACTGATGTTCTTTGATGCGCTTCTGCTCGGCGGTCTTGCCATTTTTAAGATGGTAAAGATGAACGGCGTTCTCACCATTCTCACCCTGATCCCCATGGTATTCTTGCTTATAGTAGGCTCCATCGTAGGACAGTATATGACTAAGAAGTGGGAGAAAAGGCAGGAGGCCTTCTCGGCTCTTTCGGACTTCTCTCAGGAGAATTTCTCGGGTATTGCCGTTATTAAGGCCTTCGTTAAGGAATTCCGTGAGCTCTGGGCGTTCAAAAAGCTTAATAAGGAGAATGAAAAGGCTAACGTTGAATACACAAGAGCCTCTGTTCTTCTCCACATCTCCGTAACCCTCTTCGTTGAGTCGGTTATCTGCGTAATACTCGGCTACGGCGGTTATCTTGTTTATACCGATGTGTTTAATGCAGGACAGCTTATCGAGTTTATCAGCTACTTCAACTCTGTTGTATGGCCTGTTATGGCGGTCTCCCAGCTTATCGAAATGGGCTCCCGTGGTAAGGCGTCGCTTAAGCGTATCGGCGAGCTTCTTGATACTCCCATTGACGTAAAGGATAAGGATGGGGCAGTTGCTATCGAGGACGTTCGTGGCGATATTGAGTTTAAGGGTCTTACCTTCCGCTATCCCGAGGCGGATTATGACGCGCTTTCCGACGTATCCTTCAGCATCAAGGCAGGCGAGAATGTGGGCATAATCGGTAAAACAGGCTCGGGAAAGACAACAATAGTTGACATTTTGCTCAGAATTTACAATGTTCCCGATGGAACGGTATTCGTTGACGGCAAGGATGTTAACGAGGTTACTATTGAATCTCTCCGTTCCTTCTGCGCATACGTTCCCCAGGACAACTTCCTATTTAGCGACACTATTGAGAAGAATATTGCCTTCGCTGTTGACGGTTTTCAGCGTGAGGACGTTGAGCGCTATGCCGCTCTCTCCGACGTGCACAGCAATATTTCCGAGTTTGCCGACGGCTATGATACCGTCCTCGGCGAGCGCGGCGTTACTGTTTCAGGCGGACAGAAGCAGCGTATCTCCATTGCCCGTGCGCTTATGAAGAATGCATCCATACTTATTCTTGACGACTCGGTAAGTGCGGTTGATACCGAAACCGAGCGCACTATCATCAACAACTTAAGAGAGACCCGAAAGGGTAAAACCACTATACTTATCGCCCACCGTGTTTCTACCGTTGAGAAGATGGACAAGATCATCTTCGTTGACGACGGCAGGATCGTAGCCTGCGGCTCTCACGACAGCCTTATCTCCGATTGCGAGGAGTACAGAAAGACTGTCGAGCTGCAGAAGCTGGACGAGGAAAAGGAGGCGTAATTATGGATTTATATGAGATTTACCCACTTTTAGTCCTCGGTGGCATTATCGGTCTGTTTTCTATCATTTTCATTGTAGCCTATGCTACTATGAAGAATAAGAAGGAGGCCATCGGCTTCGATCGAAATATGAAGGACAGCGAGATCCTTAAAAGGCTTATCAAGTACGCAAAGCCCTTTATCCCGCAGTTTATCATCGTTGGTCTGATCATGATCGTATCTATCGCATACGACATCGTCTCTCCTTTGCTTATCGGTAAGATCGAGGAAGTGCTGAGCGAGGGCTTTGAGATGAGCGAGCTTATCGCCTACATTATCGTATACGCCAGCATACTTATCATATCCCTTCTTGCCACCTATCTGCAGTCGCTTATTCTGCAGAAGATCGGTCAGAAGATCCTTTCCTCACTTCGTGAGGACACCTTCACTCACATAGAGAGTCTCTCTCACGGACAGCTTAACACTATGCCCGTGGGCAAGCTTGTTACCAGAGTTTGTAACGACACAGGCGCTATCTCTATGATGTTCACCAATCTGTTCGTTAACCTGGTAAAGAACTGCTTTATCATCGTCGGCGTATTTGTAGCAATGCTTTGCCTCAACTATATGCTGACCCTTATGGTTCTTTGCTTTGTTCCCTTTATCCTTCTGTTCACGGTTATCTTCCGTAAGTTCTCCCGTAAGGCCTACCGTCGTGTAAAGGATGCGACCACCGACATCAACACCTTCCTTTCGGAGAATCTGTCGGGTATGAAGATCACCCAGGTATTCAACAGGGAGGAGAGAAAGGCAGAGGAGTTTGAGGAGAAAAATCAGAATCTCGGTAAAGCAAAGCATAAGCAGATATTCGTATTCGGTATCTTCAGACCTATGGTCTATATGCTTTACATTTCCTCTATCCTTGCGCTGTTCTACCTTTCGGGTATGGGCTATATCAACGACGTAGAGTTCCTCGGTCAGACCATTGACTCGGCAATTCTCGTATCCTTCTATATGTTCATCTCCAGGTTCTTCAACCCCATACAGAACCTTGCCGAGCAGTTTAACTGGATGCAGTCGGCATTCGCCTCGGCAGAGAAGATCTTCACCGTTCTTGACATCGAGCCTGCCATTGTTGACGAGCCCGACGCTATTGAGCTTGATCACGTTGAGGGCGAGATCGAGTTTAAGAACGTATGGTTTGCGTATAACGAGGGTGAGTGGGTGCTTCGTGACGTTTCCTTCAAGATCAACGCCAAGGAGACCGTTGCATTCGTAGGCTCCACCGGCTCGGGCAAGACCACCATCCTTTCGCTTATCTGCCGCAACTACGATATTCAGAAGGGCGAGATCCTTATTGACGGAATAAACATCAAGAAGATAAAGATCTCCTCACTGCGCCGTCACTTCGGTCAGATGCTTCAGGACGTATTTCTCTTCTCGGGTACCATTCGCTCCAACATCGTTCTCCGTGATGACTCCATCACCGACGAGGAGGTTATGAAGACCTGCGATTACGTAAACGCTACTCACTTTATAAGCAAGCTTTCGGGCGGACTTGACGAGGAGGTACGTGAGAGAGGTAATAACTTCTCCGCGGGCCAGCGTCAGCTGCTCTCCTTTGCGAGAACGATAGTGCATAAGCCTTCAGTTATGATTCTTGACGAGGCTACCGCAAATATCGATACCGAGACCGAGCTTCTTATCCAGGATTCGCTGGAGAAGATGATGAATATCGGTACAATGCTTATCGTAGCCCACCGCCTTTCCACCATTCAGCACGCAGACAGAATAATCGTTCTCTCTCACGGCGAGATAGTGGAGCAGGGCAACCACGACGAGCTTCTTAAAAGGCAGGGACGTTATTACGACCTTTATATGCTTCAGTTTAAGAAGGAGCAGATAGCAAATTCATAATTCTAATGCAGAATGCAAAATGCAGAATGCGGAATTAACGGACGGCAAAAAGCTGTCCGTTTTTTTATAAAAAAGTGACTAAATTCTTCGTTTTCTCTTTACAAATATTTATTTTTATGGTATAATACAAAATGGTGTAATTTGCGCCTAATTTTGTGAAAGAAAGCCGAGGTAAGGATATGAGAATCGATAAGCTTTTATCCGAGCTGGGCATCCTGACAAGACGAGAGGCGGCAAAAATAGCGAGATCGGGCGGGATTCTGATCGACGGCATACCCGAGAGGGATGTTTCCCGTCATATCGATCCCGAAAAGAGCAGGGTGACCCTTCTCGGTCGAGAGGTGGTTTATCAGAAATACACCTACGTAATGCTTAACAAGCCCGAGGGCTACGTAAGTGCGACGGATGACAGAAGTCTGCCTTATGTTACCGAGCTTCTTCCCGAGGAGCTTCGCCGCCGTGAGCTTTTCCCGGTCGGCAGGCTTGACAGAGATACGGTTGGACTTATGATACTGACCAATAACGGTCCTCTTGCCCACTCGCTTCTCTCGCCGAAGCATCACGTGAAGAAGAAATATTATTTCACCTCAGCGGAGCCGCTTGACAGCGAGGCGGAGGCGGCATTCAGATCGGGTATCACTCTTGCCGACGGCTATGAGTGTAAGCCTGCCGAGCTTTATCTTGAAGCGAGCAGACGAGAGGGAATAATAGTGCTTACCGAGGGCAAGTATCATCAGATCAAGCGAATGATCGCATCCAGGGATAACCGTGTGACATCTCTTGAGCGCATAAGCTTTGGCGGAATTGAGCTTGACGGCTCACTCTCCCGTGGACAGTGGCGATATCTGACCAAGGAAGAGATCGAGCTTCTTGAAAAGCAAGGATAATACAGTAATTTTTAGCCCCACAGGGCTTTCTATAAGGAGAAACCAATGGATATTTTAAAGACTCTGGCAGAGGAATTTAAAATCAAAGAGGAGCAGGTAAAGGAAACCGTAGCTCTTATCGACGAGGGAAACACCATCCCCTTCATTTCCAGATACCGTAAGGAGGTTACGGGCGGCCTTGACGACGCAACCCTCCGTGACCTTAACGACAGACTTAACTATCTTCGTAAGATGGACGAAAGACGTGCCGAGATCTCTAATCTCATCGAGGCACAGGGTAAGCTCACCCCCGAGATCACCTTTGCTCTTAATAACGCAAAGACTCTTGTAGAGCTTGAGGATATTTATCTTCCCTACCGTCCCAAGAGAAAAACAAGAGCATCTGTTGCAAGAGATAAGGGGCTTGAGCCCCTTGCAGCATATATTATGGAGCAGCGTGACGTATACGATCCCGAGATCCCTGTATACGCAGAGCAGTTTATCGTTATTTCCGATGAAAAGGACAAGGCTGTTCCCACCGTTGAGGCGGCTCTTCAGGGCGCATCCGACATTATCGCCGAGGATATTTCCAACAACGCAGAGATCAGAAAGATGCTCCGTGAGTTCACTATGAAGAACGGATCTCTCTCCTCCAAGGGTACCACCGAGGAGACCAGCGTTTACGAGAACTACTACGACTTCTCCGAGCCTATCAAGAAGCTTAAGGGTCACCGTGTGCTTGCGATCAACCGTGGCGAGAACGAGGACTTCCTCAAGGTTGCGGTAACTCTTCCCGAGGAGGATGGTATTGCGCAGATCATGTCCAAGGTTATTACCAACAAGCACTCTCCCGCGCTCTCATATCTTATGGCTACCATTCGTGACGCCTATGACAGACTTCTGTTCCCCGCAATTGAGAGAGAGGTTCGTACCACCCTCTTTGACGACGCCTGCGAGGGTGCGCTTAAGGTATTCTCTGAGAACCTTCGCAACCTTCTTCTTGCAGCTCCCCTTAAGGGCAAGACCGTGCTTGGCTATGACCCCGGTTATGCTCACGGCTGTAAGCTCGCAGTTGTAGATAAGACCGGTAAGGTGCTTGACACTGCGGTTATCTATCCCGTGAAGCCCAGAGAGGATATCGAGCGCTCCAAGGCTATCGTTCTCCGTCTGATCAACAAGCATAAGGTTGACGTTATCTCTATCGGTAACGGTACCGCATCCCGTGAGAGCGAGGCGTTTATTGCCGAGCACGTTATCCGTGATGCTATGTGTCCCAAGGGCGTTAAGTACACCATCGTTTCCGAGGCGGGCGCATCCGTTTATTCCGCATCCAAGGTTGCGACCGAGGAGTTCCCCGATTACGATGTAATGCAGAGATCTGCTATTTCTATTGCGAGAAGACTTCAGGATCCCCTTGCTGAGCTTGTTAAGATCGAGCCCAAGGCTATCGGTGTTGGTCAGTATCAGCACGATATGAAGCAGGCAAGACTTACCGAGGCTCTCGGCGGCGTTGTTGAGGGCTGTGTAAACGGTGTTGGCGTTGACGTAAATACCGCATCCTACTCTCTCCTTGCATACGTTTCGGGTATCAACACCACAGTTGCAAAGAATATTGTTAAGTACAGAGAGGAAAACGGCGAGTTCAAGACTCGTGCCCAGATCCTTAAGGTTCCGAAGCTTGGTGAGAAGGCGTTCACCCAGTGCGCAGGCTTCCTTCGTATTCACGATGGCAAGCAGGTGTTCGATGCAACGGGCGTTCACCCCGAGTCCTATGCTATCGCAGAGGATCTTCTCAAGAGATTCGGCTTCACCGTAGAGGACGTTAAGAATAACAATCTTGCTCTCCTTCGCTTCAAAGCTACTCAGTACGGCATCGCTAAGCTTGCTCGTGAGCTTGGCTGTGGCGAGCCCACTCTTGAGGATATTATCTCCGAGCTTGAGAAGCCCGGACGTGACATCCGTGATGATGCTCCCGCTCCCATTCTCTCCACCGACATTCTCGACATCAACGACCTTAAGCCTGAGATGCAGCTTAAGGGTACTGTAAGAAACGTTGTTGACTTCGGCTGCTTCGTAGATATCGGTGTGCATCACGACGGTCTGCTTCACATCTCCGAGATGTCCGACCGCTTCATCAAGCACCCCTCCGAGCTGTTCAAGACCGGTGACGTTATTGAGGTTCGCATCAAGGATGTTGACGTAAAGAAGCACAGAATTTCTCTTACCCGTAAGGGAATGAACACTTCCAAGAACTAAACACAAAAAACAAGGGACACCGAAATCGGTGTCCCTTTTTGTATAGCCTTCCCCAGCGAAGCGTGTTGGGGAAGGTGTCACGGCTTTGCCGTGACGGATGAGGTTTTTATTAAATAACAATAAAGGTACAGGAGCCTGCGGGAAGAGCATAATCGCCTGCGGGAACCTTTGTTCCGTCAAGGGAGGGAAGAGCATTGCCTTCGCCGAGAACGAGAGGCATACAGTCAAGGCACATAACCTTGCTTCTCATACCGGTCTCGCCTGTGAGAACGTAAAGCTCTGCATCCTTGGGAAGTGAAACGGTGGTCTCCTCGGTCATGGAGTTATTGATCACAAGATAGCAGTAGCCCTCCTTGCCGTCCTTACGGGAGTGAGCGTAAACGTGAGCGCCCTCCTTGCCGGGGTTGTCTGCCTTATAGCAGGTGTCACCCATCAGACGTGTCCAGAGCAGAGCGGCAAAGTAGTTGGGTCTGGGATCAAAGCTGCCGTGCTGAAGGAAGCCGTAGTCGGAGGAGGCAAGGGTGTTATGGAAGATAACGCCGTTAGTAAGAGTACAGAAGCTGCCGAGCTCGTTGAGAGTACGGAGAACGTCAAGATAGGTGGAAGCCCAGGTATCACCGCCTCCGCCCGCGTCACCCGACTCGGTA
>CAZUJY010000056.1:0-11581 GCA_964620565.1 uncultured Ruminococcus sp. | reverse complement strand
GCCTAAAGGTTTTTTCATATCCTTTTCGTTTTTTTCGTTCTCGTCAAATGTGACAACCCCCTTGTACTTTATTTATTCAGTTTGCTAGTTAGAAATACAATCCTTTAATTGATTAAAAATTGATACAATTGTTATTATCTTTTCGCAAAAAAAGAATACAGCTTAGAGTATAACCTTGAGTATAACAGGTTTTTGTGAATTATGCGTAAAAAATAACCTCGAAAAATTTTTTCATTGTGTATTGACAACAAAAAAGTTTTGTGCTATACTTTACTTAACGGTTAAGTAAACCGAAATATTTTTGATGTTGGAGGTTCTTATGAAACGTAGAATTACTTCGATTCTCTCCCTTGTTGTTCTTGTGTTGCTCTGTACGAGTTTGGCATCTTGCTTTCTTTTCCAGACAAAGACAAAAGAATACACACTCACTCTTTATGACAACGACGGTACTACCGTCCTTCACACAATTAAGGTTGAAGAGGGTAAGACACCCGAAAAGCCTGCCGATCCTACCAAGGAAGGCTATGTCTTCTCCGGTTGGTTCGTAACTCCTACCTCTTCCAAGGCATTTGATTTTTCCGCAGTTATGACCGAGGATGGGGCGGCTTATGCACAGTGGAAGATGGCTGACTTCCAGGACGATCGTGACTGGGTGCTTTCCGGTTCTATCAACGGTTGGGGCTCCAAGCTTGACGGTTATCATCTTACAAATAAGGCAGGAACAGGCAATGTTTTCGAGCTTACTCTTGACCTTTATGTAGGCGATGAATTCCAGCTTACAGTTCTCCTTGAGGACGGCACTCTTTCTTACAGCTCTGAAGGCGCTCGCGCAGCGTCCTCTCACGTTGTAGCAGGAACCGAGTATATGGAAGCTGCAGGTGGTCTTGGTACTTACAAGAACATCCACATTATTCAGGACGGTAATTACACACTTTCTCTCGTTTCCGATCCCGAAACCGACAATAACGAGCTTACTATTATCAGAAACGGTGATCCCACAGGTCCTGTTGCAGAGCACGAAATTGTTAATTATGCTATCAAGGGCAGCAAGGTTACCGGTTGGGCTGATTCTACTGATGCTAAGTACCTTATGAATAAGGGCGCTGACGGTAAGTTCACTCTTACCATCGAGCTTTATGCAAACGATGAGTTTATGTTCGTTGGCTATGAAGAGGCCGGTGGCGCACTCGTAGGTCTTGCAAAGTACATTAAGAGCGATATGCTCACCGAAGATTCCGCAGCTGAGGTTCAGGCTAAGGCCGGTGGCAACTTCACAACAAGCGCTGATGGTACATATACATTCACATTTGATCCCGCTACCGAAAAGATTTCCGTTTCTTACTCTCCCGATTTCTCTCTTGAAGCAGTAGCTCGTCCTACCACTTGGTACATTCTTGGTAACGGTAGCGTAGCAGGCTCTGTTCTTAACAACGCAGCTTGGGGCCTTAAGGATGAAGCAGCTCAGGGCTTCGTAGATAAGGGTAACGGTGTTTACCAGCTTACTCTCGATCTCTATGTAGGCGATGCATTCAAGATTTGTTCTGACAGCTCTTGGGCAAACGCTCGTGACTTCAGCTTTATGGTAGAGCCCGGTGAAAACTTCAAGGCTAATGGCAATATTGAAGTTCTTGTGGAAGGTAATTATACTCTTACTCTCACTGTTGACGAAGACGAAACCAAGGATACTATTACTTGGGTACGCAACGGTGACGCTGCAGAAGGCGAAGAGCAGGAAGTTGTTATTGACGCTTTCGCAATTAAGGGCAGCAAGATTACTAATTGGGCTGACTCCACCGCAGAAGATCATCTTCTTAAGAAGAATGCTGACGGCAAGTATGTTCTTACAGTTCAGATGTATGCAAATGACGAGTTTATGTTTGTAGCATACCAGTATGTTGACGGTGTTCTTACCGGTCTTCCTATCTACATTAAGAGCGATATGCTTGCAGAAGGTTCCGCAGCTGAGGCCCAGGCTAAGGCCGGTGGCAACTTCACAACAAGCGCTAACGGTACTTATACATTTACTTACGACCACGCAGCAAAGTCCATTTCTATTGCTTACTCTCCTGATTTCTCCCTTGAAGTAGCAGCTCGTCCTACCACTTGGTACATTCTTGGTAACGGCACAGTAGCAGGTTCTGTTCTCAACAATGCTGCTTGGGGTCTTAAGGACGAAACAGCTCAGGGACTTGTTTCCAAGGGCAACGGTGTTTATGAGATTACTCTTGACCTCTACGAGGGCGACGAGTTCCAGATCTGCTCCGGCAGCTCTTGGTCTGACAAGCACGGATTTGACTCTCTTGTAAATCCCGGTGAAAGCTTCACACGTGGCGGCAACATTACTGTTGCAGTAGCAGGTAATTACACTCTTACTCTCACTGTAGACCCCGATGATGAAACCAAGGACACTCTTACTTGGGTTCGTAACGGTGATGCAGGCGAAGTAGAAGAAACCGAATATCCCGCTGATGCATTTGCAATCAAGGGCAGCAAGGTAACCGGTTGGGCTGACAAGACCGATGCACAGTATCTTATGAATAAGAATGCTGAAGGCAAGTTTGTTCTTGTAATCGAGCTTTACGCTAATGACGAGTTTATGTTCGTTGGTTACGAAATGGTTGACGAGGCACTTTCCGGACTTGCTCTCTACATCAAGAGCGATATGATAGCTGAAGGCTCTGCAGCTGAAGTTCAGGCTAAGGCTGGCGGCAACTTCACAACAACCGCTAACGGAACTTACACCTTCACATTTGATCCCGAAACAAATAAGGTTCTTGTTGCTTACTCTTCTGATTTCTCCCTTGAAGTAGTTGCACGTCCTACCACTTGGTACATCCTTGGTAACGGTGCGACCGAAGGTTCCGTTCTTCATACATCCAGCTGGGGACTTAACGACGAGTCCGTACAGAAGCTCACAGATAAGGGCAACGGCGTTTACGAAATCACCCTCAATCTCTATGAAGGAGATCAGTTTAAGATTTGCTCCGATGGTTCTTGGTCTAATGCACACGACCTCTCTGATATGCCTAACCCCGGCACTAACTTTGAGGCTGCAGGCAACGTAAAGGTTCTCGTAGCAGGTAACTACACACTTACACTTACTATTGATGCTGATGATGAAACCAAGGATACAATTACTTGGGTACGCAACGGCGACTGCGAATAATCAAAATAAAAGGGGCTGACCGTTTTGGTCAGCCCTATGCTTATAATAAACGTATTAAATTCTAATATCGTGAGGAACGTCACCGCTTCGTGCGATAGTAATCTCAAGACACTCGATAAGCTTTTCAATCTTTTCATAGCTTGAAATATCAATGGAAAGAGCATCTTTGTTGATGGATTTGCAGTATTGACCGAGCATTTCACCGATCGCAACGATATTACCGTTTGCCACGGCGTTAATTTCTTCAAAGCTGCTTACAAACACAAGTCTTTCAAACACAGAAGTTAATTCAGCCTTCAATGCTTCGTTTTTCTGCTCGTGGCAAACAACCGTGTATTCTGAACCGTCAAATATTTCATTTGCAATCCCTTTAATTTTACCGTAATTGCTATTGATCTGACAGAAAAGCTGGTCGTCATAAAGCATATCAAAAGCAATAACGGGACAGAAGTTCGCTTCACTGACGGTTTTGAAAAAGCTTTCCTCTGCGTCGCAGCAGATAACCGCATCACACCAATCAAGTCTTGACGTTTCGGTGTTATCAATAACACGAAGCGACAGTCCCTTTTCTTTCAAAGCTTTTGCAAGACGGCGGATAAGAAGAAAATGATCCGCACGTTTGAGAGCAAAGGAACCGTGACCGAGGTACAATCCCACTATATTTGTTTTTCCCGATGAAATGCTTTTAGCATGAAAATTGATCTTGTAACCGTAAAGGTTAACTATCTGAAGTACCTTTTTTCTGGTAGCTTCGCTTATACATTGGTCATCACGGTTATTTAATATGTAGCTGACGGTAGCAACGGAAACACCCGCTTCCTCGGCTATATCTCTTAATGTTACTTTCTTTTTCATAAAAGGTCTGCCTTTCTTGCTTGCGGTTAATCGTTAAGTACATTATAATAATAAAAAGGGCCTTTTGTCAAGAGAAAAGGAGATTTTTAATGAACAAACACGCAATTTACCACCGCTCCGAGAGCAACTTTTGCTTTGCAATAGATGAAAAAACGGTAGTTTTACGTATTCGTTTTGCCAAAGGCGAAAAGCTAAACTCCCTCTCGGTGCTGTATAATTCTAAATACGATATTGCTAAGGTGCAGTATAGGGCTGACATGCTGTTCCTTTGCGCCGACTCGGCATATGACTATTATTCCGCGACTGTAAAGCTTGATGATCCACGGCTATCATACGTTTTTGAATTTTCCTGTGACACCGGACAATACTATTTCTGTGAAACAGGTGTGAAGGAATCATATGATTTTTCAGTTGCTTATTACGACAGCTTCCAATATGCTTATATAAATAAAAACGACGTCGTACAAAACGTAAGTTGGTTAAACAATGCGGTGTTCTATCAAATATTTATTGATAGATTTGCAAAAGGCTCCAAAAAGGACGAGTCTTATATCAATGCTATGTGGGGCGATATTCCTACTCCAAAATCCTTCTATGGCGGTGATCTTGACGGCATTTGTCAGCACCTTGATTACATAAAGGGACTTGGCGTTACCGCGCTGTATCTTAACCCTATATTCAAAAGCCCATCAAATCACAAATACGATATCGTAGATTATTATGAGATCGACGAGATGTTTGGCGGCAAAGAGGCTTTTGCAAGATTGGTTAAGGCTTGCCACGAAAAAGGCATAAAGGTAATGCTTGACGCTGTATTCAATCACGTTAGCGAGGGCTTTTATCCCTTCGGACAGGTCTTATCTGCAGGAAAAGACTCTGAATACTTTGATTGGTTCGTAATAAACGGTGATAAAATAAGTCCTGAGAGGGATAATTATGATTGCTTTGCAGCGTGCGAATATATGCCAAAGCTTAATACCAACAATCCCGAAGTGCAGTCTTATCTCATTGACGTTGCCAAACATTATATTACCGAATACGATATTGACGGTTGGCGTCTTGATGTCGCTGACGAGGTTTCTCACGATTTTTGGCGTCAAATGAGAAGGAAGATCAAGGCGATAAAGCCTGATGCAGTTCTTATAGGTGAGAATTGGCATAATAGCGAAAGCTTCCTCGGCGGAGATCAGTTTGATAGTATAATGAATTACGGAGTTACCAAGGCTTTCCTTGACTTCTTCGCAAAAGAGTCCATAGACGAAAAAGGCTTTGCCGAAGCACTTAACTCGCAGCTTATGCGTTACACAGATACTACAAACAATATGATGTTTAATCTGCTTGATTGCCACGACACTCATAGATTTATTACCGAGGTCGGCGGTGATAAACGAAAGCTTATGCACGCATTATTAACGCTTGCTTTCCTTCCCGGTAGCATCAATCTCTATTACGGAACCGAAATACTTACCGAAGGTGGGTATGATCCCGATAGTAGAAGGACGTTTGATTGGGATAAGCTAAACGATCCCGAAATACGTGGAACTGTGGTCGAGGTTGCCTATATTATGAAACTGAAAAAGCAGCCCGCAATCGCTCACGGTACTGTAAAAATATCAAGTGGTGATGGCTATATTACTATTGAAAGAAAATGCGAAGAGCAAACACTTATACTGAAGCTTTGCTCTGAAAATTACACAATAGTCGAAGAGAGCTGAACTAATAAGCCTCTCGGCGATATATTTCTGCGTCTTTCGCCGAATATCGCCTTGCAAGGTCTTACCTTGCTTCGTCACTATTCAACTAAATCCATCAAAAATACAAACGCCGAGAGGTGCAACGCAGTTTTGGACGAGCAGAAATTTTCGTAAGTTTTTAGAAAATTTTTGAGGGAATATATATGATATTCCAAGAAAATTTCTCTGAAGAATAAGAAAATTTATGCCGACCAAAACCTTATAAGTTCAACTCCCTTCGGCTATAAGGAGATTTATTATGAAAAGAATAATATCTTTGATTTTGGCAATCGCAATGCTCGCAAGCTTTGCCTGTCTGTTTACCTCATGTGATGATAAAAAGAATGATGAACAAATAGTTATCAGAGTTCTTGAAAACGATTTTGCTAAAAAGAACGGTTATCTTCAGGTTCTTCTTGACGCATTCAACGAAAAATATAAAGAATACAACGTTATTGCGGTTGACGCAGATATGGACGAGTATTCCGACCTTGAAAACGATGGCCCTTACGGTTACGGTCCCGACGTGCTTTATCAGGCAAATGACGTTCTTATGAAATATGTTGACGGACACCACATTTACCCGATCGACATTGAGGCTCTTGAAAGCTATGATCAGATTCCTCAGAATGCTTGGGATGCTTATAAGGCAGAGGCAGATGGCAAGACCGTTTACTGCGGTGTACCCGTAAACGTTCAGCAGCCCCTTCTTTACTACAGAAAAGATATGCTTCCCGAAAACTGGGAAACCGAATGGGATAAGAACGATAATGATGTTCCCGATATGGTTGAATTCTGGAATGAAATGTACCGCTACAGCGCACAAATTCGTGAGAGCGACAAGAGCAAATTCGGCTTCGCTCTTCAGCTTAACAACGAATATTTCAACTCCGGCTTCATCTTCTCCTACGGCGGTTACGTATTTGGTAACAATAACACCGATGATACCGATATTGGCTTGTCAAACGGCAATGCTAAGCTCGGTGCAAAGGTAATTTGGGATCTTGCCGGTATTATGGATGAAAAGTGCGCTGACGATTCCTTCACAAACGCAAGAACAACCATGCTTGCAAACGGCACTATCTTCGCAACAATTTGTACTCCCGATATTACAACTAACTTCCTCTCGGATCTCGCTCTTGAATATCAAAATCAGGGATTTTCTGAGGCAGAGGCAAATGCTAAGGCGAAAGAAAACCTTGTAATCGCATCTCTTCCTCAGCTTCCTGTAAGCGGTGATATTACCGCAAATGTTGACGTTACGGATTCCTCTCTCTGGATTGCGCAGAAGACTATGGGCGGTATCAACGGTTATGGTATCAGCTCTTACTCCGAGCACAAGGATTGGGCTCTTAAGTTTGTAGAGTTCGCAACAAGCGCTGAAATGGTACAGATCAGAGCTGAAATGCTCGGTATCGTTCCTGCAAGAGGTGACGTAATCGAAAATATTGACAACCCTGCAACTGAAATCACCTATAACAATCTTGACGACGGCACTCTTGTAGTAATGCCCTCCATTTCCGCAGTAAAGCAGATCTGGACTCCTATCTCTTCCGGATTTAAGCAGATTGCTACCGACGGTTGTACCGAAAGAAAGTACACCCTTAGTGATCTTCAGGCAATTCTTGAAAAAATAGACGATAACATTTATAAAGCAATACACACATTCTCTGAATAAAGAGAACACTCCTAATGTTTTCCACAGTCGCTTCCCGGCGGCAGAAAGGAAATTTTATGAAAAACAAGCTGAAAAAACTTGCCGCTTTCTTTAAGGAGAGTGGCAAGGAAACCTACGCATCAATGGTATTTATGGGCGTAGGACAAATACTAAACGGACAATTTGGCAAGGGTATTCTTTACATTTTGACCGAAATTGCGTTTATGATATACTTTGGTACATCGGGAATTACCGATATTATCGGATTCTTTACCCTTGGTACAAATAAGGCAGATGCTTGGGCAGGTATCGCAGGCGATAACTCTGTAATTATGCTTCTTCGAGGCATTTTTGCTTGGATTGCTGTTGCTGCACTTATTTGGATGTATATTTCTAACATCAAAGACGCTCACAAATACGCTGAACAAAAGCGGGGGGATAAGGTTTTGCCCTCTCTGAAGGACGATATCTCCTCCATTCTTGATAAGAACTTCTACAAGGCGGCTTTATTCTTGCCTCTTATCGGCGTAGCGGTATTCAATATCCTTCCTATTATATTTATGATACTTATCGCCTTTACAAACTATGGCGGTAAGATAGTTCCTCCCGAGCTTGTGGATTGGACGCTTGATAGCTTTAAGAAGCTTGTTGTTCTTGGTGAGCTTTCACAGTCCTTCCTGAAAATACTCGGTTGGAACCTGCTTTGGGCGTTTAGCTCAACGCTGTTCAATTATTTTGCAGGACTTGGACTGGCGCTTCTTTACAACAAAAAATGTGTTAAGGGCAAGGCTATTTGGCGTGCTTTCCCGATTTTAGCTTACGCTATCCCCGGATTTATTACGCTCCTCGCCTTCAAGTATATGTTCAGTAATGGCGGTCCCATAAACAATATAATTGTTGACAACGGCGGTCAGATAATTGACTTCCTCGGTATCAACTCAAAATGGATGGCGAGAGGAATAGGCTTTTTTATCAATGCTTGGCTCTCCGTTCCTTCCATTATGCTTCTTGCAACGGGTGTTCTTTCCAATATTAACAACGATCTTTACGAGGCGGCAGATATTGACGGCGCATCAAGCTTCCTTCAGTTCAGAAAAATAACCTTGCCTTTCGTAATATTCTCAACAACTCCCGTACTTATCAGTCAGTTTATAGGTAACTTCAACAACTTCGGCGTATTCTTCTTCTTAAGAAGCGACGTGCTGAGTGACGGTTACTTCCTTGCGAGTGACACAGACCTGCTTATCAACTGGCTATACAGAATGTCGATAGACAACAACTACTACGCAATAGGCGCGGCGATAAGCCTTGTCATCTTTGCAATCACCTCTATTGTAAGCCTTAGTGTTTACGTGAGAAGTGCAGCCTACAAGAAGGAGGATACGTTCAGATGAAAAAGCCCGGTATGCACGCAAGACAAATTGCTGACAAGTTTCTGACTTATTCAATACTGATAATAGTTTCTCTTATATTCGTATTTCCTTGCTTCTGGCTCGTAATCAGCTGCTTCTCTAAAAGCGGTGATATGTATAGCTTTAACGGATTCTTCCCGAGCGAATACTCTTTTGACAGCTTTAAGTTGCTCTTTACAGATACAGTAATGTATAACTATATGAGCTGGTTTACCAATACGCTCTTTGTGGCAGTGGTGAGTAGTTTGCTTGGTACGGTACTTGTAATACTTACCGCATATACCATCTCTACCTTTGAGTTCAGAGGAAGAAAGGCACTTATGAAGGGGGCTTTGGTGCTTGGAATGTTCCCGTCATTTATGGGAATGACAGCGGTTTATCTTCTTATGACACAGTTCGGCTTTATCAATAGCCACTTAGGACTTGCTCTTATTTACGCAGGCGGAGCTCCTATGGGATACCTTGTTCAAAAGGGCTTCTTTGATACAATACCGAAGTCCATCTACGAGGCGGCAAGCATTGACGGAGCAAGCAATTTCAAGATATTCCGTTCAATCACAATGCCACTCTCAAAGCCAATGCTCGTTTATACGCTTCTTACACAGTTTGCTTGGCCTTGGAGCGATTACATTCTCCCCAAGCTTCTCTTGAAGGATAAGAGCCTTTGGACGGTAGCAGTTGGTCTTATGAGCCTTCCTGAAACGGAATTCGCAAGATTTTCCGCAGGCTCGGTATTTATTGCCGTTCCCATCGTAATTTTGTATTTCTGCCTCAGCAAGTACCTTGTAAACGGTATGTCTGCCGGCGCAGTAAAGCAGTAAAGGAGCAAATATGTCAACAGTAACACTTAAAAACGTATATAAAATATATGAAAATAAAGAAGCAAAGGGACCGACAATGCCCGCCGTTTCAGACTTTTCAATGCACATCGAGGACAAGGAGTTTATAGTTTTCGTAGGCCCTTCCGGTTGCGGTAAGTCCACAACCCTTCGTATGATAGCAGGTCTTGAAGAAATCACTAAAGGCGAGATCTACATAGACGATACTCTTGTAAACGACGTTGCACCCAAGGATAGAGATATTGCAATGGTTTTCCAGAACTATGCGCTCTATCCCCATATGTCCGTATATGAGAATATGGCATTTGGTCTTCGCCTTCGTAAAATCCCGGATATCAAGCGCGATAAGAAGGGCAATCCCATCCTTGATAAAGAAGGTAAAGAAATTCCCGTAATGAGAAAGCTTACCGAAGCTGAGATCAAGGAAAAGGTTATGGAAGCAGCAAAGATTCTTGCTATTGAAGAGTATTTGCAGAGAAAGCCCAAGGCTCTTTCCGGCGGTCAGCGTCAGAGAGTTGCTCTTGGTAGAACTATCGTAAGAAAACCCAAGGTATTCCTTCTTGACGAGCCTCTTTCAAACCTTGATGCAAAGCTCAGAGCAACAATGAGAAGCGAGATTATCAAGCTTCACGAAAGACTTGGAGCTACCTTCATTTACGTAACTCACGATCAGGTTGAGGCTATGACAATGGGTACACGTATCGTTGTTATGAAGGATGGCTTTGTTCAGCAGATTGGAGCACCCAAAGAGCTTTACTCAAGACCTGTAAATACCTTTGTTGCAGGATTTATCGGAACACCTCAAATCAACTTCTTTAACGGAAGATTGACACCTGACGGTAAACTTAAGTTTGCAAACGAGCAAGAAATTACACTTTCTGCAGCCACAATGAGTAAATTTAACGCAGAAAAAATAGGTTCAGGACTTGACGTTATTATGGGTATTCGTCCCGGCGATCTTAAGCTTGTCGATAACAAAGATAAGCCAACCACGGTTGAAGCAAAGGTAGAGGTAGTAGAAGCTCTTGGTAATGAAACAATAGTTTATTCTAATCTTGACCTTGAGGGAGCAGAAACGCTTGAAAGAACGTCAACCTCCATTACCCTCAGCGCAAAGCTTAAATCCGATCCCGAAAGACACAGTAGGATCTTCCTTGATATTGACGAGGATTGCATCCACCTGTTCGATAAGGAAACCGAAATGAGTATTAGAAAGTAGTTTTAATCATTTTGCTTGCGTGTGTTTTATGATTAAAATACTTTAGGGCTACCTGCGAAGCATCGTGGGTAGCCTGTTTTTTATTTATCGCAGCTTATCATATTCACGGTTGGTTCAAACAACGTGCAGCTGTGTATGATTATGAATCTTTCAGAAATCAACTTCCCGATGCCCCAATAAAAGATTTAAGCTTAACGAGCAGATATCTAAGGAACAAAGCATTCTCAATTTGCTTATTAGCGAAAGGGCGAAAATTCAAAAGTCACTTGATAATGTTATGATAGCGATTGAGGAAGGTATTGTCACCTCAACCACTAAGACGAGGATGACAGAGCTTGAAAACTCGCTTGCAGAGATCAATATGAGGATCGCCGCTGAGGAGTGTAAGCTTGAAAGAAAAATAACAAAAGAGGATGTTGAGGCTCATATAATGGATGCACTTGCATCAGAGCCGAGAATTCTTGTTGAGTTTTTAATAGACAAAATCATTCTCTATGAGGACAAGATAGAAATCTTCTACAAATACACAAATAACAACAATCCCGATGAACCCACAATGGAAGTTCATCGGGACTTCTTTTTATGTAACCAAGAAATAAAAATAACGGGGAGCGGCTTTAGTACCGTCTTTGAGCTTGAGTTATAAATACGGGAATTTCATCAAAGCTGAATATACCCGCACTCGCCACCGGAGAACAAG
>CAZUJY010000055.1:0-11948 GCA_964620565.1 uncultured Ruminococcus sp. | reverse complement strand
ATAGGTTGAGGTTCTTAGCGGAGAATTTGAAAAGCACCGCTAAGTGCGAGCATCGCATTTGTCTGGACAAATGCAGGATGGGCTAAGCCCAAACCCATATTACAAGCAGAAAGAGCAAACACGCAAGGCGTAAAACCTTATGTGTCTGCTCTTTTTCTGTTAGTGAAGTTTTTGCTGTCGCAAAAGTGAAGTTGTGCTATGCACAGTGAAGTTGCGTAGCTTACGCTCGCAGTGAAGTTAAGTTTGCCCATCACTTCGCCGTTAGGCGAAACTTCACTCACGAAGTGAACTTCACTATCGAAGATAACTTCACTTGCCCAAAGGGCAAACTTAGTTAGCGTGATTTGTCCGTTAAGGACATCACGCTATATCACAGGTTGTTTTTTTATGTATATATTTGAATGTAAAAAGCCCGGGTAAAAAATAACAAAAAGATTTCAAAATTTTAATTCAACATCTGCATAAGCAAATGCTAATTTTTACCATTTTAATTAAAGGATTTTCTCCGAAACCATAGACAAACTAAAATAACATTTTGCGACTAAAATCAGCAAGTTAATTTTATTTTTTGTTGACATTTTGTTTATATTTGTAAATTATAAATTAAATTTCAAATTAAATTAACCATCGTGACCCCAACCTCAGCCAAATGTTCGTCATTCGAATATTCCAAAGGAGTAAAAATTCCATTTTCAAAGGTTAAAACAGAGTAAGATGCATTAGTTGCAAAGGGAATCGTATCTGCCAGCATTTCAAAGCCTATACCGGATATAATGCCCCAAAATGCTCTGATTACCGCAGCATGAGCGGCAATAAGTATGGTTTTATCAGGATTTTCATTACAAATTCGAAGAATTTCAGCATAAAAACGCTCTCCGGCATCCTTTACGCTCTCTCCACCGGGAAAAGAAAAGGTACCGAAGTTTGCTTTCCAATGATTTTCAAACAATTCCCTGCCCCAATACTCAATTAATTGGTCTACATTCTTGTTTTCCCACACTCCTGCATAGGCTTCTCTAAGATTTTTGCTACAAATTACCTCTAAATTTCGAATTTTTGCATGAAATAGAGCCGTATTAAAAGCTCTTTTAAGATCAGAAGAGTAAATTTTATCAATTTTTACATTTTTAAGTTGATTTGCTGTGGATTCAGCCTGCTTATACCCTAGCTCAGATAGATCAAGATCGGTATGACCAAGAAATGTTCTTGTTAGGTTTCCAACGCTTTGTCCATGACGTACAAGAATGATTTTAGTCATTTTATATTCCTTCAATTGTTGTTTTATCTAATTATATATTATTTTAAGTCAAAAGTCAAGTTTTTCTCAGATTGTCACCCATAAAACACTATTTTAAGCGTTTCACGTGAAACATTTTCACTTTTTCATCATATTTGTTATAAAAAATACAATATTAGTAATTGTTTCACGTGAAACAGTGATTTTGATAGTTGAAAACACAAAAATAATTTTAAATTTTTATTATTTTACTAAAACTATCTTTAATACCTTCAAAAAGTATTTTTTTGTTTATATGATAATATTATATTCAAAACGAATGTTTCACGTGAAACATTAAATTTTATATACAAAGCAAGATATTAAGTTGGATTTTCTATTATTATGGCTTTTTACTTATTGTTTCACGTGAAACAATAGATTTTTCTTCAAAAATAAAGCAAAATGATTGACTTTTGAACTTATATATAGTATAATATAGATGTATATTTATAAAATACAGTCAATCTCAGTTAATTTGGAGGAAAATATGGCAAAGGTAATATCCTTTTCTAACCAAAAGGGTGGTGTAGGAAAGACTACTTCCTGCGTAAATATCTCTGCACAGATTGCTAATAAGGGCAAAAAAGTCCTTATGATCGATATGGATCCGCAGGGAAATGCTACAAGTGGTCTTGGTCTGCAAAAATCCAAGATAAAAAACACCACATACGACGTAATTATCGGTAGATGTGATATCTCAGAGGCAATTATTAAGACCAGATTTAAAAATTTATCTGTTGTTCCTGCTAACATTTCGCTCGCAGGAGCCGAAATCGAGCTTCAGGAGCTTGATGAGAACCTTAATTTCACAAAAATAGCTCTTGATTCCATCAAAGATCAATTTGATTACATCTTTATCGACTGCCCTCCCTCGCTTGGAATGCTTACGGTAAAGGCGTTATCGGTATCTGACGGTGTTGTAATCCCTATGCAGTGTGAATTTTACTCACTTGAAGGTATGTCGCAGCTATTAAATACCGTTAAAAAGATAAAAAGTCTTTACAATCCCACGCTTCAGGTGGTTGGAATACTCCTCACAATGTATAATGGACGCCTCACATTAACCGGTCAGGTCGTTGCAGAACTTAAAAAGTACTATGCAGACCTTCTTTTCAAGGTTCCGATCTCAAGAACTGTGCGAATTTCTGAAGCTCCCGGCTACGGTGAGCCTATTTGCTACCACGATCCTTATGGAAAAGGCTCTCTTGAGTACGCTGCAGTAGCAAAAGAGCTGATGCTCAGAATCTAATTTATTATTTTCGCAATATTATTTTATTAATTTTGATTATTTGGTATTTTTTGGTAGATTTTACGTTTTTTTGACATAAAATATCCATATTTTACTAAAAGTTTTCCACATTTTTAATGTTTATAGTGTTGAAAACTTGTTATTTTGGTGTGTCAAATCTGTTTTACTATTTAATAACAAGCTTTTTTTCCTTATTTTTCAATAGATTTCGCATTTTTCATAAAGTCGATTACTTTTCAACATTAAAAATATTGTTCGTAATTATTTTTTCGTTTCGGGGATGCTTTATTAACTTTTTATTACTTTTTCATCTATTCATTCGTAAAACAGCTTTAAAACAGTTCAAAAAGCACAAAAATACTTCATTATTTATATTACTATCTTAAAATAATAGCGAAAAGAGGCAAATAATGACGGTAGAAAATAGAAATGAACAATTAGAAAAACGTTATTTTGATAGAAATAGTGGATTTTATGTCAATAATACCGAATTGATCAAACACAAAAATAACTTATACAATTCAAAATCAGATATTAAATTTAAAATATATTATTTTAAGACTTAAATAAGTTAAAATCTCACACTCAAATATCGATTAAATTATCTCAAAATATAAAGGAGAAGACTATGGCAAAGAAAAACAGCGGCCTCGGCAGAGGTCTTGATGCGATCTTCCTCGACAATAGCATTGAAGAGGAGAAGGTACATAGCGAAGAAACAATCTCAAAGCTTAAAATATCTCTGGTTGACCCTAAGCGTGACCAGCCCAGAAAGCATTTTGATAAGGAGGCGCTTGAGCAGCTTGCGGCTTCCATTAATGAGAACGGCCTTCTGCAGCCTATTTTAGTACGTGAATACGGCGACGGAAGATACCAGATTATCGCAGGTGAAAGACGCTTCAGAGCGTCAAAATTAGCAGGTCTTACAGAGATTCCTGCCATCGTTCTTGACCGTGATGACAAGCGTGCAGCGCAGATCGCCCTCATCGAAAATATCCAGCGTGAGGACTTAAATCCCCTTGAGGAAGCACTTGCATATCGCTCTCTTGCAGAGGAATACGGCATGACTCAGGAGGAACTTTCGGGTAAGGTAAGCAAGAGCAGAA
Source organism: uncultured Ruminococcus sp. (assembly GCA_964620565.1). GTDB lineage: Bacteria > Bacillota > Clostridia > Oscillospirales > CAG-272 > UBA1740. The sequence continues at coordinate 8,314 of CAZUJY010000055.1, read as the reverse complement.
GCGCTATTGCGAACTCCGTAAGACTGCTTGATCTTCCAGATGAGATCCAGACTCTTGTGGCATCCGGCGAGCTTTCCGCAGGTCACGGAAGAACTTTACTCGGCGTAAAGGACAGAGATACAATGATCCTTTTAGCGCAAAAAGCAGTAGAAGAGGATCTGTCCGTAAGAGTGCTTGAGGGCCTTGTAAAGCTGGCAAATAAGCCCACAAAACCCCTGGTAGAAATCGACGACGAGCCACCCCTTGTAGACTACTTCCATGAGCTTGAAATCAGGGTGCAAAGTCACCTGGGAAGAAAGGTCAGAATCGACGGTAAGGGAAGAAAGAAAACTATAACTCTTTCCTATGAGGATAACGAGGATCTTGACGAGATTCTGAGGCTTCTTTGCGGCGAGGATTTTCTTGATCAGATCTAAGCTTAAAAAGGAGACTTTTTCAGTCAAAAAGCGGTTTTGAAAAGTCCTTAAAATTTCGAAAAAAGTTTGAAAATTTCGAAAATTAATTTAAATTTTAGTTTTTAAATTTGAAAATGATCGAATTTTTTTCGATTTTTTTGAAAAAAAAGCGAATTTTTGCGAATTTTTATGAAAAAAACACGAATTTTAGGTGAAAAATCTAAAATTCGTGTTTTTTTGCCCCTTTGGGAGCTATGTATAGAATTTGTAAACTTTAGTTTACGTGAGTTTTATCGTTTTTTTAGCGTTTTAAGATCGTTTTTTTCTGTTTTTTTGAGCATTTTTCGTCCCTAAAAACAGACTATTTTAAATTAAAAATCATCCTGATATTTCTTGATTTATCAAGGCTTTTTTACTTATCCGAAATCTCTTTTTTTGGGTAATAAAAAACTTTATTTTTATACTGGTTTTCACTTATTTTCAGGCTCAAAAAATACTGCTTTTTTTCACCGATTTTCAGTTTTTTTTACCTATTTGATCTGTCGTTTTTTTACTTTTTTAAAACGCAGAAATCAGTTCAATTAACGAGTCGATCACAAGGTCGGCAATGCCGCTACCAAGCGTAGCCGATTGATGCCTTGCAAGACCCTTTCTTATCCAGACGGTTTTCATACCCATAGCCTTCGCAGGTCTTACGTCATTGTCAAGTCGGTCGCCAACCATCACACATTCATCGGCTTTGCACTCGGCAAGTATAAATGCCGTCTCGAAAATTTTCGGGTCGGGCTTTGCGCATCCAATCTCTTCAGAACTGACTATGAGCGAAAAATATTTCCTGAGTCCCCATTTTTCAAGTCGGGCCTCAAGGCCTGCATTTTGATTAGCGATAACTCCAAGCCTGTACCCCTTCTCGCATAGCTGACTCAGTACTGTCTCTGTCTCGGGGTAGGGAAGCTCGTCCTCAGAGTGCCAGGGAGTTTTCTCAAGACCAAAATACTTGATAGCCGCCGAGTTGCCGTCAAGTCCTTCTCTTGCAAGAGCGATGCGCATCTTATCAAATTGCTCGAAGGTTATCTCTGTCCCCTTTATCATCTCACTAGCACGATGATCGTAGGCTTCGGTCTCATCAACCAGCGTTGAGCCTACGTCGAAGAAAATCCATCCGATCATTTTTCTTCTCCTTATTTCAGTTCATAGAGCCACTTGCCGTTTTCCTGATAGTAAAAGAATTCGCTGAGGCTATCCTCGGTAAAGACACGGAGCATATCCTCCATATCGAGTGAGAGCTTGAGATTTTTAAGATTATCAATTTTCTCCCACCAAACCTTGCCCTCATTAGAAGAAATCAGCTCACCCTCGGATCCTGTCGCCCTGTAAAGCAAAACTACGTATCTCTTATCATTCTCATACCAATCCTTTACTCCGCATAGGGTAGGGTGAGAAATAACAAGTCCCGTTTCCTCACGCACCTCACGGATCACCGCATCGGTAGGCAAGAGAGAATAAAGCGAACCCGTTTTGAAAAGACAAATTTCGCATAATACTGCGGTAAAAATTCTTGTAATATCCGCATATTACTTCAAATTTTAACCTTGTCTTACGAGAAATTTGTTCTTTTTAAAATTCGTAGAACTCTCAAGCCTGAATTTTATGATGATTTTGGCGCTTGGCTCTCGTAGCCAAGTGCGGACTTTGCAAGAGAGATAAGTGCCTAAAGCGCTGAAAATTCAGGCTTTAGAGCGAGTTTGCTTTGTTCTCTCTTGCCTAAAGGACTCACCCTCCTCAACGTGACCGCCCGGGAAGGTAACACCAGGCCAATCCTTTTTCTGTCTGTCGATCACAACGACTCTGTCACCGTCGCATATCATACACATATTTGTAAATTCCACAGTTTCTTTTCTTGACATATTTTTCCTCCGCTAAATAGAATTTATAAACCTCTCTGCATCCATAAGAATCCTTTTTGTTTCCTCAAAGGTCAGAGCCAAGAGCGCCTCTTGATATGATAAGAAGGCAGCCTCAGCCACTTCGCATTCCTGACAGGTAATTTTATCGGTTATACATTCACCTAGAAAATAGACAGCCTGCTTTATTGCGTCTGTTCTTCGGGGCAGGGGGTATTCGATTTTTCGGATGAAGCCAGGAATACGCTTTACCTCAATACCTGTTTCTTCCTTTAATTCACGCGCAGCAGTCTGAAGCTCGCTCTCTCCCGTCTCTGTATGTCCCTTAGGAAAGCCGACGTCGCCGTTCAGGCTTTTAATGATCAGATACCTATTCTCACCGTTTATTCTCTTAAACGCCACAAAGCCGCAGGATTTTATGTATTTCATTTTATAACCCCACTTTTGTTTTTTAAGGGGCTGCCGAAAAAACGGCAGTCCCTTTGCTTTTGTATTAAATATCCATTATTATAGGAAGTATCATAGGTCTGCGCTTGGTTTCCTTATAGATAAACCTTGCAAGATCGTCCTTTACCACATTCTTAAGCTGTGTACGGTCGATTACTCTCTTTGTAAGAGCCTTGTTGACAGACTCCTCTGAGATTTGTCTTGCCCGATTCATCAGCTCCTCGGACTCTTTTACGTAAACGAAGCCTCGGGATACGATATCGGGGCCTGATACGATCATACGTCCTGTGGTGTCAATGGTAACCACCACTACTACAAGACCGTCCTCGGACAGATGCTTTCTGTCACGGAGAACAACACTGCCGATATCACCAACACCGTTGCCGTCCACAAGCACGTTACCTGCAATCTCGCTGCCTGCAAATCTTGCCCCCTTGCGATCAAGCTCCAGAACCTTACCTATCTCGGAGATAAATATATTCTCCGAGGGAATACCCATAAACTCGCCTATATCCTTATTTGCGTACAGATGTCTGTATTCACCGTGGATAGGCATAAGGTATTTCGGCTTCAAGAGAGCCATCATAAGCTTTATTTCCTCACGGCAGGCGTGTCCGGATACGTGAACGTCCTCGGTGGAGTCGTTTACAACCTTAACGCCGTTTTTAACGAGGGCGTTGATGATCTTACCAACCAGCCTCTCATTACCGGGAATAGCGCTGGAGGAGAGAACTACAACGTCACCGGGACAGATTTTTACTTTATCATGCTCGCTGAATGCGATACGGTAGAGGGCGGACATAGGCTCGCCCTGGCTTCCTGTAGTGATAAGAGTAATATCCTCGGGTCTGTATCTGTTAATATCTCTTATGTCAATAAGAGTGTCATCGGGCAGATCCATATATCCAAGCTCGGCTGCAGCGCCGATAACGTTTACCATACTGCGACCGAGAACGGCAACCTTTCTGCCGTGATTGTAGCTTGCATTGATTATCTGCTGAACTCTGTGTATGTTTGAGGAGAAGGTAGTAATAATAAGTCGTCTGTCCTCGTACTGAGCGAATATACGCTCAAGAGAGGAGCCCACGGTACGCTCGGATGCGGTAAAGCCGGGTCTCTCTGCGTTTGTAGACTCGCAAAGCATAAGGGTAACGCCCGACTTACCGATCTCACCGATACGGGCAAGATCCATGATCTGACCGTCAATAGGCGATACGTCAAGCTTAAAGTCGCCTGTATGGAATACAGTTCCCACAGGAGTTTTAAGCGAGATAGCGCAAGCATCTGCGATAGAGTGATTTACGTGAATAAACTCAGCCTTGAAAACACCAAGATTCAGCACGTCACCTGCCTCAACGGTATATAATTCGGGGTCGAAGGCAGGGGGATTTTCTTCAAGCTTTCCCTCAATAATACCGAGAGAAAGTCGGGTTCCGTAGATTGGAACGTCTATTTGCTGGAGTACGTAGGGAACTGCGCCAATGTGATCCTCGTGACCGTGGGTTATGAGAATACCACGTATCTTGTGAGCATTCTTCACAAGATATGAAATATCGGGTATAACAAGATCTACACCCAGCATTTCGTCATCGGGGAAGCCCATTCCGGCATCAATAACTACTATATCATCGCCGTACTCGAAGGCGGTCATATTTTTACCGATCTCCTGAAGTCCGCCGAGAGGGATAATACGCAGCTTGCCCTTTGCTCCGTTATTTCTTTCTTTTTTCATAGTAATATATCTTTAAGTTAGTTATTTTCAAATTCAAGTATTAAAGGGTTAATATAAGCCCGAAAATCTAGTTCAAAATAAAGAAATAGACTCCGAGCGCAAAAATAAGTGTGATAAATGCGCCGAGAAAGAAGGGTAGAAAAAATTCAAGACTACGCCTCTTTTTCTTTCCCTTTATTCTCGACTCCCGATCCAAAAGGCTCTCCCTTATAATTCGGTTAGCCTCATAGACCATGTCACTTTGTTCAATATGAGCCTCTTCACCTTTTCGGCTTACCACAAAATAAGCCTCGTCAAACAGGTGACTGCCCGTGTCTTTTAAGAAAATGACCTTTTTCTGATATCCCCTCACCGATAGCCTCCGCAATAATTCTTTGTAGGATTATTGCCACATTACAGGAAAATATTCACAAAAACAGAGACTATCGGTAATTTTGGGATATGTAGATTCAGAATGCTTTTTGACTTATCTTCTGCCGAAGAGCTTGCCGAAGAAGCCACCCTTCTTCTCAGCCTTGGTCTCATCCTCTGCAACGATGTCCTCGAGGAGAATGGGGTTAGGAACAGTATCAACCTTGGGCTCAGGCTGTGCAACAGGCTCTGCCTTGGGAGCGGGCGCGGGTGCGGGCTGTGCCACGGGCGCTGCCTTAGGAGCGGGTGCAGGTGCAGGCTGTGCTACGGGCGTTGCCTTAGGAGCAGGTGCGGGTGCGGGCTGTGCTACGGGCGCTGCCTTAGGAGCGGGTGCGGGTGCGGGCTGTGCAACAGGCGCTGCCTTAGGTGCCTTAACCTCAGCTTCAGCCTTAGGCTCTGCCTTGGGAGCTCTCTTTCTCTTCTTCTTCTCGGGAAGAGGAATGTCATAGCTGTCGTCAAGAAGCTCGTCGATGGAAACTGTGAAAAGAAGCTTGATCTCGAGAAGCTTGGGAACCTCAGGATAGGACTGGCCGCTCTCCCACTTATAAACTGCCTGTCTGGAAACGCCTACTGCGCTTGCAAAATCGTCCTGGGTAAGACCCTTAGACTTTCTAAGAATAACGAGTTTTTCCTTGAATGTCATGGTAAATCCTCCTTACCGCATTTTAGCGGATTTTTATTTTTTTATTTTTATTTTTTTATTATTCTTTAAATTGATCGGTTAATCAGAAGGATCATTCCTCTGACTGTTCAGACTGAACGTCTGTCTCGGGAGCGGAAGTGATAGCTGACTCCTCGGCCTCGCTCTTTTCCTCAATCTCCTCATTCTTTTCAAGACGGGCTACGTTGTTGATGCTGCAGCCCTCGTCAAGACGCATAAGGATTACGCCGCTTGCTGTTCTGGAGTAAATATTAATGCCCGAAACGTTGGTTCTTATAATAGTACCCTCATTTGTAATAAGCATTATATCGTCGTCATCCGAAACGGTTACAAGTGCGGCAAGCTTACCTGTCTTTTCGCTGATGTGGTGGCAGGTCACACCCTTACCTCCACGGTGCTTCATTTCACGGAAGTCGGAGAAGAGAGTTCTCTTACCCATACCGTTCTCGGTTACGGTAAGCAGTGACTTGCTCTCGTCAACAACACATACGCCGACTACCACGTCCTCGTCTTGAAGCGTAATACCTCTTACACCTCTTGCGGTACGTCCCATAGAACGAACGTTGTTCTCGTCAAATCTTACTGCAAGACCGTTTCTTGTAGCAAGGATAAGCGACTCGTCGCCCTTGGTGTGTCTTACGAAGATAAGCTCATCGTCATCATCGAGATTAATTGCGATCTTACCGCTCTTTCTCTGATACTCAAACTCGGAGAGAAGCGTTCTCTTGATAACACCAAGCTTGGTTACCATTGTAAGATACTCGCCCTCAACGAACTCGGTAATAGGAATAATTGCGGTTACAAACTCGCCGTCCATAAGCTCGATAATATTAACAAGGTTAGTACCCTTTGCGGTTCTGCCTGCCTCGGGAATTCTGTACGCTTTCTTTGCGTATACACGTCCCTTGTTGGTGAAGAACATAAGGTAGGAATGGCTGTTTGCAACGATAACGTCCTCGACGAAGTCATCCTCCTTGGTGGTCATACCGATAACACCCTTACCGCCTCTGTTCTGTGCAGAATAAACGTCTGCTCTCTGGCGCTTGATGTATCCGGTGTGCGAAACTGTAATAACGCAGGTGTGTCTTTCAATAAGGTCCTCAAGGTCGATCTCCTCGGTAGCCTCGGTAAGCTCGCTTCGACGCGCGTCACCGTATTTTCTCTTGATCTCCTCAAGCTCATCCTTAAGAAGTCCTGCAAGCTTCTCCTCGCTCTCAAGAATGGAACGAAGCTCTGCGATAACCACCTCGAGCTTTGCGATTCTGTCCTCAACCTTCTGTCTTTCAAGGCCGGAGAGCTTACCGAGAGTCATCTCTACGATAGCCTGCGCCTGAGTGTCGGTAAGACCAAAGCGCTCGCAAAGAGCAGCCTTCGCATCGGGGATAGAAGCAGATCCCTTAATGATCTTGATTACCTCGTCGATATTATCGGTAGCAATTCGGTAGCCCTCGAGAATATGGATCTCGCGAAGCGCCTTTTCAAGATCAAACTTTGTTCTTCTTTCTATAACTTCCTTCTGGAAACCTATGTATTTGTCAAGTATAGTTGGCAAATTAAGCGTTTTAGGCTCTCCGCCGTCTATAACAAGCATATTTACAGAGCAGGTATCCTGAAGCTGTGTGTACTTGTAAAGCTGGTTGAGAATGACCTCAGCATTTGCATCTCTGCGGTACTCAACCACGATTCTCATACCGCCTCTGCCGGACTCGTCACGGAGTGCGGTAATTCCCTCGATCTTCTTTTCCTTAACCAGATTTGCCATGCTCTCAATAAGCATAGACTTGTTGACCATATAGGGAATCTCGGTAAAGATTATACGTCTGTGCTCGTCCTCGATAGTGGCTCTTGCTCTGATGTATATCTTGCCTCTGCCCGTTTCATAGGCCTCTCTGATACCACGGGAGCCGTAAATAACTGCGGCGGTGGGAAAGTCAGGACCCTTAATGAACATCATAAGATCGTCAACCGTACATTCGGGGTTGTCGATTCTGTAAACTATTCCGTCAATAACCTCGGTGAGATTATGGGGAGGAATATTGGTAGCCATACCAACCGCAATACCTACCGAGCCGTTGATAAGCAGGTTAGGAAGACGTGAGGGAAGAACGGTGGGCTCATCTCTTGTGTTATCAAAGTTTCTCGTCATAGGAACGACATTCTTCTCGATATCACTCATCATATAGTCGGCGATCTTCGCCATTCTCGCCTCGGTGTAACGGTATGCAGCTGCGCCGTCACCGTCCACGTTACCGAAGTTACCGTGACCCTCGATAAGAGGATAACGGAGAGAGAAATCCTGCGCCATTCTTACCATCGTGCCGTATACGGCGCTGTCGCCGTGGGGATGGTATCTACCAAGCACGTTACCTACTGTGGTAGCCGATTTTCTGAAGGGGCGGTCGTGAGTGAGATTGTCCTCATACATAGCGTAAAGGATTCTTCTCTGACCGGGCTTCATACCGTCACGTACGTCGGGAAGCGCTCTGGAGGTAATAACGCTCATCGAATACTCGATAAAGGACTGCTTTACCTCCTTTTCCATATCACGCAGCTCTATGCGCTGCTGAGGGAATTCTATGTCTGTGCTTTTGTACGAATGTTCCATTGTATTCCCTCCTTATATATCAAGATTTTCTACGAACTTTGCGTTCTGAGTAATAAACTCACGGCGAGGCTCAACCATATCACCCATAAGCACCGAGAATATCTCGTCACAACGAAGGGCATCGTCAACGGTCACCTTAAGCAGAGTTCTTCTCTCGGG
>CAZUJY010000054.1:0-12292 GCA_964620565.1 uncultured Ruminococcus sp. | reverse complement strand
GGGTCGAGAAGAACGGGGTTAACCTCGAAGAGAGGCTTGGTAACGCCCTCAGCCAGCTTGGAGTTGAACTGAACAAGGTTGCTTGCGCCGCCCGCAAGAGTCTTGCTGAAGCAGATAAGAAGGAATACTCTTGCGGTAGCAGCAGGGTTAGCGAAGTTTGCGCCAAGGCCGCCGAAGAGACACTTAACTACTATAATAGCGAATACAGAGCCGATAATGCACTGCCAGATAGGAGCATCTGCACGAAGGCTGAGACCGAGGATAAGACCTGTGATCACAGCGGAAAGATCAAATATGGTCTGTTCCCTTTTAACGATAAGGTTAAAGAGAAATTCGGAGAGCACCGAGGTCGCTACACATACAGCAACAACAAGGAGCGCACGGAAGCCATAAATGGTCGCGCCTGCGATAAGAGCAGGCATAAGAGCAATGACAACGTCCATCATTATACGGGGAGTGTCATTCTTTGTTCTGATATGAGGGGAGGATGAAACTATAAGCTTATTCATTTTTTCATTTAACCTCCTTAATTATTTTTCTCGGAAAGCGTACGACGAAGGTCGAGCTTTGCAAGTCTGTGATTTTCTACAAGAGGACGGCGAGAGGGACATACGTAAGAGCAGCTGCCGCACTCGATACAGGAAAGCAGGCTCTCCTTCTGAAGCATCTCTGCTCTCTCATCCTTACTCTCAATCTTCATAGCCTTAACAAGAGCTGTGGGATCAAGATTCATAGGACAGTGAGCTATACACTTACCGCAGTGAATACAGGGATACTGCTTCTTGGGAAGAGAATCCTCACGGGTAAGAGCAAGGATCGCATTTGTGTTCTTGTAGATAGGAGCGTCAAGGTCATATGCGGCAATACCCATCATAGGACCGCCGTAAAGCACCTTGCCGAGATTATCAAAATCGGTATCGCAGAAGGTAAGTACGTCACGGAGACTTGTACCAACGGGAGCGGTAACGATCTTAGGAGACTTAACTGCGGAGCCGTCAACGGTGAGCATTCTCCAAACATAAGGAATACCCGTCTCAAGATAGTGAGCAAAATATGCAACGGAGGTTACGTTAAACATAACGCAGCCAACGTCGGAGGGAAGCTGGCCCTCGGGAATTACTCTGCCGAGAAGGGTGTATACAAGAGTCTTCTCTGCTCCCTGAGGATACTCGGAGGGAAGAGAAACCACCTTAACCTTGGGGTCGCCGGCAAATGCCGCTCTCATGCTCTCAATAGCATGGGGCTTGTTGTTCTCAATAGCAATGATAATGTTCTGAGGTCCGGGAATGTACTCCTCGATGATTCTTACGCCCTTAACAACGTTCTCTGCACCGTCGATCATAGTACGATTATCGGTGCTGATATAAGGCTCGCACTCTGCACCGTTGATGATGATGGTGTCGATGCTTTTGCTGATAGCGTTTTCCAGCTTGTTAGCCGTGGGGTAGCCTGCTCCGCCAAGACCTACAAGACCGCTCTCACGAATCGCCTGACAAAGCTCCTCGGGAGTGTTAACCGCAGGGGGAGTGATGGAGGGATCCATAACCATTTCACCGTCAGACTCAATAGTAATTGCCTGACAGCTCTTACCGTTAGCAAGAAGGAAGTCGCCAATCTTCTTAACGGTACCGGAAACAGGGGCGTGAATAGCTGCGCTAACCTTGCCGTCAGCCTCTGCAACCTTAGTTCCTACACAAACCTTGTCTCCAACCTTAACAATCGGAATTGCAGGTGCGCCAATGTACTGCGACATAGGAAGAACCACAACAGCGGGAGTTGGGATTCTGGAATCCTTCATGTCGGCAGTATGCTTTCTGTGAGGAAGCTTTACTTTTCCTAATTTCGACATTTGCTTTTCTCCATTCTGCCGCAAATGCGGCGAGTTTTGAATTGGTATATAATATTTTGATAAAAAAATAACAAAAATATTTTAAATATACATCTTATTAATAATAACACAACGCATAATAAAAGTCAAGTACAGGAAATGACATTTTAACCAGCCTTTAGGCGCATTTTTTTAAAAAATTATATATTTCTAACAATTATGTTGAATTTTAGCATTGCTTATGATAAGATATAAATGTGAATAAAAATTCATTTTTTTAAAAAACCTGTAACCTTTTACCACTTTTTGCTGTCTTATAATATAAGAAGCAAGGAAAGGAGTAAATATATGCGACTTATACCGCTTAAATTTCCTGCGCTGAAGCTGGCATTACTTTCGGTTATGCACTTTGTAACGGACGGACTCTGCGCATATCTGATATTCGCAAAGCTATATCCGGACAACCCAGAAGCATCATTTTTGATTTTTCTTTGTTACAACATACTGGCATTTGTAACGCAATCGCCCGTAGGCATGCTTATTGACAAATATAACAAGCCGAAAATTTTTCTGGCTGTCAGCATGGCAAGTATGCTGCTTGGCTATCTGCTCTGTGATTTTTGGATACTGTCTGTCATTCTTATTGGTATAAGTAATTCTCTTTTTCACGTTGCAGGAGGAAAATTCGTTACCGAAAAAAGCGGAAACGATATATCTCACCTTGGCATATTCGTTTCAACAGGCGCCATAGGTCTTGTCGTCGGACAAAGATATCTTTATTTAACATTTCTCCCCTATGCTTTAATAGGCCTTATGATCGTTTGCGGACTTCTCGTGATTTTCTGTGAGGATAGCGAGAGTATTCCTTCAAAGAAAAAATACGAGGGCAAAATCGGTGAATCCTACGCCCTGCTGATAGTGCTTGCGGTGGTTCTCATACGTTCATTTGTCGGAAAGGTGGTCACTCCCGACTTTACTCTCTCCGGTCATATGTTTCTGGTAATAGCCATAGCTACAGCATTGGGAAAGGCTGTCGGAGGAATCCTATCGAAATTTATCGGTATCAAGCTTACCACGTATATTTCCATGGCGGCGGCAGCGATCTGTCTGACCCTGGGAGCATTCAATCCGGTTATGTTCGTGATCGGTGTTTTCGCCTTTAATTTCTCGATGCCGATAACTCTGTATTTTGCAAACGCTATTATGAAGGGCAAGGAGGGCTTTGCCTTCGGAACGCTGGCTGCAGTGCTTATCCCGGGATATTTTCTTGCGATGCCCTTTGGATACTCAACAGGTATGCGTATTGCGGTGGCGTTGATGTGTGCTATATCCGTGTTTTTGATCGTCTATATTTCAGAAAAAATAAAAAACAATGATACCATTATTACTACTGACAGTATTTCTTGAGTGCCTGGCGCTCTTTATCCTCGGCGAAAGAAATCCTCTGCTCTACATTTATTGGATCGCTATAACTGCCTTTACAAATTTAAGCGCAAACCTCTATCTGTTCTACGTCTTCAGCGGAGGAAATACCGAATATTACATAACAGCCATAGTTATAGAGGGACTTGTATTTCTCTCGGAATTTCTGCTGTGCTATCTATACACGTCGGATAAAAAGAAAAGTCTTATTTACAGCGGAGCATGTAACGGAGCAAGCTTTCTTATAGGTCTTATAATTCAATTAATTTTTTAATAAACGGAGGTATTATCTATGTTCTTACTTGATGTCATTCTCCCTTCTCCCGGCGAGATCCTACTGTTTGAAATTGAAGAAAATCCAGGACTCTTTGCTGCAATTCTCGGCGTAGCAATTTTAGTCATTATCGGACTTATTGTTGTTAAAAAGAGAAGATAACAAAAAGCGGATGCATTTAGCGTGATACTCTTAACGGAGTATCACGCTAACTAAGTTTGCCCCAAGGGGCAAGTGAAGTTTACTTCGTAAGTGAAGTTATCCTGCGGATAGTGAAGTTTTGCCTTTGGCAAAGTGGGCAAACTTAACTTCACTGCGAGCCTTGGCGAGCAACTTTACTGTGCATAGCACAACTTCACTTTTGCGACAGTAAAAACTTCACTAACAAAAAAAGAGCAGACACATAAGGTTTTCGCGCCTTGCGTGTTTGCTCTTTCTGTCGTTATAAGGGTTTGGGCTTAGCCCATAGAGTATTGACTAGTCAAATGCGATGCTCGCACTTAGCACTTAGTGGAGATTTCAAATTCTCCGCTAAGAATATCACCCATTTTGCATCCGCTTTTTACAATACATTATAAAGAAAAAACACGGTAAAACCGTGTTTTTTCTGTCTTATCATCCTATAATTCCCGAAAGATTTGAGATAATATCAGAGAAAAGAAGACCGGTTAACGCAAACATAACTCCGAAGATTGCGACTATGATTCCTGCAATGGAAAGCTTGTCGAAATAGCCGATATTCTTTCTCGAAATAATGGCGCAGCCCACCGATCCGAGAGCCAATACAAGACCTATCCAGGAGCAGGCCGTGACAAATATCATTGACAAAATTACCGAAAGGATAGAAAGCGCCAGGGATACCACAGACCAGGTGCGTCTGTGCTGCTTATCCTTGATCACGTTTTTGTATGCGTATTTTTTCTCCTCCTCATCAGACTCGGGGGTAGGATTAAACTGCTCGTCATACTCGTTGCTCATAATCTGTCTCCTTTAGCTTTTTTCACTATTTTAGCACATTTTTTCAAAATAATCAATGCTTTAGGGAAAAAAGTTATTTTTCGTCGGTTTTTCTTTATTTTTTCATTTTATGAATAGATCAATTGAATTTACCAAATAATCATTACAGGTGCTCGTTTTATGATATAAATGTAAATTATAGTTGTCAAATTAGGAGAAAAAATGGATTCTGAAGCTAAAAAACAACTGATTAAAAAACACTCACCCGGTTCAAGCTTGTTTAAAAATTCTCTGCTTGCGTTTCTGTTTGGAGGGCTGATCTGCGTCATAGGACAGCTGCTTCTGTCACTTTATTCCTATCTCGGAGCCGATGAAAAAACAGCAGGAATTCTGGTCACCGTAACGCTGATCTTCATTGCCGCAATACTGACCGCTCTGGGTATTTTCGATAAGATCGCCCGCCATGCGGGAGCCGGAACTCTGGTTCCCGTAACAGGATTTTCCAACGCAGTTGTATCTCAGGCTATGGATGCGAAAAGCGAGGGATACGTGATGGGTGTGGGCGCAAAGATCTACACTGTGGCAGGCCCCGTCATCCTTTACGGACTGCTCTCAGGTTTTGTTTACGGAGTGATTTATTACCTTTATAAATTAGTTGAGGGAATGTAAAATGGGAAGAATTACAAGGCTTAAAACCCCGATCCACTTCAAAAACTGGGCGGCGGTTGGAGGATATGAGGAAAGGCGTGGCCCTCTGGGGGATAAGTTTGATTTCTGCGACAGCTCGGATAAGTTTGGTCAAAGCACCTGGGAGATCGCAGAGGCGGAAATGGGAAGAATTGCGCTCAATACCGCTCTCTCAAAGGCGGCAATTTCACACGAAAATCTTGAGCTTCTGGTAGCCGGTGATCTGCAGAATCAGTGTGTGGCATCCTCCACAGGACTTTCAAGCTTCGGTATTCCCTTCCTCGGCGTATACGGAGCCTGCTCCACCTGTACAGAGTCACTTATGACCCTTGCCTCCTTTATCGACTCGTCGGATAATATGGCTATGGGTGCTGCGGTAACAACCTCACACAACTCCGCCGCCGAAAGACAGTTCAGAACTCCTATCGAATACGGTGGACAGCGAGCGCCCACGGCGCAATGGACCTCTACCGCCGCAGGAGCCTTTATTCTGGAGAGGGGAAGGGGCGAGGTGGAGATCACCGAGTATATGCCCGGCAGGATCGTAGACGGCTCTACCTCCGACGGAGCAAATATGGGCGGTGCAATGGCGTTTGCCGCATTTGACAGCATAAGAGCCTATTTTGAGGAGTCGGGCGAGAGTGGAAGAAATATCGACTGTATCATAACAGGAGATCTTGGAAGAGTGGGATCGGATATTTTAAAAGAGCTTATGTCAAAGGAATTTCCCGGCACCGAAAGACTGCACGCCGATTGCGGTCTTATGCTCTACGATTTCAAGACTCAGGACGTTCACAGCGGAGCCTCGGGCTGCGGAACCTCTGCATCGGTGCTTGCCTGTCACTTTCTTCCACTACTGAAATCGGGTGATCTTGGTAGCGTTTTATTTATGTCGACCGGCGCTCTGATGAGCCCGTCAAGTCTGCTTCAGGGCGAGAATATCTACGGCATTGCTCCACTGATAAGACTTGAATCAAGAGCCAAAAGCAAGGAAAGGAGAGATAAAAAATGAACCTCTGGTATCAGCTGATATTGACCTTTATCTCGGGCGGAATCATCTGCGTTATAGCCCAGCTTTTAATAGATCTGACAAGGCTGACTCCAGCAAGAATTCTGGTGCTTTACGTGTCTCTCGGAGTGTTTATTTTTGCCGTTGGGGCCTTCGAGCCGATGCAGAAAATCTTCGGCGCAGGCGTCACCGTTCCACTTATCGGCTTCGGCGCAAATATTGCCAAGGGTGTGCGTGAGGCGGTGGACAAGGAGGGACTTATCGGCGCTCTGACAGGGGGTCTTACCTCCTCGTCGGCAGGCATTACGGCGTCGCTTCTCTGCGGTCTTTTTGCCTCGCTTTTATTCAAAACCAAATCAAAGCGAATGTAAACTATTATTTAAAAGTTCTTAAGACTTTTCTGTAAATATTTTTTTACAATTATCTTGATTTTTCTATATATATATGTTATAATATTATCGTATTCATATATATAAATGACGGAATAATATAGAAAGGAAAATCAAGATGAACGAGCTTTTTGAAATTTCATTGGCACTGAAGGAAGAGCTAAGAGCCAGATTAGGCTCTCCCCAATCCTCGTTCGACCTCTGGTTCGGAGATTTTAATCTCACCTCTCTCGACGAAAGCCGTGCGGTGTTCTCTACACCCACCAAGCTGAGAAAGCAGATCCTCTCCACCAGATACATATCGCTTATAAAGGAAGCCCTGACCGACGTTATCGGCTTCCCTGTAGAAATAGAAATATTCTCGCTTGACGTAGACACCGGCTTCAGCGCCGGAGTTCCTGCTCCAACAGAGGATATGGATAAGCACTTTGAGAAGGAGTCGCTTGAGAAGAGCGAGCGCAAGGAGAAGAAGATCGAGGAGATTCTTAACACCGCCTCTTCCGATAAGAGATCCCTGCTTGACGAATACACCTTCGACAACTTCATTGAGGGCGAATCCAATAAGTTTGCAAAGGCTGTTTGCTATGCGGTAGCAAACGGTATGTCCGAGGACTCCAATCCCCTGTTTCTTTACGGTCACTCGGGACTTGGTAAGACCCACCTTCTTTATGCGATAATGAATCACATGAAGAAGAGAGACCCTAACATCAAAATCGTATACAAGAAGAGCGAGACCTTTATCAACGAGCTGATCGACGCTATCTCAAATCAGTCCACTCTTGAATTTAAGGAAAAATACCGCTCCGCCGACGTGCTTATGATCGACGATATTCAGTTTATCGCAGGCAAGGAGTCTACTCAGGAGGAGTTCTTCCACACCTTCTCTGCTCTCTACGAGGCTGAGAAGTCTATTATCCTCACCTCCGACCGTCCTCCCAAGGAGATCAATCCCCTTATGGAAAGACTTCGCACCAGATTCGAGTGGGGACTTGTTGCGGATATTCAGCCTCCCTCATTCGAGCTGAGAATAGCGATCATCAAGAAGAAATCCAAGGATATGGGACTTTCCATTCCCTCTCATCTTATAGACTACATTGCCGAGCGTCTTAACAACAACATAAGACAGATCGAGGGTATTTTGAAGAAGCTCTATGCTATTCACTCCTTCACCGGCTCGGAGATCACAAAGGAGTCTATCGACAATATCATCTCCATAGTCGATCCCGGTAATATACCCAACGACGCTGTGGTTGACAAGGTTCTGCTCCGTGTCAGCAAGAAGTACGGTGTGCCTATCGAGGACCTGAAGTCCAAAAAGAAGACCGACCGTATTGCCAGCGCAAGGCACATTGCCATTTATATTATCAGAAAGCTTACCGATATGTCATTAAAGGAGATAGGCAGAGTATTCGGCAGAGATTATTCCACCGTTATCTCCTCTATCAACAAGGTTGAGCTTAATATCAAGACGGTAAAGAACTACGAGGGCGACATCAACCTTCTCATCAAGGAAATCAGGGGTATTTAGTTTTCAACAAAAGCATGTTTAAATGTTGAAAAAATATATTCGGTAATCTATTGGTGCTATGTTGAAAAAATGTTCCCAGTTTCGCTGTTTTTTGAAAACCGGTTATTCTACACTCGGTGTTGATAAAAAATGGGCGTAATTTCAAGGCGTATCAAGGACTTTGACACTTTTCAACACCCTCAACACCCCCTACTACAACCACACCTACCAATAATATAAAATCATTCACTCTGTTCTTCGGCCCACAGACCGAAGGGAAAGGAACAAAAATGAAATTCACGGTTTCTAAATCCACTTTTATAAATAAACTGACTCCCGCTATGGGAACGGTTTCCAATAAGGGTACAATTACCGCTATCGAGGGTGTTCTTATCGAAACTGTCGAGGACGGAAAGATCAGAATATCTACATACGATATGACCAAGGGTGTAAGATCCACCTTTGAGGCTATCTCCATTGAGGAAGAGGGTAAGTATATCATTAACGCACAGCGTCTGTATCAGACCGTACGTGTAATGCCCGAGGACGAGGTTACCATTGAGGTAAATGATAAGCTTAACTGCACCGTATCCTCCGGCAAGGCCTCCTTCTCTATGTTCGCTATGAAGGGCGAGGAGTTCCCCAACCTTCCCGAGCTTTCGGGTGACCGTGGCTTTACCGTATCCTCCGATAAAATCCGACTTATGATAGGTAAGGTATCCCACTCTATCGCAGAGGTTGACAACAGACCTATGCTCTGCGGCGCATTCTTCAAGGTTACCGAGGGCAATCTTGAGGTAGTTTCCTGCGACAGCTATACCCTTTCCCGTTGCTCTGTAAAATGCGATATTGCATCCATCTTTGCGGCAAACGAGGTTAACTTCTCCTTCATCATCCCCGGACACGCCTTAAGCGAACTTTCCAAGAATCTTGCGGAGGGCGATGACGAGCTTGTAGAGTTCTATATCTCCAGAAAGCACGCTATCATCAAGAAGGGCGACAGCATCTTCTTCACCAGAACCATTGACAGCGAGTATATCGATTATAACAGAATCATTCCTAAGGACAACAATATTCTTATCACCGTTGACAGAGAGAGATTCCTTGACGGTCTTGAGAGAGCAAATATTGTTGCGGACGAGAAGATCAAGGGCAGCACAAGAAGCTACGTTAAGCTTACCACCGACGATCAGTTTATCGCTATCACCTCCGCATCGGTAAACGGCAGAGTTTCCGACGAGATGGAGTGCGTTCACGAGGGACGTGATATTGAGATCGGCTTTAACTGCCGCTATCTCATTAACTCGGTTAAGGTTGCCGAGGGCGAGAATATCAAGATCACTCTTAAGAGTCCCACACAGGCTATTACCATCGAGCCTGCAGAAGAGTCTGACGACTTCAAGTACTTCTACATGATTCTTCCCGTAAGAATGAACGAGCAGAAATGATTATAAAAAGGTTCAGGGCGGAGAATTTTCGCAATATTGAAAAATGCGATATAGAATTCTCCCCCGGAGTCAATCTTCTGTACGGTAAAAATGCTCAGGGCAAGACCAACGTGGTCGAGGGAATATATTATTTTTCAAGAGGAAAATCCTTCCGTGGCAGAGAGGACAAGGAGCTTGTCAGATTTGGCAGCGAGGGTTTCCGAATCTATGCCGAGTTTCAGTCGAATATAGGCGAGGAAAGTCTTGAATATGCTATGTTCGGCCGTGAGCGGCTCCGTAAAAAGAACGACTATAAAATAACTAAAGTAACAGAGATGATAGGCAGCTTCAAGGCGGTGCTGTTTTATCCCGACGATCTGGGTCTTGTCAAGGACGGTCCCGACGAGCGCAGGGGTTTCTTAAACGTAGCGGCATCTGCCTGCTATGCTCCCTATATCAGATATTATTCCGACTATAAAAAGGCGCTGGAAAACCGTAATTGTATACTGAAAATGATGCAAAAGGGTCTATATATAGACAACCGTGAGCTTGAGTCCTGGTCGGAATCTATGGCTGAATACGCCTCTCATATTCATCTTTTCCGCAAGGACTACGTTGACAGACTGTCAAGATATGCGGGAGCTATACTCAAGGATATTTCCGACGGCGGCGAGGAGCTTTCCTTAAGCTACGAAAGTCATATTTCAGATGAAATCACAAGTAGAGAGGACGTAAAGGAGGAGTATAAAAAAATACTAATTGCCTCGCTTGACCGTGAGATTGCGGCAGGCGTCAGTCTTTTCGGTCCTCACAGGGACGATCTTGAAATTAAGATAAACGGTAAAAGCGCAAGAAGCTTTGCCTCTCAGGGACAGCAAAGGTCCATAGTTCTGGCCTTAAAGCTCTCCGAGGGTGAGGTTATCAGGGAGATATGCGGAGAATATCCTGTATTTCTCTTTGACGACGTATTAAGCGAGCTTGACGAACGGCGCAGAAAATACGTTCTTTCCGAGATAGGCGAGCGGCAGATAATCATTACCTGCTGTGACAGAAGCGAGTGCGTAGGCTTTACCGATAATGAAATTGAGGTTTCGGGAGGAAGATATGTATCTTCACATAGGTAACGGACAGAGCGTAAAAAAGAAGGACGTTATAGGCATATTTGATTTAGACACGTCGACCGTGACGAAGACGGGCAAGGACTTTATCAACCGCCTTGAGAAAAGCGGTGCGGTGGAATATTCCGACGACGATCTGCCGAGATCCTTCGTTCTGGTAAATGAAAACGGAAAAAATAAAGTAAAGCTCTCCAGAATCTCATCAAAGGGACTTCTGACAAGAGTAAACGAGAGCACGTACGAATAAATAATCTTTTGAAAGGCAAAAGACAAGATATGGCAAACCAAGTAGAAACCAAGAGCTACGACGACAGTCAGATACAGGTTCTTGAAGGTCTTGAGGCGGTAAGAAAACGCCCGGGTATGTATATAGGTACTACCTCGCTTCGTGGACTTCATCATCTGGTATATGAGATCGTAGACAACTCAATAGACGAGGCTCTGGCAGGTGAGTGCGATTACATAAAGATCACCATCTGGCCGGACAACAGCGTTTCTGTTGAGGACGACGGCCGAGGAATTCCCTCGGGTATGAATGAAAAGCTGGGTATTCCTACCCTTGAGGTAGTTTATACGGTGCTTCACGCCGGCGGTAAGTTCGGCGGTGGCGGCTATAAGATCGCAGGCGGTCTTCACGGCGTAGGTGCGTCGGTAGTTAACGCCCTCTCCGAGTGGGTAGAGGTTGAGAACTGCCGTGACGGAAGCAGATACACCGAGAGATTTGAGAAGGGCGCTGTTGCACGTCCCTTCAAGTGCGAGGGTGACTCAAATGGCAGACACGGTCTGTACGTTCGCTTCAAGCCCGACCCCACCATCTTTGAGGACACCGTATTTGATTACGAGATCCTTCTTACCAGAATGAGAGAGCAGGCCTTCCTTAACGCAGGCGTGCGCATTATTCTCACCGACACAAGAGAGGGGCAGGAGCGTGAGGAGATACTTCATTATGAGGGCGGTATTATCTCCTTCGTTGAGTATCTTAACAACGAGAAGCGTGGAGCTCCCATTCACAACGACGTAATCTATATGAAGGGCGAAAAGGACAGCTCTATCGCCGAGGTAGCTATGCAGTATAACGACAGCTACAACGAGACCATTATATCCTTCGCCAATAATATGTCCACCATTGAAGGCGGTACTCACGAGACAGGCTTCAAGGCGGCGCTTACCAGAGCGATCAATAATTATGCGAGAAAGGCAGGCGTTATCAAGGGCGATGACAAGGGTCTTTCGGGCGAGGACGTAAGAGAGGGACTTGTTGCTATTATCTCGGTCAAGCTTACCGACGCACAGTTTGAGTCTCAGACTAAGGCAAAGCTTGGTAACTCCGAGATCAGAACTCTCGTTGACTCTATCGTTGACAAGAAGCTTGAGGAGTATTTTGAGGAAAATCCCGCTTCTGCAAAGACTATAATTGAAAAGGCAATGGCTGCCAGCCGTGCAAGAGAGGCGGCGAGAAAGGCAAGAGAGCTTACCAGACGTAAGAACGTGCTTGAGGTCTCTACCCTTCCCGGCAAGCTTGCCGACTGTAACGAAAAGGAAACAAGACTTACCGAGCTCTATCTTGTAGAGGGAGATTCTGCGGGAGGCTCTGCAAAGAACTGCCGTGACAGCCGTTTTCAGGCTATTCTTCCCCTTCGTGGTAAGGTTCTTAACGTAGAAAAGTCAAGACTT
>CAZUJY010000053.1:1144-12307 GCA_964620565.1 uncultured Ruminococcus sp. | reverse complement strand
AAAGCGACGCTTCTCGCCTAAATCTGACTATCCCCAAAAAGAGGCTGTCTCAAATGCAAATTTGAGGCAGCCTCTATGCTTTTTTATGCTTATTGATGATTGCCTCCGCAACCATAAGTCCGTCACGGGCTGATGAAACTATGCCTCCCGCATAGCCTGCGCCCTCACCCGCAGGGTATAGACCCTCTATTCCCTCCGCCTCAAAGAGCGAGGTACGTGCAATTCGCACGGGAGAGGTGGTGCGTGTCTCGGGGCCTGTCATAGCCGCATCGGGAAGATAAAAGCCGGGCATCCAGGCATCAAAATCCGATATAGATGCACGAAGCGAATCGGTAACGTAGGCGGGAAGATACTCCTCGGGAGATATGGGAAGAGTGCCTCTCGGGTAGCTTGGGTGTACCGCATCAGGCATAACGGCGGCTCTTCCCTCAAGGAATGAGCCGAGAGTGGTGGTGGGAGCCTTGTACTCACCGCCCGAGATCTTAAATGACGCCTGCTCTATCCTGCGCTGAAGCTCTATGCCTGCAAGAGGATCGTCGGAGCCGAAGTCCTCGGGAGTTACCGACACGAGAAAGGCGGCGTTCGAGTTCTCACCGTCACGGGCATACTCGCTCATACCGTTTGTGACAATTCCGCCCTGCTCGCTTGCGGCGGCAACCACCGTTCCGCCGGGACACATACAGAAGCTGTATACGCTTCTGCCCGAAGGGAGATGAGTCACAAGATGATAGCTTGCGGCGCCTATGCCCGAGGGAGCGTTATCACCGTAGACAAGCCTGTTGATATGCTCTCTCGGATGCTCGATACGAAGTCCGATGCCGAAGCCCTTGGCCTCCATTTTAAGCCCCGATTCCTTCAGCATACGGAAGGTATCACGGGCGCTGTGACCCGTGGCTAAAACCAGAGTATCGGTATCGAATTCCACCCTCTCGCCACCTCTCTCGCAGGTAGCTCCGACAAGTCTGCCCTCACGAAGCTTAAGTGAAGTGAGCTTGGTGGAGAAGAACACCTCTCCTCCAAGAGAAATAATTTTCTGCCTGATATTTTGTACTATATTTTTAAGTTTGTCCGTTCCGACATGGGCGCCAACGGTATATAAAATATCCTCGGGAGCGCCTGACGAGATGAAGTCGGAGAGAAGCTTATACTTGTATTTATCCATACCGCCGACCTTTAATTTTCCATCGGAGAAGCTGCCTGCTCCGCCCTCGCCAAACTGAACGTTGCACTCGGGGTCGAGGATGCCGAGAGTGTTGAAAAGTCTTACTCTTTCCTCACGCTCCATAACGGCTAGTCCACGGTCAATGAGGATAGGTCTTGCTCCCGCCTCGGCAAGAAGCAGCGCTGCAAAAAGTCCTGCCGGGCCTGCGCCGACCACAAGAGGCCTTGAGTCAAATTCGCAGGTGGGAATATGGAAGAAAAAGTCATCCTGTGGACTGACCTTCTTTTTCATTTTAAGAAGTCCAGCCTCCCTCTCGGGCGAGAGGCTGATGCCTACGGTGGCGGTGTAATGAATGTTGTTTTTATCCGAGAGATCGAGAGATCTTTTGATGATTTTAAGCTCGCCGATCTCCTCTTTCTTTACCGGAATACGTGAAGAAATGGCGGCAAAAATGTCGTCATCTGTATATCTGAATGGCAATTTTAAATCGGTTTTTATCATTTCGCCCCACTCCCTTCGTTGAATAAAACAATTATACACCATAGAGAGCAGGTTTGTCAACTCGGTACCTGTAAATATATTTTAAATGGATTTTTATTATTTTCCTTGACAAAGCTTACATAAAAGAGGTATAATAAATTATTATACACTTTTGGAGAAAAAGAAATGATCAACCAAAAAATGCGAGAGCTTGGAGCGAGGAGATCCTCCATCCGAGAGCTTTTTGAATACGGAAGGGGACGCAAGGCGGAGATAGGCGAGGAAAACGTATATGATTTTTCTCTCGGTAATCCCAGCGTGCCTGCGCCCGAGGCGGTGAGCTGTGCTATGACCGAGCTTATTAAAAGCGAGGATCCCGTAAGGCTTCACGGCTATACCTCGGCTCAGGGTGATGCCGACGTTAGAGAGGCTATCGCAGATTATATAAACAGGACAGAGGGCGAGAGTATTACAGCCGACTGTCTGTATATGAGCGTGGGAGCGGCAGCGGCTCTTACCTGCTCGCTTACGGCTATCGTTTCACCGGGCGAGGAGGTTATAGTTCCCTCCCCCTACTTCCCCGAATACAAGGTATTTATCGAGAGATGCGGCGGCGTAATCCGTGAGGTTCCCTGCGACAGAGAGCTTCAGCTTGACGTCAGCGCTATCGAGAAGGCTGTAAACGAGAAAACGGCGGCGATCATCACCAATTCACCCAACAATCCCACGGGTGCGGTCTACACCGAGGAGAATATAAAGGCGCTGACAGATGCGCTTCGTCGCTCGGAGAAAAAATACGGGCATCCCATATATCTTATCTCAGACGAGCCATACAGAGAGCTTGTTTATGACGGAGTAAAGGTTCCCTATCTTACGAAATATTACAACAATACCATAGTGTGCTATTCCTTCAGCAAGTCGCTCTCCATTCCCGGTGAGAGAATAGGCTACGTGCTGGTATGTCCGAGATGCGAGGACTTTACATCTGTTTATCAGGCGGTGTGCGGCGCGGGACGTGCGCTCGGATTCGTTTGCGCTCCAAGTCTTTTGCAGAAGCTTCTGCCCCGATGTCTCGGTGTGACGGCGGATATTTCCGTCTATGACAGAAACAGACGTCTGCTTATTGAGAAGCTGACCGAATACGGCTTTGAAATTATAAGACCTAAGGGCGCATTTTATCTCTTTATCAAATCTCCGAGCGGGGACGCAATCGAGTTCTGCGAGAGAGCAAAAAAATATGAAATACTTATCGTAGCAAGCGACGATTTTGGAATCGGCGGCTATGCAAGACTTTCCTACTGCGTAAAGACAGAGCAGATAGAGAGAGCCTTGCCTGCCTTCGAGAAGCTTGCAAAATCATATAAGGACTAAAAAAATGGCTAACAATTCACTTGACAAGGCAAGAAAAGAAATAAACGAAATAGACAGACAGATGGCAGAGCTTTTCGTACGCAGAATGCGTGCGGCAGAGTCGGTTGCCCAGTACAAAAAGGAGAGAGGACTTGCTATTCTCGATGAGGCGAGAGAGGAGGAGGTCGTAAGACGCAACTCCGCACTTATAGAGGACGAGGCATTACGTGAGTTCTACGTTAATTTCCTCCGTGACACTATGGCGACCTCAAGAGCATATCAGAGCCGTCTTATGGAGGGAATGAGGGTTGCATTCTCGGGTACGGAGGGCGCATTTGCCCACATTGCGGCAAGCAAGCTCTACCCCACCGCAGAGAAGGTTGCCTTCGGCGATTTTTCCAGCGCATATAAGGCTGTCGAGAGGGGCGAGTGCGATATTGCCGTGCTTCCCGTTGAAAACAGCTATAACGGTGAGGTTGGTCAGGTGACCGACCTTATGTTCTCGGGCTCGCTGTACGTTAACGGAATGTTCGATCTGCCCGTTACCCAGGATCTGCTGGCAAAGGAGGGCGTGACCATCGATGAGATCAAAGAGGTCGTAAGCCATCCTCAAGCCTTCGGTCAGTGCAGCGAATATATTAAAAACCACGGCTTTGCCCGTCACGAATTTGCCAACACCGCCCTTGCGGCAAAGTGGGTTGCGGAAAACCCCGACAGATCGGTGGCGGCTATCGGCAGCCGTGAGGCAGCAGAGCTGTTCGGCCTCTGCGTGCTGGATCACGATATAAATGAAAACAGAAGAAATTCCACAAGATTTGCCATATTCTCCCGTGTATCTAATAAGCGAATTTCAAAGGATGGCGGAGTTCACTCTATCCTGCTCTTTACCGTTCGCAACGAGGCGGGAGCACTTGCAAAGGCGCTTGACGTTATCGGCAGTCACGGCTTTAATATGAGAACTCTCAGATCAAGACCTATGAAGGAGCTGCTGTGGGAGTACTACTTCTACGTTGAGGTAGAGGGCAATATTCAGAGTGAGGAGGGTACCTCGCTTATCGAGACCCTTGGCGAATTCTGTGACAAGCTGAAATTCGCAGGAACATACATCAAGCTTTAAAGGAGCTTACTATGACTTGCTTACATCTTAACCTCTCGGAGAGAGGATATGATATAAATATCGGACGTGGACTTATCGGATCTGCGGGTGAGCTTTTTGACCTTGACCGCCGTGTACTGATCGTCACCGACTCGGGTGTTCCGGTCGAGTACGCAGAGAGAGTAAAGGCTCTATGTAAGGACGGAAAAATCCTTACCGTAGATCAGGGCGAGGAGTCAAAGAGCGTCAGAGTCTTCGGGGAGATACTCTCCGAGATGCTGAAATTCGGAATGACAAGGTCGGACTGTGTTGTCGCCGTTGGCGGCGGTGTGGTTGGCGATCTTGCCGGCTTTGCGGCGGCGTCCTATATGCGTGGAGTGGATTTCTATAACATTCCCACCACCCTGCTCTCCCAGGTGGATTCATCCATCGGCGGAAAGACTGCCGTAAACCTTGACGGCGTTAAGAATACAGTCGGCGCATTCTATCAGCCCAAGGGTGTTATCATTGATCCCGACGTGCTGAAAACTCTGCCGAAAAGACAGCTTATGAGCGGTCTTGCAGAGGCTATAAAAATGTCGCTTACCTCGGATAAGGCTCTATTTGAGCTTATCGAGAGCGGAGATATTGATGAAAACATTGAGGAGATCATCACAAGGTCGCTTTTAATAAAAAAGGACGTGGTTGAAAAGGACGAGCGTGAGGGCGGTATCAGAAGAATACTGAACTTCGGTCACACTCTCGGTCACGCTATCGAGTCCGCCGAGGATATGAGCGCCCTTTATCACGGCGAGTGCGTCGCTATCGGTATGACGGCGGTATGCTCGGAGGAGGTAAAGGCAAGGCTTATTCCCCTGCTTAAAAAGGTGGGGCTTCCCTATCTCTATGATGGAGATCTTGATGAGGCGCTGACATTTATTGCCCACGACAAAAAGTGCGAGGGCGGACTTATCTCGGTGGTATACGTTGACGAGATCGGAAGCTTTCGGATAGAGAAAACCGACGTTGACAGCTTTATTAACAGGGTACGTGAGGTGTTTATATGAAAAACAGCTTTGGTAACAGCATAGTTATAACTCTCTTTGGCGAGAGCCACGGAGATTACATAGGCGCAGCGCTTGACGGACTTGCGCCCGGAATAAAGATTGATCAGGAATATATTTCGGCAAAGCTCGCCCTTCGCCGCCCTTCAGGTAAAATTTCTACCTCAAGGGTCGAAGCGGATGAGTACAGAATAGTGAGCGGTGAATTTAACGGATATACCACCGGAGCGCCTCTCTGTATTCTTATTCCCAATACTAATAAAAAGAGCGCGGATTACGGCGAGGCTCTTGATCTGCCCCGTCCCAGTCACGCAGACTTCACCGCAAGGATGAAGTACCACGGCTTTGAGGATCACCGTGGCGGCGGACACTTCTCGGGCAGACTTACTGCGGCTATCGTGGCGGCTGGCGCGCTGCTGGGATCGGCTCTTGAAAGCAAGGGCATTAAGATCGGCTCTCATATCACCGAGCTTCACGGCGCCTTTGACCGTCCCTTCGAGGATTTTGAGAGCGATATTGATCTGGTAAATAAAAAGCCCTTCCCCACGCTCACAGAGAGCGCAGAGGAGAGCATGAAAAAGGAGATCGAAAAGGCGCATGGCCTTGGCGACAGCGTTGGCGGTATACTTGAGAGCGCAATTATCGGCATGCCCGCAGGAGTTGGCGAGCCCTGGTTTGACAGTATGGAGAGCATGCTCTCCCATGCGCTGTTCTCTATCCCTGCGGTAAAGGGCGTGGAGTTCGGTCTCGGCTTTGCCTTTGCCGACGTGTACGGCAGTGAGGGTAACGACCCCTACCGTATTGAAGACGGCAGAGTTGTCACCGAGGGCAACAACAATGGCGGAATTAACGGCGGTATTACCAACGGTATGCCCATCACCTTCCGCACGGTCATCAAGCCTACTCCCACTATTTTTAAGGAGCAGAACACCGTTTCACTCTCCAGAATGGAGAATACTACGCTCGATAACAAGGGCAGACACGATCCTGCCATAATTCACAGAGCAAGAGCGGTGGTTGACGCTATGGCGGCTATCGTTATGGCTGATGCCCTTACCCAAAGATACGGCACAGACTACCTTGCAACAAAGGAAAATTAAATGAAATACGGACTTATTGGCGAGAAGCTGGGACACAGCTTTTCTAAAGAAATACACCGAAAGCTTGGCGACTACGAATACGAGCTTTTTGAGATAGCAAAGGATAGTCTTGACGGCTTTATGCGAGAGAGGGATTTTCTCGGTATAAACGTGACTATTCCCTACAAGGAAAGGGTTATTCCCTACCTTGACGAGATAGACGATGCCGCAAAGGAGATCGGCGCCGTGAATACCATCATAAATAAGAACGGCAGGCTTTACGGCTATAACACCGACTACTTCGGTATGAGGGCGCTGTTTGATTACGCAGGAGTTGATGCCTTCGGCAAAAAGGCGGTAATACTCGGCTCGGGCGGTACATCAAGGACCGCATACGTTACACTTAAGTCGCTTGGCGCATCCGAGATAATCAAGGTCAGCAGAAGCGGCAAGGGTGGCGCTGTGACATACGAGGAGCTTTACCAAAAGCATAGCGACGCAGAGATCATAGTTAACACTACCCCTGTGGGAATGTACCCCGATATTTTCGGCTGTCCTGCCAGTCTGTCGAAATTTGGCAGACTCTCGGGAGTTATCGACGTGGTATATAACCCTATAAACACCACCCTTGTCAAAGAGGCGAGGGCTATGGGAGTCTGCGCAGAGAGTGGACTTTATATGCTGGTCGGTCAGGCGCTGCGAGCCAGCGAGCTGTTTACCGATACCAAATGCCCCTCATTTATGCTGGACGTGATCTTTGAGTCGGTGAAGGCCGAGAAGGAGAACGTGGTGCTTATCGGTATGCCCGCATCGGGTAAATCCACGGTCGGCAGGATACTCGCAAAGAAGCTGGGCTACGGCTTTGCCGACACCGACGAGCTGATTATCAAGAGGATCGGCATGAGCATCAAGGAGTACTTTGATCTTTACGGCGAGGAAAAATTCCGAGAGGTAGAGAGCGAGGTTATCAGAGATATTGCAGGCGACAGCTCGCTTGTGATCGCCACCGGCGGCGGCGCTGTTTTGAGAAAAGAAAACGTTTCTGCCTTGAAATATAACGGCAAACTGTATTTTATTGACCGTCCTCTTGACAAACTCATACCCACCGAGGACAGACCCTTGTCCTCCGACCGAGCGTCTATTGAGGCAAGATACAGAGAGAGATACCCTATTTACTGCGACCTGTGTGATCTGCGTATTGAGGCAGAGGGTGATGCGGAAAACGTCGCAGACAGAATACTGGAGAGCTTATAAATGAAGATATACGTAATTAACGGCCCGAATCTTAATATGCTGGGCATAAGAGAGCCCGATAAATACGGAACTCAGAGCTACGATCAGCTTATCTCTATGATAGAGAGCTTTTGCAAGGAGCGCGGCGTAACTGCGGTATGCTATCAGTCTAATCACGAGGGCGACCTTGTGGACAAGATACAGGAGGCGTACTTTGAGGGAGCAGACGGAATTGTTATCAATCCCGGAGCCTATACTCACACCAGCATTGCCCTGCTTGATGCGGTGAAGTCGGTGAATATCCCCACTGCCGAGGTGCATATCTCCGACGTTACCAAGCGTGAGGATTTCCGTCAGGTGAGCTACATCCGCTCTGCCTGTGTGACATCTATCGTAGGTCACGGACTTGCAGGCTATACCGAGGCAATAGATTATCTTATTGAGGCTGAACAATGATTTTAAAAATAGAGAGAGGCAGGGCTCAAGGCAGTGTTAATGCCCCTACCTCCAAAAGCATGGCTCACAGGCTGCTTATCTCGGCGGCAATGTGCAAGGGTCAGAAAAGCGTTATCCACGGGGTCGAGCCCTGCGAGGATATTCTTGCTACCATAGATTGCCTTCGTGAGCTGGGATGTGAAATTGAATATGACGGCAAGGTGGCTTCGGTTACGGGAGTGGATTTTTCTGCTTCAAAGCCTACAAGTCCTCTTAACTGCCGTGAAAGTGGCAGTACCCTGCGCTTTCTTATCCCCATAGCCTGGCTCTCGGGAAACGAGGTAAGACTTGTGGGCAGCGAAAGGCTGCTTGAAAGGTCACAGAGCGTATATGAGCAGATAGCGGGGAACTACGGTCTTACATTTAAGCGAGATAAGGACGGAATAACCGTAAAGGGTCCGCTTTCGGCAGGAGAATACTTTATCGACGGAAATATCAGCAGCCAGTTTATTACGGGTATGCTGCTCGCCCTCTCTACCCTGTCGGGTGACTCGAGAATAATTATCAACACCCGTCTTGAGAGCGAGCCCTACGTTAATATGACTATGGCGGCTATGGCGGAGTTTGGCGTAAGGGTATACCGTGAGGAGGAGGCTTGCTTTTTCCTCTTTGGCGGTCAGGAGTACCGAAGCGGAGAGAAAACCGTTGAGGGTGACTGGTCAAACGGTGCGTTTATCGATGCCCTCGGTCTTCTCGGCGGTGAGGTAAATCAGCTCGGACTTCGGGCTGACAGCCTGCAGGGCGACAAGATATACAGAGAGCTTTTTGACAAGCTGGATAAGGGCTTCTCTGAGATAGATATTTCGGATTGTCCCGATCTTGGACCCATACTGTTTACTGTGGCGGCGGCAAGAAACGGCGCAAGATTTATCGGCACAAGACGGCTTCGTGACAAGGAGAGCGACCGAGCCCGGGCTATGAGGCTTGAGCTTTCCAAATTTGGCGCAGAGCTTACCGTAGAGGAAAACTCGGTGACGGTTGCACCGAAGCGGCTTCACGCTCCCACAGAGCGACTGTGCGGTCACAACGATCACAGAATAGTTATGTCGCTGGCAGTTCTCTCCACCCTATTCGGCGGCGAGATAGAGGGCTGTGAGGCGGTGAGGAAGAGCTATCCTCAATTCTTCGAAAATATAAACAGACTTGGAATTTTAACCTATGAAGTTAACTAAAGATACGAAAATACTTATTGTGGGTCTCGGCGTTATCGGCGGAAGCTATGCCAAGGCGCTGACCGACCGTGGCTACAGCGTAAGCTGTATTACAAAGGAAGCGGCTGATCTGCGCATGGGCCGTGAGAGAGGTATGATAGCAAAGGGCTCCTGCGAGGTTGAGCCCGAGCTTGTCAGCGAGGCGGAGCTTATCGTCTTTGCACTCTACCCCACCACCTTTATCGGTTGGATCGAGAAGTATCAGCATCTTATCTCGCCCGGAACGGTTATTACCGACGTTACCGGTGTTAAGAGCGAGGTCGTATATAAGGTGCAGGAGATGCTTCGCCCCGACGTTGAATATATTGCGGCACATCCCATGGCGGGTCGTGAGAGAAGCGGCGTTGAGTATGCCGATCCCGAGGTGTTCAAGGGCGCAAACTATATCGTGACACCCACCGAGAAGAACAGCCTTGAGGCAATCAAGCTCTGTAAGGCTCTCGGCGAGGAGCTTGGCTTCCTCCGTATCAGCGAGCTGAGTCCCGAGGAGCACGACAGAATGATCGCCTTCCTCTCCCAGCTGACCCATATTATTGCGGTTACGCTGATGAACTGTAACGACACCGGCGATCTTGAGAAATACACCGGTGACTCCTTCAGGGATCTTACCAGAATCGCAAAGATAAACGACCGTATGTGGTCGGAGCTTTTCCTTATGAATAAGGATGCGCTGCTTGAGGAAATGGATAGATTTATCGAGGAATTCGCCGAGTTCCGAGGCTATCTTGCCGCCGAGGACGGAAAGAGAATGAGAGAAAAGATGCGCTCATCAAGTGCCAGAAGATCTCTCTTTGACAAGCCTGCAAAATAAGGCTAAAAAAGCGCAAGGACACCCAATAGCGAAAGGAATACTAATTAATATGAATATGGAATTCTACAGAAAACTGCCCATACCCAAGGAGATCAAGGAGCAGTTTCCCATAAGCGCCGAGAGTCAGAAGGCTCTTGCGGCGAGAGTTGACGAGCTTCGCTCTGTTTTCGCAGGAGAGAGCGATAAGCTTATACTCGTAATAGGCCCCTGCTCTGCCGACAGAGAGGATGCAGTTATGGACTACATCCACCGTCTGCGTAAGGTGGAGGAGAAGGTAAATGACAAGATCATTATCGTTCCCAGAATATACACCAACAAGCCCAGAACCACAGGCGAGGGCTATAAAGGCATGCTTCATCAGCCCGATCCCAACCAGGATCCCGATATGCTTAAGGGTATTCTTGCGATCAGGCATCTTCATATGAGAGCGATTGCGGAAACGGGCTTTGGCTGTGCCGACGAGATGCTTTATCCCGAGAATTACAGATACCTCTCGGATCTGATAGCCTACAATGCGGTTGGCGCAAGATCGGTGGAAAATCAGCAGCACAGACTTACCGCATCCGGCCTTGATATCCCCGTGGGAATGAAGAACCCCACAGGCGGAGATATAAGCGTTATGATGAATTCCATTAAGGCTGCCCAGTCCTCCCACGTGTTCCTTTACCGTGGCTGGGAGGTTAAGACCCAGGGTAATCCCTATGCTCACGCTATTCTCCGTGGCTACGTTGATAAGCACGGCAAGTCTCATCCCAACTATCACTACGAGGATCTCTACGATCTATATGAGACCTATAAGGCATCCGGTCTTGAGAACCCTGCTGTCGTGGTTGACACCAACCACGCAAACTCGGGCAAGAAGTATCTTGAGCAGATCAGAATTGCAAAGGAGATACTTCACAGCTGTCGCTATTCCAAGGACGTGCGCAGCATAGTTAAGGGTCTTATGATCGAGAGTTATATTGTGGACGGAGCGCAGAAGATATGCGATAACTCTGTTTACGGTAAGTCGGTTACCGACCCTTGCCTCGGCTGGGAAAAGACAGAGAGACTTATATACGAATTAGCCGAGGTGCTTTGATTTTTTTGACGGTCGGACCTCATCCACCGCCAAAGGCAGTCCCCCTTCCCCAACAGGGAAGGCTATTCCCTTGCCTCGGCTGGGAAAAGACAGAGAGACTTATATACGAATTAGCCGAGGTG
>CAZUJY010000053.1:0-1044 GCA_964620565.1 uncultured Ruminococcus sp. | reverse complement strand
CTTTGATTTTTTTGACGGTCGGACCTCATCCACCGCCAAAGGCGGTCCCCCTTCCCCAACAGGGAAGGTTATTCCCTTGCCTCGGCCGGGAAAAGACAGAGAGACTTATATACGAGATAGCCGAGGTGCTTTAATTTTAAATCGAATGGAAGGAGGCAGAGGACGTGACAAAGAGAAAAATCGTGCTTTGGTCTGTGGCTTCGGTTTTTATAATATTCGAGGCCGTTTTATTCTGCCTTATCCATTTCGTAAGGCCTGACACCGACTTCAATCTGCGATACGCATCTATTGTGGGAGCTGTGGTGTTCTCCTGGCTGACGCTGGGAATCGACCTGATACTTGCGAAGATCGAAAAGCGAGATCTTAAAGGTATACTCCTTAGCAAAACAAACGGAAATCTTATCCGTATCGCTATGCTCTTTACCCTGGTGGCAGACTACTTTATGGTGGCGCTTGACAAGGCGAACAACCTTGCGGGAGTAAGCGTATTCCTAGGCACTCAGCTCTTTATCTGCCTGCATATTATCTACAATGAAAAGAATAAAAAGGTCAACACCGTTCAGATAATAATCCGCTACGCGCTGTCGCTGATACTTATCTGCGCGGTGGGTGTTATTCTCGGTAAGTCCACCGATCTGATGTCCATTATCAGCACGGTATATTACGCTAACCTTTGTATCAATGCAGCCTATGCTCACCGAAGCGGCAAGGGCGGTATAATGCTTACCGTCGGTCTTGTTCTGTTTGCTCTTTGCGATATTAACGTAGGACTTGCGGGACTTAACAGCATTTACGGTGGCTTTACGGAAGGGTCGCTTCTCTATAATCTGCTTCATGCGGATATAGATCTTATCTGGGTGTTCTATATTCCCTCCCAGACCTTGATACCTCTTACGCTTATACTAAGAGATGAGAAATAAAAAAGACGTGCGAATGAACGTCACTCTTAAGGACATTTTTTCAAAATGATATGTAAAAGCGAGCCGCATAATGAAGTGAACCCAAAAGTTTAGACAAAAATTAAATATTAAATCATTTGCGAAT
>CAZUJY010000052.1:0-12589 GCA_964620565.1 uncultured Ruminococcus sp. | reverse complement strand
TCTTGAAACGACGAAGCGCGTTGTCGAGAGTCTCATTCTCTTTAACTCTGATTTCTGCCATCTTTATTTCCCCTCCCTTCGCTTTGCAAAGAGATTAAATCTCAAATTTTTTACTTAAACATTATAATCTATTTTTAACCTTTTGTCAATACTAAATTTTAAAAAAGTTAAAAATTATTTTATTGCTCTATTTATGCTGCATTTTTGCGGCTGTAAGCGTGTTTTTTAGCAGTGTCGCAATGGTCATAGGACCTACTCCGCCGGGAACGGGAGTGATCATTGATGCAACCTCTGATACCTCGTCAAATGCAACGTCGCCGCAGAGCTTACCGTTTTCAAGACGGTTGATGCCAACGTCGATTATTACAGCGCCGGGCTTCACCATATCAGCCTTTAAAAACTGAGCTCTACCGATCGCTACAACGATTATATCAGCCTGACGGCAGATCTCATCAAGTCCACGGGTCTTTGAGTGGCATAGAGTTACCGTGCCGTTTCTCTCGGTGAGAAGCAGAGCCATAGGCTTACCGACAATGTTGCTTCTACCGATCACAACGCATCTCTTACCTGCTATCTCTATGCCGTAATGATCCATAAGATCAATGATTCCCGCAGGAGTGCAAGGCAGAAATTTGTAGTTTCCTATCATAATTCTGCCCACGTTAGCAGGATGGAATGCGTCAACATCCTTCTCGGGAGAGATTCTGTTTATCACGCTCTCCTCATTTATTCCCTTAGGGAGCGGAAGCTGAACCAGAATTCCGTTAACACGCTCATCCTTATTCAGTCTGTCTATCTCCGCAAAAAGCTCCTCCTCGGTGGTGTTAGCGGGAAGCTCGATCTGATAGGACTCAATGCCTACCTCAAGGCAAGCCCTGTGCTTGTTTCTTACGTACACAGCCGAGGCGGGATCGTCACCTACAACCACTACTGCAAGACCGGGAGACTTACCGAATATGGCCTTATGCTCCTTAACCTGTTCGGCTATATCTGAGCGTATCTTTGCAGATACAAGTTTACCGTTTATAATTTCTGCCATAAATTATTCTTTGTTTTCGTCGCTTTTATCTTCTTTATTTTCCTCATTATCGGAGGACTTGGGAGCGAAGAAGGCCTTGATCTTCCCTACGAATTCCTTGAAAGAAATATCTTCCTTCTTCTCCTCGCCCTCGGCAACAACCTTCTTATAAAGAGGCTTTGTGGGCTTCTTGATTGCGAAGAAAATAAGCATAGCAAGGAAGGTTACGAAAATAACCGCAGCGAGAACCTGGGAGATTCTGAGGCTTGTGCCGGGGATAGGAAGCGAGTCGGTTCGAAGTCCCTCGATCATCATACGGCCAAGACCGTACCAGCCGAAGGTAAGAAGAATAAGCTGACCGTCATACTTCTTGCCGACAAATCTTGCGAAGAGATAAACGCCGAGAACACCGATAAGATTCCAGAGCGATTCATAGAGGAAGGTAGGATGAACGTAAACCATCTCGCTCACGTCTGCGCCTGCTTCAATAAGTACCTCATCGTATTTTGTAACTATATTCTTAAGGCCCATACGCATAAAGCCATCGTAAAGACCGCCGTATGCCTCGCCGTTCATGAAGTTACCCCATCTGCCAATTCCCTGCGCTAAAAGCACACCGGGAGCAACGCAGTCACCGAAGGCGAAGAAGCTGATCTTCTTAACCTTAGATACAACAATGACGGTAATAGTACCGAGGATAATGCCACCGTAAATTGCAAGACCGCCGTCACGGATATTAATAACGTCCCAGAAGGTATCAAAGTCCTCAAGCTTCGTAAGCACGTAGTAAAGTCTTGCGCCGATAACACCGAAAGGAATTACGAAAAGCGCATAATCGATTACGTCATCCATCGTAACGCCGATCTTCTTTGCCTGAGTGATAACGTATGCAATACAGCAGATCATACCAAAGGTAATAATAAGCGCATACCATGCAATTCCAATTTCTGTACCCGGAATGTAAAAGGCAATATTGTTTATCTCAAACTCGCCAATTCCAAGACCCGGAAAGGATATTCTGGATATATGTTCCATAGTTCCTCCTTAAGTTAAAAAATAGTTCTTATTAATTACGTCGTGAATGGTGATTTTGTTAAGCTTACTAGCAAGCTCAATGCTGATAATGTCAAAAATATGATGATAATCGCAGGCAGACTTATCGCAGTTAAGCGAGCAGCTCTCCCCTGAGTCAAGGCATCTTGCGATAGCAATAGGCCCGTCAATAAGCTCGATCACCTGCTTTAAGGTGATTTTTTCGGGAGAAACTTTCAGCTTATATCCTCCGTTAACACCCTTATAGGACTGAACGAGGCCGCCGCCAACAAGCTTATGAAGTATTTTAAGCGTAAAGCGAATGGTTACAGAGGTATCGGCGGATATTGTTTTTGCATCGGTTACTTCGTCATACCCTGCCATCGCAGTAAGAATCCTCAATGCATAATCGGATTCAAGTGTGATCCTCATTGGCGCCTCCTTTTTGTCTTATGGCGGAAACGGAGCGCTGCCAAAGACAACACTCCACTTCACATAAAAATTATTTTTTGTTTTTCTTATGAGTATCGAGAATTCTGTGAATTCTGCCAGCCTGGTTAAGAAGATGGCTGATGGTTCTGTCATGGTTGAGGGTGTCAACAATATATGCAACGTACTTGCACATATTAACCTCGGTGTACCAATCTCTTGCAAGAAGCTCGGGAGTTCTGTATACAAGGTTAGTGGTAAAGATCTGATCGATAACTTCCTCATCATGAGCCTTATCAAGCTTTTCAAGACCGTTGCAGAAAAGACCGAATGTTGCGAATACGAAAATACGCTTTGCTCCCTTGTCCTTAAGCTGCTTTGCAACGTCGATAACAGAGTCGCCGGAGGAGATCATATCGTCAACGATGATCACATCCTTACCTGCTACGTCTCTGCCGAGATACTCGTGAGCAACGATAGGATTCTTACCGTCTACGATCACAGAGTAATCACGGCGCTTGTAGAACATACCAAGGTCGATGCCCATAACCGAAGAATAGTACATACACTTGGTCATACCGCCCTCATCGGGAGAGATGATCATAGTGTTATCGGGATCGATCTCGATATCGGGGTACTTACGTACCATAGCCTTTATCATCTGATAACTGGAGCGAACATCCTCAAAGCCGTGAAGAGGAATTGCATTCTGGACACGGGGATCGTGAGCGTCGAAGGTGATGAAATTGGTAACACCCATAGAAACCAGCTCCTGAAGCGCGAGAGCGCAGTCAAGCGATTCTCTGCCGCTTCTCTTATGCTGTCTGCCTTCATAAAGCATAGGCATAATAACGCTGATACGACGAGCCTTACCGCCGATGGCACCGATGATTCTCTTAAGATCCTGGAAATGATCGTCGGGACTCATAGGAACAGTCCGGCCGTACATATTATATGTTACACCGTGATTGAAAACATCGCAAATAATATAAACGTCATTACCTCTAAGGGACTGCTGAATGGTACCCTTACCCTCACCGCTTCCAAATCTGGGGCAATGAGCCTCTACAAGAAAGGATCCGTCGTTGTCGTGATGACGCCATTCCTTGAGATAGTAGTCAACCTGTGAGGCAAAATCCTCACAGCCACGCATGCCGATAACGCTAAGTTCTCCGTATAAAGTGTCCTTCATTATTCTGCTCCAATTATATTGTGTTTTTTATGTAAGCTGTTCGACGGCAAACAACCGTTATCAACAACTTTCACCACATACATTATATATGAAAAATGTTCACTTGTCAATAAATAAAATAAAAAATATTATTTTGGAGGTTAATTTAATGCTTGATTCAAGCGGAACTCTGACCGTGAGAGCCTATACCGCAGGAGGTGCCCTGCCGGTTGCGGGAGCGATTGTAAGAATTTTCGGCGCATCCGAGGAAAACAGGCAGGTTGTGTTTTCGGGTGTCACAGACAGAGACGGTGTTACCGATAAATTCATTCTTCCCGCCCCGAAGGAAAGTCTTTCGCTAGCACCATCACCTGCCGAGCTTCCCTTCTCTCTATATGATCTTGAGATCGGCGCAGAGGGTTATTACACAAAAAGGATTAACGGACTTACGGTTTTCTCCGGGATCAATTCGATCCAGCTCGTAAATATGATTCCGGGCTCGGGAAATATGGTGGAGGATTATCCACGTGGGAATATCAATTATATTATTCCCGAAAATGAAGATCTATAGTAGGAGATATATATGCCAAATCCAAGAATACCAGATCAAATAGTAGTTCATCTCGGAGCACCCGACTCGGATGCTCAAAACGTGACGGTCGGTTTTTCCGACTACATAAAAAACGTTGCATCCAGCGAAATATACCCCACCTGGCCCGAGCAAGCCCTGAGAGCAAATATTTTAGCGCAGATCTCGGTTGCGCTTAACCGTGTTTACACAGGATATTATCGGCTGAGAGGCTATAATTTCGATATTACAAGCTCTCCTGCCTATGATCAGACATTTGTAAACGGACGGGATATTTTTGGTAATATCGCAGAGATAGTCGACGAAATATTCGACAGCTATATCAGAAGGCAGGAGTTTATAGAGCCCTTATTTGCTGAATTCTGCGACGGGGTCGAGGTCACCTGCAACGGCCTTTATCAATGGGGGAGCGTTGATCTTGCCAATGAAGGTCTTGATTACTTTAGGATTTTGCAAAGATATTACGGAAACGATATAGTTTTGGAAAGTGACGTTCCTGTTGAGAATATACCTACAAGCGCTCCTTCCGTAACCTTAAGAGAGGGAGATACAGGCCGTGACGTAGAGCTAATACAACGTAAGCTTAACAGAATATCGACTAATTATCCCGGAATACCGAAGATATACCCTGTTGACGGCTTTTTTGATAGCTCCACCACCGATGCGGTAAGAAAATTCCAGGAGGTATTTGGTCTTGATCCCGACGGACTTGTGGGGAGAGCGACCTGGAATCAGATACAGTTTATTTATAACGCCGTAAAGAAGCTTTATACCGTCAATTCCGAGGGGCTTAGGATTACCGACGTGACGACACGTTTTACCGACAGCCTCTCGGAGGGTGACTCGGGCGAGGGAG
Source organism: uncultured Ruminococcus sp. (assembly GCA_964620565.1). Taxonomy (GTDB): domain Bacteria; phylum Bacillota; class Clostridia; order Oscillospirales; family CAG-272; genus UBA1740. Next base: position 7,494 of record CAZUJY010000052.1, on the reverse strand, counting down.
TTCTTACGGTGCAGTATTATCTCAGCTATATTGCGCTGTTTATCCCGAGCGTAATCGAGGCAAATATGGACGGCTCATTTGGTCCTGCAACTGCGAATGCGGTAAGATCCTTTCAGCGTACCTACGGTCTGCCCGAGAATGGTATAGTTGACAGATCGACATGGGATAGAATGGAAAGCGTTTACTATGATATGGTGTCGCAGATAGATTATGAATTCATTGGCGGCAGAATACTTCCCTTTCCCGGCAGAATTCTACGTGAGGGTGTGGACGGAAATGACGTGAGGGTTCTGCAGGAATATCTTAATTATATTGCCAGAAGCTATACCGAAATACCTACTGTGAACGTTGACGGAATTTTCGGTCCTTCAACAGCCGATCAGGTAAGAGCCTTTAAGACGCTTTTTGATATCCCCGGAACACCCGACAGAGTTAATGCTCCTGTCTGGAATGCTATTGCAAACATTTATGATGATCTTTATAACGGAGACGGTGTGAATGAAGGACAGTTTCCGGGTTATAACATCTCCTGAGGTGATTTATGTATAGAATTAACAATAGATCCGAAGCCATAAAACGAGTTCAGCAATACCTTTCATTAGTTGACGAGAGGGATGTTTTTGTGGCTCCTACCGGAGTTTTTGACGATAATACAAGGCTTGCAGTTGTAGATTTTCAAAGAATTAATAATCTTTCGCCAACCGGGGAGGTTGACAGATTAACCTTCGAGGCGTTATTTTCGCAATACCGTCTTGCCGACGAGAAAAACAAGTTAAATAATTCGGTCGGTAGCTTTTTATCCTTCCCTGTTCTACCGGGAGAGATGAGCGGCGGAATGAACCATATAAACAGAAGTATGGCAAGGCTGCTTGACTATTATGGGATAACTCATAGGCTGAGAGAAAGCAGCTTTTATTCCGATGAGAGCGCAAAGGCTGTTAAGGCCCTTCGACGGATATACCTTTTACCCGATCTTGAGCTTATAGACGAGGTGTTTTACGGACGTATGGTAAGCGACCATAACGCAGTAGGACGGTTTAAGAATAATTTTATATAGGATGAGTAATTTTAACTGACGAGGGAATACTTACCTAGGAAATAAAGAAAGGTGTAGTTTTAATGAGCAATAATTTTACAGGCAAGGCGGAGGCGGCGCTTAACAGATCGGTATACCTTGCAGAGAAATTTGGGCATACCTATATCGGTACGGAGCACGTTCTGCTTGCACTCTGCGAGGATGAGACCTCCTGCGCCTCGATTTTACTGAAAAAGCACAAAATAACTCACGAGAAAATTTCCACGGCGGTTAAAGAATATTCGGGCGTCGGAGTTGAAAGCAAGCTTACCTCAAAGGACACTACGCCAAAGTGCAGACGTCTGCTGGAAAGCTCCTATAAAATCACTAAAAAATACGGCTCCGAAAAGATCGGAACCGAGCATTTACTGATCGCAATACTAGAGGAAAAAGAATGCGTTGCTACAAAAATCCTGACAAAAATCGAGGCAGACACCGTAGGACTTAAGGATAGTGTTATTACCTTCCTACGCTCATCGCAAAGAGGAGTTATCTATGCGGAGGCAGTCTCCGAGGTGTCGCTTCCTAACCTTGCGAAGTACGGAAAAAATATAACCGCCGCCGCAGAAAGAGGTGAGCTTGACCCTGTTATCGGACGGGAAAGCGAGACCGACAGGGTTATAAGGATTCTCTCAAGAAGAAGCAAAAACAACCCTTGTCTTATAGGCGAGGCAGGAGTTGGAAAAACGGCTATAATAGAGGGACTTGCCGAGCGAATTGCAGAAGGCAGAGTTCCCTCCTCTCTTCAAGGGAAGATAATCTTTTCTCTCGATCTTACCTCAATGGTTGCAGGCGCAAAATATAGAGGTGACTTTGAGGAAAGGATCAAAAATATTATGAACGAGGTCACTAAAAACAAATCCGTGATCCTGTTTATTGATGAAATTCATACGATCGTAGGAGCCGGCTCTGCAGAAGGCGCAATCGATGCTGCGAATATAATGAAGCCTGAGCTTTCACGTGGAGATATTCAACTTATCGGCGCAACAACTCTTGCAGAATATAGAAAATATATCGAAAAGGACAGCGCACTTGAAAGAAGATTTCAGCCGATTTTGGTTGAAGAGCCCAGCATTGAAAAGACGGTTGAGATACTGAAAGGCATAAAGGATAGGTATGAAAAGCATCATAACGTCATAATAAGCGAAGAGGCAATTAAGGCTGCGGTACGACTTTCTGAAAGATATATACAGGATCGTTTTTTACCCGATAAGGCTATTGACGTAATGGATGAAGCCTGTGCGTTGGCTAATAGCTTCCTTGATTTTGATACAGAAAAATCGAAGAAAATAAGAGAAAAGATAAGGCAGACATCTATCGATAGAAAGAAAGCTGTTAATTCCCGAGATTTCGAGCTTGCAACAAATCTTAAGGAGCTTGAAAAGCTTTACACCGAGGAATTACAGCGGGAAATATCCGCGCCGAGCAAAAGCATTGTTAAAAATTCGGTTACAGAATGTGAGGTAGCATCTGTTATTCGTGAAATGACGGGAATCAATATCCATACAAGCAAAGGCAAGGAGCTGATAAAGCAAAATCTGTCAAATGCTGTATTAGGACAGGAAAAAGCAATTGATTCGCTTGTTGATGCTGTGATCAGAAGCTATGCGGGGATTAACTCGCCCGATAGGCCTAGAGGAATATTTCTCTTTCTTGGTGAAAGCGGTGTAGGTAAAACCGAGCTTGCCAAGGCGCTTTCAAGGGAGCTTTTTCAAACAGAGAATTCGCTTATACGCTATGATATGTCGGAATTCTCGGAAAGCTATACCACCTCGAAGCTTATCGGGTCTGCTCCCGGATACGTAGGATATGACGATCAGAATTCTGCCCTTGAAAAAATACGGAAGCATCCCTACTCCGTAGTTCTTCTTGATGAGATTGAAAAGGCGCACCCCGACGTTCTTTCTCTCTTCCTGCAGATATTTGATACAGGCTATCTGACAGATGCCACAGGAAGAAAAATCAGTTTCAGAAACACCTATATTATAATGACCTCGAATATAGGAGCTGATAAATTTAAGAGTGGCGGTGAGATAGGCTTTATGAATGATGCAAATGAAAAATCCCTTCGTCACAGACTGAAGGGACACTTTAAGGCTGAATTTATAAACAGAATTGATGAAATATTGCTTTTTTTGCCTTTAAATCATTCTGCCCTAAAAGAAATAGCCAAAAATAAGATTTTAGAGATTCAAAGCAGGCTTTCTTTACTTGGAATCAGAACACGCTTTGACGATGATGTATACACCTTTTTAGCAAGCAAATCGCTCTCGGAATCGGGGTTTGGTGCAAGATCGCTTAACAGAATTATCACTTCAGATATAGAGAACAGACTAGCGCAAATGATAGTAAATAATGATTTTGGGGCGGAAGAAGAAATTACCGTGAGTATAGTAAATGATTCTATCGCTTTAGTTCGTGGCTGTCTTGCATTAAAGTAATAAAACAAAAACCCGAGCGTATTGCTCGGGTTTTCTTATCTGGGGTGAGATATGGGATTCGAACCCACGGCCTCCAGGGCCACAACCTGGCGCTATAACCAACTTAGCTAATCCCACCATAAATGGCGTGCCTTGAGGGACTCGAACCCCCGACCTACTGCTTAGAAGGCAGTTGCTCTATCCAGCTGAGCTAAAGGCACATTACTTGACAGCGTTCTATATTATAACAGAAGTTTTTTATTTTGTCAATAGTTTTCTAAAACTTTTTTTGAAAATAATATTCCGCCGTTTAGTTCTTTACGCAAACAAGTCTGACGCCCTCAATAGCAACGATACTGAGTGTCTCCCCCGCCTCGAAGCTCTCGTCGTCATAAGCAGATCTTGCCGCCCAGCTCTGACCGTTGACCCTTACCTGACCGCAGCCGGCAAGATTATCGATTCGTTCGATAGCAACGCACTTCTTACCAACGATATTATCAGTATTAAATTCCTTTTCCTGTCCGCTCTTCTTTCCGAAAATAGCCAAAATGCCCATTTTTGTCCTCTGATTTATGTATTTCCTTTCTAATTCTATCATATAATTTGCTGAATGTCAATTAAAAATTCATAATAAATTTAATTATCAAATGTCCAATATTGTCGATAAAAAACCTCTTTTTATGAAAAACACTTGACAAATCGCAAAAGATATAGTATTATATATCATAGTTGCTCTGCAACGCCAAAAAAGCAAAGGAGGGTATTTATGTTTGAGACTTTAAAGAAGTTCCTTGTTGACGAGTTCCACGTAAACGCAAATGATGTCACCATGGAAGCTGAATTGTCCGGTGACCTTGGTATCAATTCTCTTGAGCTGGCTGATCTCGTTTTCGTATGCGAGGAGAAGTTCAACCTTGAGATTGCTGATGAGGATCTTCACAACTTTACTACTGTTGGCGACGTAGTTCGTTATTTGGAAGAGAACGCACATTAATAAATATAATATATCCTCGGGGGTGTCGAAGTTTTTACCGACACCCCCGAGCACATATTTAGATCTTTACAAATACATAGGTTTCTCCCTCGTTTGCACTTGGTATGCTATCGAAGATCGAGGGATATTTATTATATAAGAAGCTGGATTCGGTGCTTCCTGCAGCAAAGCATTCGGGTGTTGCAATAAACTGAACGCTTCCCTTTTGCTTCATATTCCTGAGGAGCTTTTGCACTGAGGCTATGATCTTTTTTGAGGTGTTATCCTCCTCGGCTGCTGTGCCGTAAGATATATTAAAGCGTATAACCTCAACTCGGTCTGCACGGCAGGCGGCGATCTCATACATTATTTCTGTGGCTGCAGCCTCGGGGCTAGTAGCTCTGAGTTTAATTTCTTTATAGTTCATATCGGTACTCACTTTCATTTAACATAAGTATTGTACCACAAAAAATACTAAATGTAAATACTTTTTTTATGGTAAACTTTTATGACGAAACTTCTGACAAAGCTTTTTGTAAAAAACTACAAGAATACCTCCGATCCTACCGTAAGAAAAGGCTACGGTACGCTATCTAGCGTGGTCGGAATAATAATCAACCTTATTCTTGCCGCTATAAAGATCCTGGCGGGCATTCTTTCAGGCTCGGTCGCAATTATCGCCGACGCATTCAATAATCTATCCGACTCGGGTACGTCGGTTATCACGCTTTTCAGCTTTAAGCTGTCCTCAAAGCCTGCCGATAAGGAGCACCCTTACGGACACGCAAGAATTGAATATATCGCATCAATGGTAGTTTCCTTTATTATTCTTCTGGTTGGCGCAGAGCTGCTTCTTGACTCGGGCAAAACCCTGCTTGGCGTCGGAGAGGTTAAAAATACGGTTATTACCACCACAACAATAGTAATTCTCTCGGCTTCCATTGTGCTTAAGCTCTGGCTCGGTCTATTCTATCGCAGTATAGGAAAGAAGATTGATTCAACAGTTGTCAGCGCTGCAGCTACCGATTCATTCAGCGATTCTGTTTCCACAATAGCAGTTCTCGGCTCATCCATTCTTATTAAATATACCGAATGGTATTTTGTTGATGCTATTGTAGGTATTGCAGTCTCCATTCCAATCATTATTGCAGGACTTAAGATCCTCAATGAAACGAAGGATATTCTTCTCGGCGAGGGACCTGTTGACGAGACGGTTAAGGCTATTGAGAACATTATAAAAGATTATCCCGATATAATCGGTATGCACGATCTTATGGTTCACAATTACGGCCCTAACAAGTTCGTTGCATCCTTCCACGCAGAGGTTGACGGAAAGCAGGATATTTATTATCTTCACGATATGATAGATAACGTGGAAAGACGGATCAATGAGGAGCTGATTATCTCCTGTACTATCCATATGGATCCTATTGTGACAGATGACGAAAACGTGAATGAGCTGAAGTCCTTCTTGTTAGAAACAATGACTGAAAGCGGTCTTGATCTTCCTATTCACGATTTCAGAACGGTTATCGGTCAGACTCATACCAATATGATTTTTGATATTGTTCTTCCCTTTGATCACCCGCTTACAGAAAAGGAGGTTAAAGAGAAGATCTGCGAGGCGGTTAAGGCCAAGAGAGAAAATTGCTTCTGCGTCATTACGGTCGACCGTGGTTAAAATAGAATCGGCTTTATAAAAAAGAGCGTTCCAAGTCCGGAACGCTCTTTTCTGCCTTTATTTATCTACTCGATTTAACATTTCTCCGCAAATGAATGAATTTATATTATCCGCAATAACATTGATGCAGCGCTCCCTTGCCTCGTAGGATGCCCAGGCTGCGTGAGGGGTCAGAAGCACGTTTGGAAGCTTCATTATTTTGCTATACGGATGATCCGTCGGGAAAGGCTCCTGCAAGTAAACATCACATCCAAAACCTGCAATTTTGCCATCAAGCATAGCTTTTGCAACCGCCGCCTCATCAAGAACGGCACCTCTTGCCTCGTTAACAAGTATAGCTTGGGGCTTCATAAGCTTTATTTTATCCTCATTTATAAGTGAACGTGACTGATCGTTCAAGGGACAGTGAACGGTTATAATATCACTCTCACGGCAAAGTGTATTCAGATCTACGCAGGTAGCATCTTCACAGGGAGTGCGCTTATTGACGATTACCTTCGCTCCAAAGGCCTCGGCAACTCTTCCAACCGCCCTGCCGATGTTTCCGTATCCGATAATTCCCCAGGTCTTACCGTTCAGATCGTGATAAACGGGAGTCAGCTTGTTCGGTGAACCGGATGCGGTATATTCGCCACTTTTAACAAAGGAATTATACTCAATAAGATGCGAGCAAAGAGCAAGAACTGTGGATATAGTGAACAACGCTACGCTATCGGTGGAATATCCGGGTACATTGCATACGCCAATTCTCCTTTCACGGGCTGCCATTATATCGATATTGTCATATCCTGTTGCAAATATGCAGATTAGCTTAAGATTCTTTGAATTCTCAATAAGCTCTCGGGTAACCTTTACTTTATTTAATACAATCACGTCTGCATCTGACGAGCGAGAGATAGCCTCCTCTGGTGAGCTGGCATCAAATACGGCAAGCTCGCCAAATCTCTCTAAAACAGAAATAGGCGTGTCAAAGCCTATGGAGGCTCTGTCCAGAAGTACGATTTTCATAATAACCTCCCGGGTAAATAATATGTTACATTATACATTATTTCTTTCCTTCCGTCAAGAATTTTTCCTACAATTAATAATAAAAAATATTTTTAAAAAATATATAAAAAACTATTGACAAATTTTTCATTGCGTGATATAATGGACGTACCTCTGTTGAGAGGCTTTTTTTGTGCGCAAATTTTTGGGACAGCGCAATCATCTCTCGACATTGAGGGAGGTATTCAACGGGTTTATCCCGAATTCTATTAGGAGGTGCCGAAAAAACTATGAGAGTCAAAGTTACACTCGCCTGCACTGAATGCAAGCAAAGAAATTATGACACAAAGAAAAACAA
>CAZUJY010000051.1:0-12656 GCA_964620565.1 uncultured Ruminococcus sp. | reverse complement strand
TCTCGCCTAAATCTGACTATCCCCAAAAAGAGGCTGCCTCAAATGCAAATTTGAGGCAGCCTCTTTTCTTTTATATTCTTATAATTCTGTGGGGCTCGTCGTCAAGGGATGCAAGATGCTCACTGCTACCAACGATAGCAACACTCTCCTCTTGGAGAACCGAATCGATTATATCTGCCGCTTCGGTAAGAGCCGCGCTCGTTACACTAAGCATCTGTTTGCGCACCTCTGCCTCATCTTCCGCTGTCCAGCCGTTAAGGTAATCGGAGGTGGTAAGAAGGGAGGCGGTCTTGGGGGTGATTATGGTGTCGTATTCACCTATTGCGCCTATGATGAATTTGGTAATATCGGCATTTTCGCTCGCCACCGCCCTAAGATACTCCGAGCTCTGCTTATATACTTTGAGAGAGCGCGCGGGCGAGGGATCACGGTAGGAGTAGAAGGAAATGCTGCCGTCCTTTCTCGGAATAAAGCCTGTGCCGTAGGCTCCGCCCTGAACTCTGACTGTGTTCCACAGATATTCATAGGAGAGCATAGAGCGCACAACTCGCATAAGTCCAAGCCTTTCGCCTGCCTCGGAAGATTTGCCGCCCGCTACCGCATAGGCAACCTTTGAGGGAACGAGCACAAACTCACTCTTATCCGCACAGACAGGGGTGGAAACAGCTTCAGTAATGCCATTGCCTATAGGGAAGATGTTGATAAGCCTTGAGAGAAGCTCGTCGTCTGCATCACCTGTCACAACCATTGTAAGCCTGCGTCTGTCCGTAAGCTTTTTGAGAAGTGCCGAGATAGACCTTGTAAGATCGGCAATTTTTCCGCCATCCGAGCAGATCTCACAAAGCAGACGGTATGCCTCATACCCCGAGAGATATTCGGATATAGCTCCCGCCTCAGAGATGCTTGCCTCAACTCTCGAGAGAGCAATCTCGAGGCCTGCGGAGGTCATCAGATCCTCAATGTGAGATTTTGCCTGCAGAGCGATATTTTTTATCTCTTCGACATCCTCTATTTTTGAGGTGAGTAGCAGCTCCCTCACAAGACGGATAAGATCATCTGTCTTGCTTGCAAGAGCGCTGGCGCCAACCTTAAGATAAGGGGTTGTCAGGTTGTCACGTGTTCCAACGGTAAAGGAGCTGAAAAGACTGCCGAGATTTGCCTTTATCTCATTTTGAAGTGAGAGCGCATCGTAGCTTTCGGTGGGGAAATTCAGGAGCGCAGAGGAGAGCATTGAAAGGCTGAGCAGCTCCTCCTTTGCCACGTCTGAAGCATCAAAAAGAAGCGAAATGTAAACAATACCGTTCGTTTTTGTGGGACATTTTACGATTTTAACTCTGTCTATCTCGCTTTGAGAGGCAACGGGACGGGAGGATTTTTTTGGAATATCATCGATAGAAAGAGTAGGCAGAGAGCTGATAGCCTCCTCGGTGGGCTCGGCATTCTGCCAGAGACGAAGAGCTTCCTCCTCGTCCTTTATTTTTTGAATTTCCTCTTCGCTCATCTCCGAGAGAAGCTTTTTTAGTCTTTTTCTCTCCTCGGTGGCATTTCTTTCGCCAAGAGTTTTGTCGGGGAGCATAATAACCTTTGCTCTGCGAGGATTATCAAGGGTTATCTTAAGAAGCATATCCTCAAAATAGCCACTCTCGACCCTTCCTCTTATGGACTCGATGGTGCGATTGAGCAGCAGAGCATCCTCGGGTAGACCTCCGTACATCCAGGAGCCGTATATTGACATTGCAAATGCGATTCCCGTAGGCAGAGTGCCGAAGTCACGCTCACGAAGTCTGAACTCCATACTGTTAAGGGTGGAAGCTATCATCTGCTTGTCAATTCCGCCTTCGGCAAGCGAGCGTATTACGTCGTTTATAAGCTCGTCTATCTCGTCAAGTCTTTCTTCGTCTGCATCACGGATCTCGATAACGGCGGTATGCTCTCTTGATTTTATAGAATACATAGCCGCATCCTGCGCAAGACCTCTGTCAAGCAGAGCCTTTTTCAGCGGTGAAGCGTTGGAGCCGCAGAGAATATCTGCCAGCACCGACAGGGTAAGATGAGCCTCTTTATCGGAATAGTCGGAGTAAACAAAGCCGTAAAGCAGACGTGCTTTGCCGTGCTCATCCTCGTTTTCGGATATTTCATAGCTGATACGAGTCAGAGGAGTGATTTTTGCCTCGTTCTTTCCGGAGAGGGAGATGGGCTCACGTCTTTCGTATTTTGAGAGGTGGGAGTCAATAAGCGACAGCACCCTGTCAATATCCATTCTTCCGTCGAGAATTATCCTTGCTCCCGAGGGATGATAATGCTTCTGATGAGCCGCCTTGAAAGCCTCATAGGTCAGCTCGGGAATATGAAGGGGATCTCCACCCGAATCACGGCAATAGGGAGTGCCGTCGAAGAGCGCACGGTTAAGCGCCACTCCGCCAAGCTCGTCGGGCGAGGAATATGCGCCCTTCATCTCGTTATATACAACGCCGTTCAGGGTCAGCGCATTCGCATCCCCGTCATACTCATAATGCCAGCCCTCCTGCTTAAAGATGCTGGGATTGTCAAGGAGATTCGGCGAGAACACCGCATCAAGATACACGTCGGTAAGGTTAAGGAAATCCCCCTCGCATCTGCTGGATACGGGATATATGGTTCTGTCCTCGTAGGTCAGGGCGTTGAGGAAGGTGTTGAGCGAGCCCTTAAGCAGCTCCGCAAAGGGATCGTTAAGGGGATATTTCTTCGATCCGCACAGCACAGAATGCTCGATAATATGAAATACACCGGTATCGTCGGCGGGCGGTGTTGGGAAGCCGATCGCAAAGGTTTTGTTCTCGTCATCTCTGTCAAGATATACGAGCGAAGCACCGCTTTTTGTATGCGAGTATTCGTACAGCACAGCGCCAAGCTCATCGAGATTTTTCTGTCTTATAAGCTCGAAGCCACTCTTTTCTACTTTAGCCATATTTTTCTCCTTAAATCTTTTGTCAAGCTCGTTGACAACAGTCCTTTTTTATATTATAATTATACCGATAAACTATGAATAAGTCAAGCAAATCAGAAAAACGGAGTGATAATTATGTTTGAATTTGCAGTAATCGGTGCAGGCGTTATCGGTGGTATGGTAGCCAGAGAGCTTGCCAAATATACAGATAGCGTTTGTATTCTCGAAAAGGAAAGCGACGTTGCCCTCGGCGCAACAAGAGCGAACAGCGCAATAGTTCACGCAGGATACGATGCGGCATCAGGCAGCCTTAAGGCGAGAATGAACGTTCGTGGCTCAAAGATGATGGCGGAGATATGCTCTGATCTTGGAGTCAAGTATAAGAATAACGGCTCGCTTGTCGTTGGCTTTAACGAGGAGGACGAGAGGACTCTTCTTGAGCTTTGCGAGAGAGGTAAGGCTAACGGTGTTGATGGCGTAAGAGTTATCTACCGTGACAAGATTCTTGAGCTTGAGCCAAATATCGGAGACGAGGTGACCGTAGCTCTTTATGCTCCCACGGGCGCTATCGTTTGCCCTTATGAGCTTTGTATGGCATCGGTCGGCAATGCAATGGATAACGGAGCTTCGCTGAGGACAGGCTTTGAGGTTAAGAAAATAGAGGCTATTGACGGAGGATACAGACTCCTCTCGGATGATGGCTTTATAGATGCGAAATGGGTCATCAACTGCGCAGGTCTTTATTCCGATGAGATCTCCGCAATGGTAGGCAGCGAGTCCTTTTCCGTTCGCCCCAGACGAGGCGAGTATATGCTTCTTGACCGTGAGGTTGGCGGACATATTTCCCACACCGTTTTCCGCTGTCCCTCCAAGATGGGTAAGGGCGTGCTTGTAACTCCTACCGTTGACGGTAATCTTCTTATCGGTCCCACCGCAGAGGATATAGACGACAAGACCGATACCAAGACCACAGCGGCAGGTCTTGCAAAGGTAAGAGCTCTTGCCTCGGCGCAGGTTGCAAGGATTGATTTCAGCAAGGTTATCACGTCCTTCACCGGCCTTCGTGCAACAGGCAGCACAGGCGACTTTATTATTGGTATCTCAAAACCCTGTTTTGTTAACGTAGGGGGTATTGAGAGCCCCGGACTTTCTTCCGCTCCCGCTATTGCGGAGTACGTGGTATCTCTTATTGTGGACGCAGGCTATGAGGCAAAGGCGAGAGCTGACTTTAACGGCACAAGACGTCCTATGCACTTCTTCTCTCATCTTTCCGTAGAGGAGAAAAACGCTCTTATCAAGGAGCGTCCCGAGTATGCTCACGTTATCTGCAGATGCGAGACCATTACCGAGGGTGAGATACTTGATGCCATTCGTCAGAACCCCCGTCCTACCGACGTGGACGGTATCAAGCGCAGAACCAGAGCATCTATGGGTAGATGTCAGGGTGGCTTCTGCACTCCCTATATAATCGAGCTTCTTGCAAGCGAGATAGGTGTTGATTATACTCAGGTTACCAAGTTTGGCGGCAATTCCTATATCAATTTCGGCAAGACGAAGTGAGGGATCAACAGATGAAAAAGGATTTAGTTATAATTGGTGGCGGTCCTGCGGGTATGGCTGCGGCGGTAGCGGCTCACGAGGCAGGCATCAGAGATATTCTTATACTCGAGAGGGATAATGCTCTCGGCGGTATTTTAAGACAGTGTATTCACAACGGCTTCGGTCTTCACCGCTTTGGCGAGGAGCTTACAGGCCCCGAGTATGCTTTCAGATACGAGAAGATGATCTTGGAGCTTGGTATCCCCTATATGCTCGACACTATGGTTATTGAGGTATCTCCCGAGAGAGTGATAACTGCAATGAACCGTGAAAACGGCATCTTTACCATTGAGGCGGGCGCCGTTATTTTGGCTATGGGCTGCCGTGAGAGACCCAAGGGTGCGTTAAATATTGCGGGCACCCGTCCTGCAGGCATTTTCACCGCAGGCACGGCGCAGAAATTCGTTAATATGAAGGGCTATATGCCCGGCAAGAAGGTTGTAATTCTCGGCTCGGGCGATATTGGTCTTATTATGGCACGCCGTATGACACTTGAGGGTGCGGAGGTAAAGTCGGTTTGCGAGCTTATGCCCTATTCGGGCGGTCTTACAAGAAACATTGAGCAGTGCCTTAACGACTTCAACATTCCTCTGCGACTGAGCCACACCGTAGTTGATATTCACGGTAAGGAGCGTCTTGAGGGCGTTACTATTGCAAGGGTTGATGAGAACCGCCGTCCTATCAAGGAGAGCGAGGAGTACATCCCCTGCGATACCCTGCTTCTCTCCTGCGGACTTATTCCCGAGAATGAGCTTACCAAGGGCGCAGGCATTACTCTTGACAGAGTGACGGGCGGCGCTTCGGTAAATGGCGAGAGGGAGACAGATATACCCGGTATCTTCGCCTGCGGCAACGTGCTTCACGTACACGATCTTGTTGACTACGTGTCCGAGGAGTCTGCTATTGCAGGTAAAGCCGCAGCAAAGTATATTGCGGGTAACAGCAACAAGGAGATCTCCGTTCGTATCAAGACCGACGGAAAGGTTCGATATACCGTTCCCCAGAGACTTACCGAGCCGGCAGATACATCTGTTTATTTCAGAGTAGCAGACGTTTACCGTGATGCGAAGATCATCGTTCGTGACGGTGACAGAATTATTATTTCAAAGAAAAAGCAGCGCCTTGCTCCCGCAGAGATGGAGAAGGTTGAGCTGACGAAGGATATGATCTCTTCGCTTTCGGGCGGCGAGCTTACCTTTGAGATAGAGCAGTAAGGAGGGCGTAATATGGCAAAGGAAAGACTTTTAACCTGTATAGTTTGCCCCAGAGGCTGTCAGATGAAGGTAACCATTGACGATGCAGGCGTTCCCACCGCCGTAGAGGGCAACTTCTGTAAGAGAGGCGTGGCATACGCTAATGACGAATGCACAAATCCCAGAAGAACGGTTACCTCTACCGTAAGATGCAAGTCGGGTCAGGTGGTTTCGGTTAAGACCGACAGCACTGTTCCTAAGGGAAAGATGTTTGAGGTTATGGCAGAGATCAATAAGACCGTCGCTGACGACGGCGTTAAGATTGGCGACGTGATCATCGAAAACGTTTGTGACACAGGAGCTAACATTGTAGCTACCTCCAACACCTGATATGAAAAAGATTTCTGATATATTTGATCGAAGAGGATACTCGCTTTCCTTCGAGGTGTTTCCTCCAAAAAGCTCCTCTTCCTTTGATAGCGTAAGAGAGGCGACCGAAATGATCGCCTCTCTCTCGCCATCTTTTATGAGCGTAACCTACGGCGCAGGCGGCGGAACAAGTAAATACACCCTTGATATTGCTGAAAATATTCAGGAGAAATACGGCGTTCCAACCCTTGCTCATCTGACCTGCGTTTCCTCGACAAAGGAGACGGTACGGCAGAGGATAGCCGATATGAAGGCGGCGGGAATAGTTAACGTTATGGCGCTTCGTGGCGATATTCCCGAGGACTCCCTGAATACGCCGAGAGAATACAAATACGCCATCGAGCTTGTCCGTGAGCTTCGTGAGGCGGGTGACTTTTGCATTGGCGGCGCCTGTTATCCCGAGGGGCATCCCGAGAGTGAAAGCCTTGAGAGCGATATTGCTCACCTTAAGGAAAAGGTGGATGCGGGTCTTGATTTTCTTACGACCCAGATGTTCTTTGACGAAGGATTGTTCTTTGATTTTGTTGCAAGAGCCGCTATGGCTGGAATTGAATCCGCTTATATCTTCCCTGGTATAATGCCCATCACCTCGGTATCCCAGGTAGATAGGGTGGTTAAGCTTTCGGGCTGTCATCTGCCGAAAAAGTTTACCGATATGATCGATAAATACGGCTCGGATCCAGAGTCTATGAGGCAGGCGGGAATCAATTACGCCATTGAACAGACGGCGATTCTATTCCAGAACGGATTTAAAAACGTACATATTTATTCGATGAATAAGCCCGACGTGGCAGCAGAAATTTACAACTATATGTCGGGTCTGCTTGAGTATAATGGAAAAAAAGGTCTTTGTAAAAAGCTATGATCCCCCGAGGATCAACAAAAAAGAGATCATAAGATATCTCGGCGCCAAGGATGACCGAGTGATCAATGATCTTATAGGCGGCTGTATTGCAGAGGCAGAGGATGGGCTTGTATACAGGCTCTGCTACGCTCAGCTTCCCCTTCGTGTGAACGGAGATGACCTGGAGCTTGGCTTTGCGTCGGTCAGATCTCATTCTCTTGAGCTTTGTCTTGATGGGTGTGATGAAATAGTCCTTGTTTGCGCTACCGTGGGCGCAGAGATCGACAGGCTTATAAAGAAATATTCGCTGATCACCCCCTCGCGTGCGGTGGTGATGCAGGCTATCGGCAGTGAGAGAGTAGAGGCTCTCCTTGATGTCTTTTGTGAGGAGCTGTCAAAGGCAGAGGCGGAGCGGGGAAGGACTGTCCGACCAAGATTTAGTCCGGGCTACGGCGATCTGCCTATCGATCTTCAAAAGGATATCTTCTCGACGCTTGATCCGACAAAAATGATAGGCGTAAGCCTTGACTCAGATATGTTTATGACTCCTACAAAATCGGTTACAGCCATTATTGGTATTAAAAATGTAAAGTAAAACTTACTTTTAGAGGTGTTAGAGTGAAAATTACCGAATTCATAAAGAAAAACACAGTTATTCTCGACGGTGGAATGGGAACTATGCTTCAGAAAGCAGGGCTCCCCTCCGGTGTTATGCCCGAGAGCTGGAATATCACTCATCCCGCCGTGGTTTGCGGAATACACAAGGCATATCTTGATTCGGGCAGCAACGTAATTTCCACCAACACCTTTGGAGCAAATACTCTTAAGTTTTCTCTCTCAGAGCTTGATGCGGTGATATGCGCCGCCGTTAAGAACGCAAGGGATGCTGTAAAAAAAAGCGAGAACGATCATAAAAAGTGGATTGCTCTCGATATAGGTCCTACCGGCAGAATGTTAAAGCCTCTTGGCAACCTTGATTTTGAGGATGCGGTGTCTGTCTTTGCAGAAACGGTAAGGCTTGGAGTAAAATACGGAGTTGATCTGATTCTTATAGAAACCATGGCGGACAGCTATGAGACCAAGGCAGCTTTGCTTGCTGCGAAGGAGAATTCGAGCCTTCCCGTATTCGTATCCAACGCATACGGTGATGACGGCAAGCTTATGACAGGCGCAGATCCTATGGCTATGATCTCACTTCTTGAGGGTATGGGTGCTGATGCCATAGGAGTAAATTGCTCCTTCGGTCCCGATGCGCTCTCTCCCGCGGTGGAGAAATATCTCGAATTTTCCTCCCTGCCTGTAATTCTTAAGCCCAATGCGGGGCTGCCCAGAATGGAAGGCGGCGAGACTGTATACGATCTTTCTCCGGAGGACTTTGCCGTTAGTGTTGCCGGCCTTGTTAAGCTTGGTGTTCGAGCGGTAGGCGGTTGCTGTGGAACAACACCCGAATATATATCTGCTCTTGCAGGAAGAGTTTCCGAAATTGAGCCTCTTCTCATTACAAAAAAGAGCATTACAACGGCTTCGTCCTATACTCACGCAGTTGTGTTTGACAATTCTCCCATCATTATCGGCGAGAGAATCAATCCCACCGGCAAGCCAAGGTTCAGAGAGGCTGTCAAGTCGGGAAATACAGAATACATTCTCCGTGAGGGCATTTTGCAGGAGGAGGCAGGTGCTCATATTCTTGACGTAAATCTGGGTATCCCCGGGATCGATGAGGCGGCGGCGCTTACGGATGCGGTCTGTCGACTTCAGGAGATAACCGATCTGCCCTTGCAGATAGACAGCGCGGATCATATTGCAATGGAAAGGGCGCTTCGCAGATACAACGGCAAGGCGATGATCAACTCGGTAAACGGCAAGGTCGAGAGCATGGCTGCTATATTCCCGCTTGTTAAGAAATACGGCGGTCTTGTGGTTGCCCTCACTCTTGACGAGAATGGCATACCTGCCACCGCAGAGGGCAGAGTTGCTATTGCACGCAGAATTCTAACCGAGGCAAAGAAATATGGCATTGAAAAAAAGAATATAATTTTCGACCCTCTTGCAATGGCTGTCAGCGCAGATGGATCTGCCGCTATAGAAACGATTTCTGCGGTAAAGATTATCACCGAAAAGCTTGGGTGTCATACCTCTCTCGGCATTTCAAACGTATCCTTCGGTCTGCCCGAGCGTGATAAGCTGAACGGCAGCTATCTCACTATGGCTCTCACAAACGGTCTTTCTGCGGCTATCGTTAATCCTCACTCCGAGGAGATAAGAAAGGCCTGTATTACCTATACCGCTCTTTCGGGCAAGGATGTGAATTTTGAAAAATATATTGCCTCTGCCACCGATAAGGGCGAGGAAAAGATAGGAAAAACAATCGATCTTAAGACCGCAATTATCAAGGGCTTAAAGGAGCCTGCGGCAGAGCTTACAAGAGAGCTTATCAAGGAGGGGGAGCCTCTTGAGATAATAAATGGAGAGATAATTCCCGCACTTGATACTGTCGGCGTGGGCTTTGAGAAAAAGGAGATATATCTCCCGGGGCTTCTTATGAGCGCCGAGGCGGCGCGAGCCGCCTTTGAGATGATAAAAAAGACGCTTCCCTCAGGTAGCAAAACGGTAGGCAAGGGAAGGATAGTTCTCGCTACCGTAAAGGGCGACATTCACGATATTGGCAAAAATATCGTGAAGCTGATCCTTGAAAACTACGGATATGACGTTCTTGATCTTGGCAAGGATGTGACCAAGGAGAGAATCCTTGATGCCGCACTTTCGCATAAAGCCGATATTGTAGGCCTCAGCGCGCTTATGACCACCACTCTTCCCGCAATGGAGGAGACTGTAAAGCTTCTTAAGGAGCAGGCTCCTTTATGCAAAATAATGGTAGGCGGAGCTGTGCTTACAGAGGCTTATGCTAAGGAAATTGGCGCAGACTTCTATGGCAAGGATGCTATGGAGGCTGTAAGATTCGCAGAAAAATGTAAATAAAGCATAACAAAAAGCGGTTTTTCTTACAAAAAACCGCTTTTTAAACAATCAGTATTTTGAAATTATTGTTCGCCTCTTGCTTTTATAGGGGAGATTCCGTACATCTTTTTAAACTTATATGAGAAGTAATTTCCGTCGTTAAAGCCACATTCATAGGCGATCTCGCTTATGGTCTTGTTAGGCTCGCACTTGATCATCTCCTCTGCCTTGCGCAGACGGAGCAGGGTAACGTATTCGTTAAAGCCAAATCCTGTGCAGGCCTTAAAGGTTCTGGAAAGATGTTCGGGGCTTACCGACTTCATCTTTGCAACGCCTGCAAGCTTTATATCGCTCATATAATTATGCTTGATGTATCTTACTATACTGTCAACAAGCTCGTTGCCTGTGGTCGCCTCCTCGAGCGTTCCGGGGTGACGGACTACAAGGAAGAATATCTCTGCGGTATAGCAGCGAAGCAGATCGGGAGTATACTCGTCAGGGTGGGTGTACTCGTGCTCGATCTTGTTAAAGAGATCCTCAATCTTTCTGGAGATTTCTCTTGAGCGGTAGAGGTATCTCAGCTCGCTCATTTTTTCCATAACGCTTTGCGGAATATATTCTTCGGTAAAGTTGATAAGCAGACGGCTGTGCAGAGCTGTGGTATAGTTGGTGCGGTGAATAACTCCTCTGGGAATAAATATTACGTCGCCCGCCTCCACGTCAAAGGAGCGGTCGTCCATAAAGTAACGGCAGCTGCCCCCCTTCATATAGTAGATCTCATAGTGAGGATGATAGTGCTGGGTAGACTCGCTGTAACGGCGATCGATCGCCTTGCTGTAATAATAATTTTCAATTTTTCCGCTTATTTTTTGTTCCATAACCCACGTCCTTAAAAGCAATATACATATATTTTAACACATAATATCAAAAAAATCAAGGAATTAAATCAAAAATGCTATAATTTTTAAGGCGACTAGTATTTTATTGATATATAATATTGATATTGAGATTAAATTTTCAGGAGGAATAGCTATGAAATATACCGATAAGGGTGTTGAAAATCTGAAAATAGCCTATATTGGTGGCGGATCACGTGGTTGGGCGTGGAAGCTGATGAGCGACCTTGCGGTTGCAGGAGACATTAGCGGTCAGGTGGATCTTTATGATATTGATTACGAGGCTGCTTGCCACAATGAGATTATCGGAAACAAGTTCAATTCCGCCAAGGGCGCTTGCACAAGTTGGAGCTATCACGCAAGAAGAACCATTGGCGAGGCTCTTACAGGTGCGGATTTCGTAATTATTTCTATTCTTCCTGCAACGTTTGAGGAGATGAACAGCGACGTTCACACCCCCGAGAAATACGGTATTTATCAGCCCGTAGGCGATACCACAGGCCCCGGCGGAATAATACGTGCTCTGCGCACCGTTCCTATGATCGAGGTTATTGCTAGGGCTATCAAGGAATACTGTCCTCATGCCTGGGTCATCAACTACACCAATCCCATGGCGCTTTGCATCAAGTCGCTTTATGACACCTTCCCCGGTATTAAGGCCTTCGGCTACTGCCACGAGGTGTTCGGAACCCAGGGCGTTATTGCCAAAGCAATAGGCGAGGCTACCGGCAAGGAGGTTAGAGAGCGCAAGGACGTTAAGGTAAACGTTGTCGGCGTTAACCACTTCACCTGGATAACCGATGCAAGATACCGTGATCTTGAGGTAAGCAAAATATATGCTGACTTTGTAGAAAAATATGCAGAGATCGGTATTCCAAAGAACGATCCCAACTCCACCTTCGAGTCCGAACAGAGAGTTAAGTTCGATCTCTTTAAGAGATACGGAGTTATAGCAGCCGCAGGCGACAGACATCTTGCGGAGTTCTGCGAGGGCAGCTGGTATCTAAAAAATGACGAGCAGGTAAGCGCCTGGGGCTTTGCGCGCACCCCTGTAAGCTACAGAAAAGAGGATCTTAAGGAAAGACGTGCGAGAAGCGAGCGTCTGCGAGGCGGCGAGGAGCAGGTTTCTATTGAGGAGACCGGCGAGGACGGTGTAAGACAGATCCGTGCCCTGCTTGGTCTTGAGGATTATATCACAAACGTTAACCTTCCCAACATAGGTCAGATTCCCAACCTTCCGCTCGGCATAGTCGTTGAAACCAACGCCGCCTTCCGTGACAACTCGGTTGAGCCTGTTTTTGCAGGCCCTATTCCTGAGGGCGTATGGCAGCTTGTATCCCGTGCGGCAGACGAGCAGGCTATGGTTGCTAGGGCAACAAGAGAGAGAGATCTTGATCTCGCATTCAAGGCATTTGCCAACAACGCTCTTGTAAATCTCGATATTCCCACGGCGAGAAAGCTCTTTGATGAGATGGTCAACAATACCAAGGAATATCTTTCGGAGTATTTTAATTAAGGTGAATAGCGTTATAAAACCCTGTATATACCGCTTTACGGCAAGGCATACGTTAGCGGCAGGAATATGATTTTATGCGACAGTTCGGCAGAAAGGATCTGGTCTCAAGAAGGCTTTAAGCTGAAGGGTATAGAAAAAAACATATTCAGTAAGGTATATGGCGGTAAAATATCAAATAAGATTTACAAATTATATGAATGTTCAAAATAAAAGGGGCTGTCTCAAATGCAAAATTTGAGACAGCCTCTTTTTGGGGATAGTCATATTTAGGCGAGAAGCGTCGCTTTGCGACCCG
>CAZUJY010000050.1:0-12670 GCA_964620565.1 uncultured Ruminococcus sp. | reverse complement strand
GGTGTAGTTACCGGAAGCCTTATCCCAAAGCTCGGTGTAGGTAGCGTCTGCGATAACGGGCATCTGCTCACCGTTGAAGTTGAAGGTTACGTAAGAACCGTCTGCATTGGTCTTAATGAAAGCATCAGGACCGTAGGACATAAGGATCTGGCCCTTTTCGGAGTATGCGTAGTCGATGATAGCAAGAGCTGCGTGGAGCTTGTTGGTATCATTGCCAACACCTGCCTTAGAGATTGCCCAACCGTCGGTCTTAACAGATCTCCAGGACTCGGTGAATCTCATGTATACGCCGTTAGGATCGGAACCGTCGTACCAACGTGCAATGGGAACCATAACTGCCATGTACTTCTCGCCAAGGTCAACGGTGTTGCCCTCGGAGTCCTTGTTAAGCTTGGTCTCATTGTAAACAGTCTGAGTCTGGTTGTAGTCGTAGTGCATGAAGCCTGCGTCGTTCTGAAGCATAACGCCGGTGTCGGTATCTTCCTTTTTAACGAAGGAGGAAGCGATAAGGCCTTCCTGAACGAGAGCGTTCATTCTCTCAAGAGCCTCGTAAGTAGCTGCTTCCTGACGTGCGTCGTGAAGGAGACCGTCGGTACCAACGTAGAGGTAATCAAGTCTGGACTCGAGACCACGTACGCCGAAGAGAGTGCCTGCAAAACGGAACATATCAACTCTTCTCTGGTTGTTGTCGTCCTCTCTGGAGAAGAGACCGTGAACAGAGTGAGTACCGTTAAGAGTCTGGGGGTTAGCAACTACGCAACGAAGAAGAGCTACAAGCTCGTCTGCGTCCCAAGCTGCATCCTGACCGATGAAGAGGTCAGCACGGTTGGTGCCGTAGTAGCCGTTGTAAGCCTCGTCAATGTAGTCACGAAGCATGTTAACAGCCTCAACGCCGGTAACAGTACCATTTGCAAGAGCCTTGTTCATGGTATCAATGATGTTGCCTGCTGCGTCGTAATCCTTGGTGAGCTGGATAACTGCGGTACCTTCCTTGTTAGCCGCTTCAACAACTACCTTACCGCTGGTAGGCATGTAGGGAGTGTAAGAAGCAGATGCAAGGTTGTTGTATGCCTTAGTGATGGTATCGGTAACGTTGCCATCCTTATCCTTAACGTCAACGGATACGGTAGTACCCTCGAAGTCGCCCTCACCGTTGAGGAGCTTAACTACCCAGTCGGTTCTCATAAGGGGCATACGCTCGATGTCGTTAACACCGTCGAAGTAAGGAGAGTAGTAGATAGCGCCGGTAGAAGTATCACCGGTGATGGAGAGGAGAACGATGGGGTTCTCTTCAAGGTACTTCTTGAAGTTAGGCATATCATCGAGGTAGTCTGCAAGGTTGATGAGGTCGCCTGCAACGCCTGCCTCAGAAAGCTGAGTAGCGGAACCGGAAACCATATCTACCTGGTCAAGCTGGTCCTGCCAGTACTTGAACTCGTTGGTAGCGGAGTTGCCCTGATACTTGTTCTCAAAGTCGATATTGAGAACTCTCTTAACCTCTACCCAAGTGGGCTTGAGGTCGCCGGTGTGATAGGTGTTACCGTCTGCAAGGGTGATACCGTCCTTAGCAGTTTCTGCATCGAAGAAGAGGCCGGTCTTTGCATTGTTATAACCGGTAGCCATACGGAGAGTAGTGCCTTCAGCGTAGGGAAGCTTGAAGGTGAGGTCCTCTACGGGCTGGTAGTCGGGATCAGACTCGCCACATTCACACTTGCCGTCAACGTAGTTATGTACGTGATCGGGCTCGGGATTGTAGTCGGGGTCCTTCTCGCCGCACGCACACTCACCGTCAACGTAGCTATGCTCGTGATCGGGAGTGAAAATGTTACAGCTAGTGAGCGCAAGGCCCATAGTCATAACAACAACAAGGATAAGTGCGAGAATTCTTGTCTTGGTCATTTTTGGATTCCTCCTAAATTAATTTATTATTAGCACGACCGGTGCGTAATAACCGAAATAAAAGTGGTAGGTGATTATTCCTTTACACCGCCCATATTTACGCCCTTAGCGAAGTACTTCTGAATGAAGGGGTAAATGATGAGGATGGGAATAACCGAGCAAACGATAAGAGCATAAACCGCCGAGTCAGTGGCGTACGCTTCGTTCCAGGTAGACATCATATCAGGGTCCTGATAATACTCAAGCTGGTTACGGATGAATACCTGAAGGGGCTTTTCGTTATCGTTAGCGATCATCTGCTTTGCCCAGAAGTAACCGTTCCAACGGGAGATGGCAAAGAAGAGGGCTACGGTAGCGATGGTGGACTTGGACATAGGGATATAAACCTGGGTAAGAACCTGCATCTCGGATGCGCCGTCAACGATAGCGGCCTCCTCGATCTCGGAGGGAACACCCTCGAAGGCGTTACGGAGAAGAATAATGTTCATCGCCGCCATACCCATCGCAATTACAACGAGCCACTTGTCGTCTGTAATGCCGATAGACTGGAATACGTCTCTTGTGTCAAGGTAGTTAAGGAACTGAGGAACGATACCCGCGGAGAACCACATGGTGAATACGAGGAAGAAGTTGAAGCCCTTGCGGAAGAGCAGTCTCTTCTTGGAGAGAGCATAACCGCCGAGGATAGCAACAAGCATCGACCACAGAGTACCGTAGAAGGTAAGGAACAGAGTGTTTGTGTAGGAGTTCCAGAACATATTGTTCTTGAACATGATCTCAAAGGCCTCGAACTGAACGTCCTTGGGGAAGAGAACTATCTGTCCGTACTCAACAGCCTCTCTGCCGCTTATTGCAGCTGAGATAGCGTAGAGGAAGGGATAGATACAGCAAATTGCGAAGATAGAAAGGAAGAGATAACTAAGTATCTGGAAGATAAGTTCGGATATTTCTAATTTTCTTTTCATGCTTTTCGTCCAAACCTTTCCTAATTAGTAGAGTGAAACGTCGGATGCCTTACGGGCAACGGTGTTAGCTCCTATAACCAGAAGCATACCAACTACGTTGTTTAACATCTCCGCCGCCGAGGATATACCGATAAGTCCGTTCTGAATACCGTTTCGCTGTGCAAATGTGGAAACAACGTCTGCGGTAACGTAGGTGGAAGGATCGTAGAGAAGAAGAACCTTTTCGTAACCAACGTTAAGAAGCGAGCCGATACGGGTGATAAGCATAATAACTATTGTAGAAAGAATAGAGGGAAGAACAACGTATCTCATCTGAGCCATCTTGCCTGCGCCGTCAATCTGCGCCGCCTCATAGCTTGTGGGGGAGATAGCGATTATCGCTGCGAAGAATACGATGGAATCGTAGCCTGCCGTTTCCCATATACCGCTTATCTGATAGATCGCACGGAAGAACTCAGGCTGGAACAGAAGACCCGCATTACCTACCTCGGGAGAGATCGCTCCGATGGAAACCAGCATCTGAGAGATAACACCCATCTCCATACCTGCGATGGGAGACGCCTTTCTTACCAGCATGGTGATAAGCGAGGTCATAACAACCGTAGACATGAATTTGGGGAGATATGTAGCAACCTGATAAATACTTCTTGCTATATTGGACTTGACCTCATTAAAGAACAGAGCGATAATGATAGGCATCGGGAAACCGAAGCAAAGTCCGTAGAAGGAAAGCAGGAAGGTATTTCTGAACGCTCTCCAGAAATCGATGGACAGAGAGGTCTGTCCTGCAAACAATTCCTTAAAGTAGGAGAAGCCGGCGTAAAGCTGATCGGCAACGTCCAGAGTGTTGTCGTTTACCTTGAACGCTCCCAGAAGCTCATACATGGGGAAGTATCTCCAGAACAGGAATACCAGAAGCATGGGGATTAGCATCAGGTAAAGACGCCAGTCCTTAAGAATTGTGCGGGCTACGTTCAACCAGTGATGCTTCTCTACGTCATCTCTGACCGCCTGCTCGGGATCCTCGTGATACTTACCTGTAGCTTCGTCGTATACAAGGTAATCAGATGCAATTTTTTTCATAAACGAATTCCTCCGTTGTTAATCATTTAATTTAATTGGGGGTTAGCCTTTATTCTTCGTCCTCGTCGTAATAATCGACGTCGGCTTCGTAATCAATATTGGGAACAGGCATCGCTTCCTCCTCCTTCTCACGCTGGAGTCGGAAAAGATACGCCTTCTGATCCTCGATCATTCCGTCAACCTTCCGCATCAGAAGCATTACCACTACTCCGAAGAGCAGAGTGAGCACGTCTGTTGTTATGTAGGTCAGAAGACCCTTGAGGCTGATGTTGTAATCAAAGATCAGCGAGATGGGGATGGACACCAGCCATCTGCCCAGCTGCATCAAGAGATATGCGCTTACGGTGAAGAGTAAAAGCTTGAATGGCTTCTTACGAACCTCTTCCTTTGAGAAGACCTTGAACCACAGCATAGCGATCAGAGCAAAGCAGTTACCGATGATGTAAATTAGGTAATGCTGAAGCTGACCGTCGCCGCCGGAGGCAATGCAGAAGACAAGACCGCCAAGACAGGCGTGAATTGCTGCATATCCGCTCCACCTCATCATTACGATACAAACGAAGATGAAGGTGGTTGAGATCGCTATCGACTGAGCGGCAAACCATTTGTTGGTTGCTACCGTGGTGACCGCTTCGGAAATAATTAGTAAAACTCCGAAGAGGAACAGGTCAATATTTCTATATTGCTTAAAAGTAATATTGTTCATTAACCTTTTTTGAACCACATTTTCCTATTTTAGTTGCCTTATTTTACATCACACAAAAACTGACCGCCTTAATTTTTTTGACCGACTTTACTTTTCTTCTATAATAATTTGATATTTTTAAGTAAAAAGTTCTGTTGTATATACAAAAAAACAATCGGTTTTTGTGCAATTCTACTAATATAATAAAATAATGGTGGAAAATGCGAGCTTTAACCGATTTATTATAATAATAATGAAAAAAAACAGCGACTGCAGATCAACGGTCGCTGTTTTGTGATATTTAAAAAACTCCTGCCAATTTTAGAAGGAAGGATGCAAGGAATACGGTAAATGCCGAGGTTACCGTGGTAAACACCACGAGCTGACCTGCCAGCTCGGCGTCCGCGCCCATCTCCTGCGCCATAGGAACGCTGGAAACGGCTACGGGAGTGCAGAAAACAGCCACGAGCGCGGCAAATTCGGCACCGCTGAAGACCTTGCCAAAGGCAAAATAGGCTATACCGATACCAACCACGGGAACGACAACGCTTCGGAGAATAACTCCGATGATAATTTCCTTCTTGAGAGAGGGAATTGCGGAGAATTCAAACTGCGCGCCTAAAACAAGCAGAGCAAGGGGTGTTGCAATATTGGAGAGATTGCCAAGGGTTTTCCATATTGCGGGAACATCCGACAGTCTGAAGGAAATATCAAGCTCGACAAAGCCTCTGCGAATAAGCAGGGTCACAAGACCTGCCGCAATTCCGATAATCAGAGGATTTTTGATGATTCCAAGCAGTACCTTCTTGAAATTAGGCTTTTCACCGTTATTATTGAAGATGGAAAGACCGATTACCGCAAGAATGTTAAAGGCAGGCACCATAAACGCCGAAAGCAGAGTTGCCACCGCATCGCCCTCGCCGGGGAAGAGAGAGGATGCGAGAGGGATGCCGATGAGGGCGTAGTTTGAACGGAAAACGCCCTGCAGAAGTGCGCCTCTGCACTTTTTCTTTTTTGTCAGTAACATTACGCCGGGAACTGCAAGACCAAAGATGATAAGAAGTGCGGCGAGCGAGTAAAATACGTATCCCAGGCGAACCGATGACATACTTTCAATGCTGTAAATGTTGCGGAAAAGCATCGCAGGAAGAAAGACACGGAAAACAAGCTTATTCGCCTTTTTTGACAGGTCTGCGTCCATCAGTCCGATGCGCTTGAGAAGGTATCCCACGATCACCGTAAATATGATCGGAGCTACCGAATTAAAAGCAAAAATTAATTCATCCATAAAATGTAATTTTCTCCCAAAATCCCGAAATTATAGTTAAAATGCAAACTATAATTGTCAAAATCACTTAAAAACGGGCTTTACATGGAAGATTCCATAGCCTTGGTGATAATAAAATTCTCCGTTGGAAACTCGTGCGTGCTCGTTTTCTTCCTCATCAAAAACGATCCAATAATCGACCACCTTTCCGTCGGTTTCCACGTAGGAAAATATAGCGATCGGGGTGGTGGTAAAGTTGTAAAACTGTTCGAACTTCTCGCCATTTATAAGGCAGCCGTCGTCAATCGTGATCGTAATTATGGCAACTGGTCCAAGACATATATCACAGGTACCGCTTGAATCCTCGTCAATACAGAAGGACAGAACGGTCTGACACACGTCGCAGACGTGATCGACGATCTTGTCGGTGCATTCGGAAAGCTTTTTGCCACATACGTCGCAGTTATGCTTTTCGTCGGGATCGGGACACTCCGAGAGAACTCTTTCGCAGTAATCGCAGATATGGTCCCTGGGGGCTTTATCCTTGCATCTGCTCAGTGTCTTTTCGCAAATGTCGCAAACGTGGTTTTTATTTTCGTCAATACATTCGGTAAGGGCTATGTTACAGTAATCGCATATATGATCGTAGTCGTTATCCTCACAGTCCTTTACCGGCAGACCGCAGTAGTCGCATACGTGGGAGTTGTCTATATCATAGCAATTTCCGAATTTCTCGCCGCAAATATCGCAAATATGATCCTTGTTTGCATCGGCAGGGCATTCTGAAAGTGTCTCGCCGCATACGTCGCAGAGATGGTCGCTTACCTCGTCAATACATTCGTTAATTATCTGTTGACACACGTCGCATTTGTGATCGAAATCGGTGTCAAAGCATTTTGAACTACCGCCGCCGCTCTGACCGCCGTCTCCCGTTGTTCCGTCAATGACGATGCAGGAGCATAGAGCGGCGATCATAGATAATGCAAGCAGTATAAGTAAAGTTGTTTTCAATCGGTTCATTTCTTACGAATCTCCGTAAATCTCAATTTGTTTTGAGTATTCCCCTGACAAGCGCAGGCATAACGGTATTGTCTACCATCTCGTCTATCTGCTCGTCGGTCATGCAGGTAAACATAGATTTAAGACCGAGGAAGTTTGAGATTCCCATAAGCATATATGCTATGGTTTCGGTGTCTTCTTCGCTTATCTCCTCAATGTCCTTCTGCAGTCCACGTGAGTAGCTTGAGGCAAAGGAAACGTAGTAATCGGTAAACATCTGTCTGTCGATGGAAAGGCTTCCCCAGATGATATTATAGACATTGGGGGTGTTCACAGCATACTTGATAAAGCATTTGATACCCTCGCGCTCACGCTCATAACGTGTGGAGCAGCTACGGATACTCTCCGAGAGACGCTCCTTAATTTCACTTTTGTATCTTTCCATCAGATATTTATAGACGTCGGTCTTGGTTTCAAAATAGATGTAGAAGGTACCAACCGCAGTACCTGCATGCTTACATATATCGGATATGGATGTGCCGTAAAAACCGTTTTTTGCAAACAATTCCTCGGATGAAGCAAGAAGCTTTTCCATTTTTGTCTGACCCAATTTTGTCTTTGGAAGATTGATTCCTTTAACATCGAATACAGTATTTGCCATATTATCCTCTTTGCAATTAGAAAATTCTCTTTATTATAACATTTTTTGAGTGATATTGCAATAGGTATTACAAGAAAATTTATACAAATTTACTAATTTTTTTGAAAATAAAAAGATTTACATATAACATATTGACAAATAGTTATAGAAGTGGTATAATTATGGTGTAGAAAATATGAATAATGTTCATATTCAAAAGGAGGAAAACAAAAATGACATTTAACGAACTTTACGTAGGACAGAAGGCATCGATTCAGAAGACCTTCACTGATGCAGATCTCAGAGCCTTTGCAGAGGTTAGCCTTGACACCAACCCCATCCATCTTGACGAGGAATATGCCAAGACTACCATCTTCGGCAGAAGAATTGTGCACGGCATTCTCACTTCCGGTCTTATTTCGGCAGTTCTTGCCAACAAGCTTCCCGGTCCCGGCACCATTTATCTTGGTCAGGAGCTGAGATTCACCGCTCCCGTATTTCTTGGTGACACCATCACCGCAGAGTGCGAGATCGCTGAGATCCGTGAGGATAAGCATATCGTAAAGCTTAACACCACCTGCGTAAACCAGGACGGCAAGGCGGTTATCACCGGTGTTGCTACCGTAAAATTCTAATTCCGACAGTTAATTAGTCAATAAAATTGCCATAAGGCAAAGGAGAAATAAAAAATGGCAGATTATAAGTCAATTCTGTTTGAACAGATGATCAAGGATTTCGCTGAGAATGAGGTTAAGCCTCTTGCTCAGGAGGTTGACGAGCAGGAGCGTTTCCCTGCAGAGACCGTAGCTAAGATGGCAAAGCTTGGTCTTATGGGTATTATCGTCCCCAAGGAATACGGCGGAGCAGGCGGAAATTACCCAATGTATATCTCTGCGGTTGAGGAGCTTTCCAAGGCTTGCGGTACTACGGGCGTTATTCTTTCTGCACACATGTCTCTTTGTGTTGCTCCCATTCTTGAGTACGGCACAGAGGAGCAGAGAAGAAAATATCTTCCCGACCTTGCAAGCGGTAAAAAGATCGGCGCGTTCGGTCTTACCGAGCCCAACGCAGGTACTGATGCCGCTAACCAGCAGACCACCGCAGTTGAGAAGGAGGATCACTACCTTCTTAACGGAAGCAAGATCTTTATCACCAATGCAGGCTATGCGTCCACTTACATAATTATCGCTATCACCGGTAAGGGCCCCAAGGGTCCCGAGATGTCCGCTTTTATCGTAGAGTCCGCCTTCGAGGGCTTCTCTGTCGGTAAGAAAGAGAAGAAGATGGGTATCCGTGGCTCCTCTACCTGTGAGCTTATCTTCGAGAACGTTAAGGTTCCCAAGGAGAACCTTCTCGGTAAGCGTGGCGACGGCTTCAAGATCGCAATGAAGACTCTTGACGGCGGACGTATCGGTATTGCTGCTCAGGCTCTCGGTATCGCAGAGGGCGCTCTTGATGCTACCATCGCATACGTTAAGTCCAGAAAGCAGTTTAACAGAGCTATCAGTCAGTTCCAGAACACTCAGTTTGTTCTCGCTGACCTTGCTACCAGAGTTGCTGCGGCAAAGGCTCTTGTTAAGATCGCTACCGATGCAAAGCAGAATAAGCTTCCCACTCTTTCGGTTAACGCTGCACAGGCAAAGCTTTATGCGGCAGAGACTGCTATGGAGGTTACCACCAAGTGCGTACAGCTTCACGGCGGTTACGGCTATACCCGTGAGTACCCCGTAGAGAGAATGATGAGAGATGCTAAGATAACCGAGATCTACGAGGGAACCTCGGAGGTTCAGAGAATGGTTATCTCCGGCGCACTTCTCAGAAAGTAAGGTGAATAGAATATGAAAATTATCGTTTGTATAAAGCAGGTGCCCAACACCACCGAAATTAAGATTGATCCCATCACCAATACTCTTAAGCGTGATGGCGTTCCCAGCATTATCAACCCCGATGATAAGACCGCTATTGAGGCTGCTCTTCAGCTTAAGGAAAAGTGCGGCGCAACCGTAACCGTTATTACTATGGGTCCCTCCCAGGCAGAGAAGGCTCTCCGTGAGGCTCTCGCTATGGGTGCTGACGAGGCATTTCTTCTCACAGACAGAGCGTTTGCAGGCAGTGATACCCTTGCAACCTCTACCATCATTGCCGCTGCCATCAAAAAGCTTGGCGCTGATATTGTATTCTGCGGAAGACAGGCTATCGACGGCGACACCGCTCAGGTAGGTCCTCAGATCTCCGAGCATCTCGGCATTCCTCAGATCACCTATGCGGCTGCTATCGACTATGATGCAGAGCGTGGCGCGCTTATCGTTAAGCGTCAGTTCGAGGACAGATACCAGACCCTTGAGGTTAAGGGTCAGTGCCTTATCACCATTCTCTCCACCCTCGATCAGCCCAGATACATGAACGTTTGGGACATCGTTGACCAGGATGAGAAGGAGATCGGTATCATCACCTTTAACGATATTGAGGTTGATCCTGCGACCATCGGTCTTAAGGGCTCTCCCACAAAGGTAAAATCCACTGCTACCAAGCAGTTTGATAAGACTATTGAAACTCTCGAGCTTGATCCCGAGAGCGCTGCGAAGGCGATCGTTGATGCACTCAAGCAGCGTCATCTTATATAAGGAGGTAGGAAAAAATGGCAAAGAATATTTGGGTATTCTGCGAGCAGCGTGACGGTGAGCTTCAGAACGTAGCTCTCGAGCTTCTCGGCATTGCACGTGAGCTGGCTGAAAAGACCGGCGAAAAGGTTGGCGCTATCCTCCTTGGACACAACGTAAAGGCAAAGGCTCAGGATCTTATCGCACACGGTGCCGATGAGGTTCACGTGGTTGACGACGAAAGACTTGCTTCCTTCGTTACCGAGCCTTACACACAGGCTGTTGCTCAGATCGCAAAGGAGTATACTCCTTCCGTAATTCTCTTCGGTGCGACCAGCATTGGCCGTGATCTTGCTCCCAGACTTTCCGCAAGACTCAGAACCGGTCTTACTGCAGACTGTACTAAGCTTGAGATGGATGAGAATGGCAGTCTCTTTATGACCCGTCCCGCATTCGGCGGCAACCTGTTTGCCACCATCATCTGTCCCGACCATCGTCCTCAGATGTCCACCGTTCGTCCCGGCGTTATGAAGAAGCTTGACCGTGACGACTCCCGCAAGGGCGTTATTGTTGAAGAGAATATCGCATTCGACGAGTCCAAGTTCGCTGTAACCGTTATTGAGGAAGTTAAGGAGGTTGCGGGTGTAGATAAGATCGAGGATGCTAAGATCCTTGTATCCTGCGGCCGTGGTGTTAAGGACGTTGCTCCTGCAAGAGAGTTTGCAGGTAAGGTGGGCGGATCTCTTTCCTCCTCCCGTGCGCTTGTTGACATCGGCGTTCTCGAGCACAACCGTCAGGTAGGTCAGACCGGTAAGACCGTTCGTCCTCAGGCTTACCTTGCATTCGGTATCAGCGGTGCTATTCAGCATCTTGCAGGTATGGAGGAGTCCGAGTTCATCGTGGCTGTAAATACCGACAAGAACGCTCCCATCTTCAAGGTTGCTAACCTTGGTATCATTTCTGATGCTGCAGCTGTTATGAAGCAGCTTAATAAAATTCTTTAATAAAAATAAATAGAGGAGAAGAACCAATGAACAAGGTATATTTAGTAAGTGCAAAACGTAGTGCTATCGGATCGATGCTTGGCTCACTCAAGGATCTTTCCCCCACTTATCTTGGCGCACAGGTGCTTAAGGCTGCTCTTGCAGAGGCAAAGGTTGAGCCCGCATGGCTTGACGAGGTTATCGTAGGTAACGTGCTTCCTGCAGGCATCAAGCAGGGCCCCGGCCGTCAGGTAGCTATCGGAGCAGGTGTTCCCATTGAAATTCCCGCATATTCTCTTAATATGGTTTGCGGTAGCGGCATGAAGGCTGTTATGAACGGCGTTCTTTCCATCAAGGCAGGCGCAGCAGATCTTGTTGCAGCAGGCGGCGCCGAGGTTATGAGCGGAGCTCCTTATCTTGTTCCCGGCAAGACCCGCTTTGGCGCAAAGATGGGCGATATGAAGATGATCGACCACATGATCTATGACTCCCTTACCGATGCATACAGCGGTCTTCACATGGGTATCACCGCAGAGAATATCGTTGAGCGATTCGGCCTCACCCGTGAGGAACAGGACGAGTTTGCGATCAATTCTCAGAAGAAGGCTATCGCAGCTCAGGATGCAGGCAAGTTCGTAGACGAGATTGTTCCCCTTACCGTAAAGCAGGGTAGAAAGGAATTCGTTTTCGAGGCTGATGAGTATATCAACCGCAACACTACTCTTGAGAAGCTTGGCACTCTCCGTCCCGCATTCAAGCCCGACGGCTCTGTTACCGCAGGTAACGCATCCGGTATTAACGACGGCGCATCCTTCGTAATCCTTGCCTCCGAGGCGGCTGTTGAAAAGTACGGCCTTGCTCCTATGGCAGAGATCGTTGGAATCGGTCAGGGCGGTGTAGAGCCCGACGTAATGGGTCTCGGTCCCGTTCCCGCAGTAAGAAATGCGCTTAAGAACGCAGGTATGAAGCTTCAGGAGATCGAGCTTCTTGAGCTTAACGAGGCATTCGCAGCTCAGTCTCTCGGCGTTGTAAAGCTTCTTTCCGAGGAGCACGGTGAGAGCCGTGAGGACATCCTTGCTCGCTGCAACGTAAACGGCGGCGCAATTGCTCTCGGTCACCCTGTTGGCGCAAGCGGAAACAGAATTCTCGTAACCCTCGCTCACGAGCTTAAGAGAAGCGGTAAGACCTACGGTCTTGCATCTCTCTGCATCGGCGGCGGTATGGGTACTGCAGTTATCATCAAAAATATTTAATTGAAAGAGGTATAATAAAATGAGATTACAGGATAAAGTTGCAATTGTTACCGGTGGTGCAAAGGGCCTTGGCGGCGAGATGGCTCAAACTTTCGCAAGAGAAGGCGCAAAGGTTATCGCAGTAGATATGGCACCCCTTTCTTATGAGTGTGAGGGCGTTGAGTTCTATCAGCTTAACGTTACCGACGGTGAGGCTTGTAAGGCTCTCTTCGAGTATGCAAAGGAAAAGTACGGTAGAATCGATATCCTCGTTAACAACGCAGGTATCACCCGTGACGCTATGACCAGAAAGATGA
>CAZUJY010000049.1:4256-12710 GCA_964620565.1 uncultured Ruminococcus sp. | reverse complement strand
CCGTATCTGCGGCAGAAGATGTTCACCGTCTGGGGCGTGAGTGCGATCTCGGGCACAAGCATTATTACACGTCTGCCCTCGGCTATGGTTTTGTCGATAGCCTTCATTATGACCTTGGTCTTGCCGCTTCCCGTAACGCCGAAAAGCAGCGCCGCACGGGGACTGTCAGCCATAAGCTCAGACTCAACAGTTTCATAAGCCGTCTGCTGCGCAGGGCTTAAGATGATCTCGGAGTTGTCCCTAATCCTTGCATACTCGGCATAAGGATTTCTGATGCTCTCCGACTCGACGATCTTGATTATTCCCTTATCCTTAAGAGCGGAAATGTTGGCGTAGGATACGCCCGGGGTGGCACGCAAAAGCTCAATGTCTGCGCTGCCGATGTCCTTAAGGTAGCGAATAGCAAGCCTCTGTCCCTCGCTGCGAATACCCGACCTGCCCTTTGCCGCAAGTAAATCCTCGGTCTTATCGGGGGTGAGGGTAAGAACGCAGGTCTTTTTCAGCTTGACGTTCGGAATATCGGTAAGCGCCGCAGGGGGTACCAGGCACCTTGCCGCCTCACCGAAGCTGCAGAGAGTGTGTCCCTTCATAAAAAGGCAAAGTCCAAGCAGCTCGTCACTTAGAGAAAAGCGCTCGTCAAGTCGGGAATGTACCGTCTTAATTCCATCGCCCTCGCAGGTCTCCTTGATCTTGGTAACAACAGCCAGTCGAAGATTATTGGATCTGCCGAAGGGAACCTTTACAATATCGCCGGGGCGAAGATCATCGGCGCATAAATAGTCAAAGGGGCGGTCTATATGGTATGGAGCATCAAAAAGATATACTTCACAATACATACAGTCCACCTCTTTTCCTTGAATTTTTTAAGTTTGATTTTCGGGCTTGCCGAAAATTAATCAGTTGTCAGCGCGCTTCATCTTGAAGCGGCCGGACTCAAGCTTTGCAATAGCGATCTTAACAGCCTTCTGATCCTTGTACTCGGGATCAATAAGAGCCGCGAGAGGCTTCTCGGTCTCGTGATTGTCAATCATCTTCTGCGCCTTTGCTCTCATCTCGATATACTCGTCGGTTACGATGCGAGCGCACTTTGCAACGCCGATAACAAGCTCATAGCGGTTGAACTCGTCGTTTGTAAGCTGTTTTACGGTAGGATAGATCATTTTATACTCCATTCTGCCCTTTTGGGCTTGAAAAAATTAACTGATTTAAGGTGGGATTACTCCTCGTCCTCATCCTCGTCCTCCGAGGTATCGTCGGTAAGACGGTTGGTAATGGTCTCTGTCTGAATAGCAGACAGGATAACGTGCTCGGAGTCGGTGATGATAACCGCCCTGGTACGTCTGCCGCAGGAAACGTCAATAACTCTGCCGTCCTCCTTCGCATCACGGACAAGCCTCTTGATCGGCTCGGAGTCGGGAGATGCAATGGCAACAATACGGCCTGCGGAAACCATATTGCCAAAGCCTATGTTGATGAATTTCATAAGAAAAGCCTTTCTTTTAAAAACTTAATAAGCTTTAAAGTGATTTGTAAAATACGTCAAAACCCCATATTTTTTGAGCAGATTTTGATGAAATACAAGGATTTTTCTGCGCCGGGCGTAGTTAACTACGTCAAGCGGGAGATCGAAGTTGTTCGCAAAATGTGCCAAAACCCCATAATTTTTGAGCAGATTTTGATGAAATACAAGGATTCTTTTACCGCCAGCGGTAGAAATCTACCGCAAGGTGAAAGATCCGAAGTAGTTCGAAAAATATGCCAAAAATTTACTCTATATTCTGGACTTGTTCACGTATCTTTTCCAGCTCGCCCTTCATATTAACGACTATTCTGGCAATTTTCGCATTGTTTGCTTTGGAGCCTATGGTGTTGGTCTCACGGTTGAGCTCCTGCATTAAGAAATCAAGCTTTCTGCCCGAGGGCTCGTTTGCCGAGCAGATGTCGTAGAATGCGCCGAAGTGAGAGCGAAGTCTTACAAGCTCCTCGTCAATGGCGATCTTATCCGCCCAGATAGCGCACTCGGTAAGCAGGCGGTTCTCGTCAGGAGTGATCTTCGCATCCTCGAGGAAGGATCTGATCTTCGCCTCCAGCTTATCACGGTAGCCGACAATATCGTTCTTGGATATCTCCTCAACCTGATCGGCATAGGAGCGAACAAGCTCGAGCTTGCCCTTAAGGTCTGCTTCTATCTTTGCGCCCTCACGCTCACGCATCTCAGAGTAGCCCGAAATAGCCTCGTCAAGCACGGCGCGGAAAAGCTCCCACTCTGCCTCAAGATCCTCCTCAGGCTTATCGTAGGTGAAGATCTCCTGATTGCGGGCAACGGTCATAACGCTGATGTCATCGGCAAGACCGAACTCGGTATTCAGACGGCGAAGAGCCGCAAGATAGCTCTCAAGATATACGGTGTCAAGACCAACGTTGCCAACGCCCGAGGTGTGATTTTCAACGGTTACGAAAACGTCAACCTTTGCTCTGGCAACCGCATTCTTACGAATGTGCTCCTTAATACGCTCCTCAAGGAAAACGTACGCTCTGGGAAGCTTTACGTTACAGTCAAAGAAACGGGAGTTTACACTCTTGATCTCAATGGTAATATCCTTCATCTCGCCCTGGCGCTTTGCTCTGCCGAAGGCGGTCATGCTCTTAATCATTATGCTTCTCCTCTCTTGCGCTCAGCCTTTTTCTAGGCTTCTTGGACAGGCTCTTAAGCTCGGCGGTGAAGGAGTCTATATCCTGGAAATCTCTGTAAATAGAGGCAAAACGGATATAGGCAACGATGTCACGCTCCTTAAGCCGTCTGAGAACCATCTCGCCGATGTCCCTAGATGAGATCTCGGTGACTATGGCGTTCATAAGCTCCTGCTCGATGGAGAGAGCGATCGCCTCCGCATCCACAGCGCGCTTCTGACATGCGATCTTGATGCCTCTGGTAAGCTTATGCTTATCAAAGAATTCACGGCGGCCGTCACGCTTGATAACTGCGATTGGAACGGTATCAACTACCTCGTAGGTGTTAAATCTTTTGCCGCAGGAGATGCACTCACGGCGACGCTTTATGCTGGTTCCGTCGGGGGTGGGACGGGAGTCTAAAACTCTGGAATCGGTATAGCTGCATAAGGGACACTTCATCGGATTATCACGCCTTTCAAAGCTAAGCTTAATACTTTTTTAAATAATAAAACATATTTAATCAGTATATTATAACATAAAATAATAAAAAAGTAAATACTTTTAATAAAAAAAGCAGGTCGGTTACAGAGCCAACCTGCTAAAGCTATGCGAAAATAATTAAAGCTTCTTGAACCACTTGAAGGTAAGGGGCCAGATACTTCCGGCAAATACAACGATAAGGAAATATCTGACTACACGGGCAACGTACTCGTTACCGAAAAGGGCGATGAGGGGTGCGCTGAGTCCCGACTTGATAAGGAGAACTCCTGCAAGTCCGAGGACAAGCTTAAGGATCTGGGCGTACCAGCGAGCCTCGGTTTCAAACTTTATAACCTTGCGGTCAAGTATGTATACAGGGATCAGAGCCAGGGTGCATCCAAATAAGGTGCATGCGTTCTTAAGACCGCTATAATAATTATCGGGATCGAGGGTCGGGTCGCCCGAAATCGCAAGAACGTAAGCAAGGAAGCCTGCGGAAAGAAGAACGGATATACCGACAACCCATGGCATGAACTTGTTCATTCTCTCCTCGGTCTTGAAGAAGGGACGGATGATAAGTATAAGGAATAATGCGATAAGCAGCGAAGCAACTACGTCAAGAGGGGTATGAACACCAAGATACATTCTGGAAAAAGCAACCAGAAGGATAATGGTAACGCAGAGTACGGTCTTCCATTTTTTAGGTCTGCATGCGCAAATTGCGCCATACGTACCCGCAACGTTCTGGGTATGACCCGAGGGGAAGGAGTAACCGGTGGCCTCCTCTCTCGCCGACTCTATGATCTCAAAATCGGGATCAAGTACCCAAGGTCTTGGTATGCGGAAGAACAGCTTTGCGACCTGGTTAACAACAGTACCCGCAAGGCCTGTGATAAGAATGAAGTAGCCTTCTCGTTTGTTAACGCACCAAAAGACGATTATGGCCGCAAGCAGGAAAAAGGTCTCCTCTCCGAGATGAGTTACTGTAGAAAAAATCCAGTCTAAAACGGGATTACGAATACTCTCTAAAAAATAGAGAAAGGGCATACATGCTCTTGCAAGATTTTCCATAAACGCCTCCTAATTTAAGCTTTGAAAAGATAGAGATAAATTCCGATCCACTGCACCACAGCCCCCGCAAGAACGAAGAAATGCCAGATGAAATGGCTGACACGGGTGCGAATTAGAAACGGAATAATGCCGAGGGTGTAAACTATACCGCCGGCTAAAACCCACATTGCAAGTGGGAAATTAAGCGAGAACATCTGGGGCAGAAGCATCAGTGCGCTCCAGCCAAGCAGGAAATACATAGGGATATGCAGAAAATTAAGACGTGAGGGGCCGAATACACCGATAAGGCTGATGCCTGCGGCGATAACCACCCACTGAATGATAAAGAAGATATAACCGAAAAGGTCACCGAAAAAGCAAAGAAGAATGGGAGCAAAGGTTGCGCCGATAAGCAGATAGATAGAGGAGTAGTCAAAGCGGTGGAATAGCCTCTTTACCGCGCTGCCGTGGACGAATGCGTGATAAAGGCAGCTTGCGAGGAACATAACGAACATTCCAACGAAGTAAATAATCGCAGAAAGATACTCGGGGGCGCTGTCGGCGGCAAGAAGCATAAGCACGAAGGCGACGATGGCGAAAATTGCGCCTACACCGTGGGTGATGGAATTTCCGATCTCCTCAAGGATAGATCTCTTCGGCGGGTTGACAGGCTGACGCTTGCCCACAAGTCGGTAGAACTCACTTAAGGCGCGGTCGTATTCGTCCTCCGCCTCGGTAAGCCTGGACTTGTAAAGCGTCTCTGCGCCGATGAGCATTTTCTTGTACTCTGCCCTGGCATTTTTCTTTTTGTTTTTGTAATTTCGTTTTATCTCTTTTTTTGTCATTTTTCGTAAAAATACCTGTTATATGCTAACTATAATTTACTTATTTTAGCATAATTCGACGCATTTTCAGATTTAGATGTTCCAAAGATGCGCCGAATTTTTTGTGATTTTTTGATGAATTTTAAAGTCTGATTAAAAGCGATTTAAGCCTCGAGAAGTCTTCTTACGCAGTCGGCAATTCTCTCATCCTTGCAGTTTGCGAAGAAGTATTCCTTAAATCTCTGACCGGAGAGAGCGCCGATGGTAAGCTCTCTGTCAAGGTTCTCGAGAATGTAGCAGATGTCGGTGTGAGTAACCTTCTTTACCTCGTCAAGAATTCTCTTATTTCTCTGCTCGGGAATAGCTCTCTCACGGGGATAACCAAGACCCCACTCGGATACGAAGAGCTTCTCGAATACGTACTGAAGGTTAAGCTCACAGCCCCAGCCCCAGCCCTTTGCAAAGGGCATAGAGATCGCATTGCCGTTGTTAACCTGGGTGAACTGATATGCGTCTGTGGGGTCTACAACGTGGCCGCAAAGCACTCCGGGGAAGGAATTGCAGGCAAGCATTGCGCCCTCACCTGTGCCGCAGCCTGTGATAACAAGATCACATGCGCCGGAGTTAAGGAGAACGGCAGAAAGAATACCGATCTGCACGTAGGTAAGCTGCTCCTTATCCTCGGCAGAATACATACCGTAGTTATAAACCTCGTGACCGAGGGGCTCTACAACAGAGCGAAGTGTAGACTCAATCAGAGCGTTCTTTGCAGCCTGGCTGTTTTCATTTATAAGAGCGATTTTCATAGTGTTTTCCTTTTAGTTATTTATTTTACCTAAATCCTAGGTATTGTGGTAAATATGGCTTCTGATAACCAAATTTTGTGTCAGACGAGGCGTAAGGGAGTAAGCGAGATGAAGCCGTAGTTTCCTACGGTGATTTGAGCGCATCGACAGACAACGAAGTATAAATATAGGTTTTAGTCGAGAAAATCTTTTATAGATCGAGGCATACCGAGAAGCGCAAAATGAATGTTTAAGCTATTTTTTTGCGACTATTTCATAAAGCGGACGAGCAATGCTCGCCCCTACGGCTACCTCATCCACCAACTTCGTTGGTCCCCCTTCGCTGCGGCTCGGTCACTCCTCGGATCTGACAGTCCACTGAACTGTCATTCAATACCTCGGAGCCGTTCAGCCCAAAAGGGCTTCACTACCCCAACAGGGAAGGCTTAGGTCGCATCGAGCGACAACGAAGTATTGCTGGAATTTCAAAGTCCTGACGAACTGAATTTTGTGCAAGACGAGGCGCAACGAGAAGCGCAGGCGACGGTGTAGTTACCTACTCCGAGCCGAGCATCGCAGGTATAACGAAGTTATATGAAAAATATTCCAACGAAAATTAGGGAGTCCTGACGAATTAAATTTTGCGTTAGACGAGGCATATCATATGCGCATTTAACACGCAGAATTTTGTGCAAGACGAGGCGCAACGAGAAGCGCAGGCGACGGTGTAGTTACCTACTCCGAGCCGAGCATCGCAGGTATAACGAAGTTATATGAAAAATATTCCAACGAAAATTAGGGAGTCCTGACGAATTAAATTTTGCGTTAGACGAGGCATATCATATGCGCATTTAACACGCAGAATTTTGTGCAAGACGAGGCGCAACGAGAAGCGCAGGCGACGGTGTAGTTACCTACTCCGAGCCGAGCATCGCAGTTGCAACAAAGTATTGTGCAAAATTATGGTGTTAAACGGTTAGGTCCACGGAACAGGAACTCAGCCTCCTTAATGGACAGACCAAGGAAGAGCATGGTAAGACGGTCGATGCCAAGACCGAAGCCGCCGTGAGGAGGACAGCCGTACTTGAAGAACTCGAGGTAGAACTTAACGTCCTCGGCAAGTCCCTTTTCCTCTGCCTGAGCCTTAAGGATGTCGTATCTGTGCTCACGCTGAGCGCCTGTGGTGATCTCAACACCACGCCAGATAAGGTCGTAGCCCTGGGGAACGCCCTGCTCATCTCTCATGTGATAGAAGGCTCTTTCCTTTGCGTCGTAGTCGGTGATAAAGAGGAATTCGTGACCGAACATATCCTTGCAAAGCTGCTTTGTCATACGCTCTGCCTCGGTAGTAAGGTCGCCGTGAAGCTCTGCGGGAACGGTGTAGCCGTATCTCTTTTCAAGCTCGGCATATACGTCAGCAAGCTTCATTCTGGGGAAAGGAAGGCTGGGTACGATAACCTCGTACTCGGGGCCGTAAAGCTCAACGATCTTGTCGCCGTGCTTCTCCTTAACGGCCTTGAGAGCGTAGGTGAGAAGCTCCTCCTCCATCTTCATAACATCCTCAAAGGAGTCAATGTAGGAGAACTCAAGGTCGAAGCCTGTGAACTCGGTAGCGTGCTTATTGGTGTAGGACTTCTCTGCTCTGAATACAGGGCCGGTCTCGAAGATACGCTCAAGGCCTGAAGCCATAGCCATCTGCTTATAGAACTGGGGAGACTGCGCAAGGTACGCAAGTCCGTCGAAATACTTAACCTCAAATACGTCAGAGCCCGACTCACTTGCAGCAGCGATAAGCTTGGGAGTGTGGATCTCAACGAAGTTGCGCTCTACGAGGAACTCACGCATAGCGTTAGTGAGGGTGGTCTGCATCTGATACATAAGGTGATTTTTGTCACGGCGAAGGTCGATCCATCTGTAATCCATACGCACGTCAATATCGGAGTCATCCTTAATAGGAAGCGCATCTGCTATAGATTCGATCTGCATAAAGGAGGGGTACATCTCCTTGCCGCCCATTTTAACATATTCGCTGGCAACGACCTCGC
Source organism: uncultured Ruminococcus sp. (assembly GCA_964620565.1). GTDB lineage: Bacteria > Bacillota > Clostridia > Oscillospirales > CAG-272 > UBA1740. Next base: position 4,853 of record CAZUJY010000049.1, on the reverse strand, counting down.
CTTCGAAGGTAACAACAGAGTGGATCGTAAGCTTGTCCAGCATTTCAAGGAACTCGGGGTGCTTTTCCTTTTCAATAGTGATCTGAAGCTTGCCGGTAATGTCCTTTACAACGATGAATGCCATAGTTCTCTTGTTACGGAAGTTCTCAACAAAGCCCGAAACACGACGGACACCCGGAGTCACATCTTTAATGTAGGTTCTTTCCATTTTTCTAGTCCTTTTTTATATGATTTTGTTTGTTTTTTTATAATAAAATGACATATTTTCTCACAATAATATTATAGCATTATTAAGAGAAAAAAGCAATAGATTTAGCTTATTTTGAGCATTTTCTTTTACATTATATATATAAATATGATCTTTTTCGCGAAATTTAAAAGGAAGTATTTTATCATTTTGATTTAATCATCTGATTAAACTTCAAAAAAAGCACAAGAAAACCGCCTGTCCTGCAGGCGGTTTTTCTTAAGATAATTCAATTATGTATCAGGCCGATTCCTGATCCGTTTCAATTCTCAAGTACAAATTGAATTATTCAATTAAAGCACAAGAAAACCGCCTGTCCTGCAGGCGGTTTTTCTTAAGATAATTCAATT
>CAZUJY010000049.1:0-4156 GCA_964620565.1 uncultured Ruminococcus sp. | reverse complement strand
ATGTATCAGGCCGATTCCTGATCCGTTTCAATTCTCAAGTACAAATTGAATTATCAGGATTCCGTATCCTCGTTTAATCTTTTGTCCATCTCTGCATTGTAAATTCTTACAATGTAGTAGGCGGAGCATTCAGTACATCCGGTCTGCTCACAGGTGTAGCACTTATATACACCCTTTGCAAAGCCGTTGTCATCGTATGTATTCTCAAGAGATACATAGTACAGAATACCGGGAACATCTGCAATGACGTAGTACTTACCGTACTGCTCGTCGTACTTAGCAGCGGGAAGAGACATGTACTCATCAATGTACTCGGGTCTCGACTCGTAACTGTACTTGATCAAATGCGCCTGCTCTGCTTCAAATTCAAGGGTCTTAACAGTGGTCTTACCGTTGTAGGTAACCTCACCGAAATATCTGACAAGACAGCAGGGTGCAACAGTTTCATCACGTGTCAGCTTCAGGCCATTGCCTGTAGTCATCACAGTTTCACTGCTGTCTCTGTCACAGGTACCCTTCATCATAAAGATGCCGTTGATATAGAGGAACTCCCATTCGTAATCATGTCCAATAGCATCTATTGTCTTGGTCTCACGGGAAATCTCAAAACCGCAGTCCTTACAAGTTCTTACAAGCTCGTAGCTTCCCTCCTTTGTGCAGGTGGGTTCTACAACCTTCTCATGTGTTTCAACAATCTCGCTAACGTTCTCGTGCTTTACATAAACCGTCTCTCTGAAAACTTCTTCTTTGCAAACTGTGCAAATACCAACGCTTTCATAACAGTCGCCCTTGGTCTCTGTATGGCCTTTCTCGTTCTCCTTATGAGGAGCAAGAACGTTGTGTCCGGTAGCGGGAATAATTGTATAGTCGAATTGTTCCTGACACTCAGTGCAAACCTTATACTTGGAGCCATCTTCAGTACAGGTGGCCGCTTTTTCAATTACCCAAGCATCCTCGTCTGCAACGTGAGGATCAGGCTGCTTTATAAACTGATTATAAATAAATAGTCCGAGAATTACCAAAACGATAAATAACAGAGCTATTTTCAATACACTGTAATCATGGTATTTAGCCGTTCTCATTTATAATCCTCCTACTATAATTTACTACACTTTATAAAGTGCTTTTTGGTCTCCAATATTTTTTTGACAAGGCGGCTGCGAGGTGCAGCCGCCTCGCCTTATTTAGTAATCATTGGAGAAAGATTACTTTGATTTAAAGTTTTAGTTTAAATAAGTTTTAAGTAATTATGAATTACTTGTTCTCGTAGTAAGCTACGATCCAGTTCTTACATACAGAGCACTTATATACCCAGTACCACTTAGTCTGGCCCTCTACCTTCTGGCAGTCCTCCTGAGCGGGAGCCTCGTCGTGCACGTAGACACCGTCAACCTGGAACTCGATAACAACGAGGTTGTACTCGCCGGTTACGGGATCAAGGAACTGAACGTGGTAGTTGTAAGTATCAGCCTTAGCATCACACTTACCGGAATCAACGATGTACTGACCCATAGCAACGCTGATTGCGGGGATGGACTCCTCGTGAGCCTCGCCACAAACGTCACAGTAGATCTCTACCTTACCAGCTGCTGCTGCGAAGATAGCATCCTGCTCCTCAAGAGTAGCGTCCTCAACAAGCGCGGGTCTCTTAGGAAGCTGGGTAACAACATAGTTGTTGGTGTAAGTATGACCGGTTGCAGGAAGAACAACAGCTACGTCAACGGTAGTGTTATCGTAGAAGGTGTAGGTGTAAGTACCAACGCCGTCATCGTCGCAATCCTCTGCAAGAGTTACAGCATAAGCGTAGTCGGTGGTGTTGAGAGCGGGAAGCTCCTTGTGCTCAACGCCGTCACGGTGAGTAGCGCCACAGTCAAGGCACTCACGGGTAGCAAGACCAGCCTCGGTAGCGGTGGGAGCTACAGAAACAGTCCAAGCGCTCCAGTTGTGGCTGTAATCCTCGCCGGGAACGGGAACCTCGATCATATCGAGACACTCAGCAGCGGTGTCACCACAAACGTCGCACTCTGCGATGATCTTGGGAACCCAAGTGCAGGGGCTCTCGTCGGTGTCGTTCTCAGCTTCTTTGTAATCGGTCCATACGTGACCGATCTCGGGAATAACGTCGGTAAGAATAGTCTCCTCGTTCTTAACGCCGCAACGCTCACAGGTGTACTGTACGCTGTGCTTAATGCCGCACTCGCAAGCACCGGTGGTATCATCGAGCTCAACGTAGGTGTTAGCTACATCGGAACCAGCAACGTTCCACTCGTCAAGATTCCACTCGCAAGCTGCAAGGTGACCAAGCTTAGGCTGACCATCATCGATATCTACGAGTTCGCCACAGTCATCACAAGTAATAGTGATGTAACCGTCAGCGGTACAAGTGGGAAGAGTCTCAACAGAGGTCTGGTTCTTGTGACCGCAAAGGATCCAAGCAAAACCACATCTGGAATCAAGACAAACCTTAAGAGTGTAGTGACCGCCATCAACGCTCTCAACAACGATCTCGGTAGTATCGGTGTGATCTACGCAAACGAAAGCGTCCTCGCCATCCTTACCCTCAGCTCTAACGCCGGTATCAACGTCGCCGATGAACCAGTTGCCGTTTTCGCCGATGGTGGGAGTAAGGCCGTTTTCACCAGCATCACCCTTGTCACCCTTTTCACCGGTTTCACCCTTGTCGCCCTGAGGACCCTGAGCACCGGTTTCACCCTGGATACCCTGTTCGCCCTGAGGACCCTGAGGACCGGTAGCACCGGTTTCACCCTGTTCGCCCTTTTCGCCCTGAGGACCAGTAGCACCGGTTTCACCCTGGATACCCTGTTCGCCCTGAGGACCAGTCTCGCCCTTGCAAGCTACAAGAACGCCACAAATCATGAAGCACATTACTAAAACTGCAATGAGCTTAACAATGTTCTTGTTCATAGTAAATTTCTCCTTTAATTAAATTATAAATTCCTTTGTGAAAACACATGCCTGCCTTTTACATAAAAGCCTGCAAAATCCAAACCGTTGGGCGAGTGGTTTATGTAATGATTTACGCCTGCTTTTCGGCAAAAAGGCAAACTAATGCACTTTCTTGTAATGATTATACTACTTCTTGTCAAATAAGTCAATAGTTTTTTCAAAAAAATTTGTTTTTTTATGTTTTTTATTTATTATATTTATAATAAAGTATGGCTTTTCTATCAAAATGTGCAATTTTACACAAACGATATGGGACAAAAAATAGTTTATGTGACACTCCGGCGAAATTTTGTTTTCGCCGCTTTTCCGCAAAATTCGGCAACCGTGAAAACCGATTGCCGAATATGCGATATTTATGCTTTGAAATTACTCTGCCTTGGGAGCAGCGTCACGCATGGAGAGGTTCTGTCTGCCCTTCTCATCAGTGCCGAGATACTTAACACGAACGGTGTCGCCTACCGCTACAACGTCCTCAACCTTCTCGGTTCTCTGCTGCTGAAGCTTGGAGATGTGTACCATACCCTCCTTGCCGGGTGCGAACTCAACGAATGCGCCGATAGGAATAATTCTGGTAACGGTACCCTCGTAGGTCTCGCCTACCTGGGGCTCGAATACGATAGCGTCGATAATAGCCTTAGCCATATCTGCGCTCTCACGGTTAACCGCTGCGATAAATACGGTACCGTCGTCGTTGATGTCAACCTTTGCGCCGGTGTCGGCAACGATCTTCTGGATTACAGAGCCGCCCTTACCGATAACCTCACGGATCTTATCGGGATTGATGGTCATGGAAATCATCTTGGGAGCGTAAGCGGATACCTCTGCTCTGGGCTCTGCGATCGCAGGAAGGATAACCTTGTCAATGATCTCGTTTCTACCCTGATGAGTAGTCTCGAGAGCCTGCTTGATGATCTCGGGAGTAAGACCGTCTACCTTAAGGTCCATCTGAATAGAAGTAATACCCTTCTTGGTACCTGCTACCTTGAAGTCCATATCGCCATAGAAGTCCTCAAGACCCTGAATGTCGATCATGGTATCCCAGGAGCCGTCCTCAGCGGTGATAAGACCGCAGGAAATACCCGCAACGGGCGCCTTGATCGGAACACCTGCGTCCATAAGCGCAAGAGTAGAGCCGCAAACAGAGCCCTGAGAGGTAGAGCCGTTGGAGCTTACAACCTCTGATACAAGA
>CAZUJY010000048.1:0-12939 GCA_964620565.1 uncultured Ruminococcus sp. | reverse complement strand
TTGAGAGCATCAAAGCCGTTATTTACAACTATTGCATTAAACAAAAAGCTAATGCCGACAACCGCAGAAACCACGTAGCCTATACGGCTTATCTGCCTTGCAAGACCGCCAAGGCGAAGCTTCAGAGGGCTTACTCTTGTTTCGGTCTGCACGTCCTTTGCCACCATACCGTAGTAGGTCGAAGCTCCCACACGGCCTACACGCATTATAGCGCTGCCGTCGGTAATTACAGAGCCACGAAAAACACGGCTCGCAGATGAAAGATCCCAGCCGAAATCCTTCCCTGCGCTCTTTACACACTCTGCGCTCTCGCCGTTAAGCGCTGATTGATCCACGGTTATCCTGCCGCTTATGATCTCGCCGTCAGCCTGGATCTTCTCACCGACAGACAGATACACAATATCGCCAACCACAAGCGAGGAGGCAGATATATTTTTGATCTCACCGTCACGAAGCACGCTGACAGTACTGTCAAGGCTGTCCTCCCGAAGCTTGTCAAAGGCCTTTTCGCTTCGGTACTCCGAAAGAGTAGAAACGGTTGTGGAAAGCAAAATTGCCGCAATTATTCCACCGATCTCAAAATAGTTTGCATCACCGAAGGTGAAAATAAGCTGCACGGCAAGCGCGATCATTAAAATTCTTATTATCGGGTCGGATAGATTTTCGAAAAAACGTCTTAAAAAGCTCCTTTTTTTCTCTCCCCTTAAGGAATTATCTCCGTGAAGCTTTAGCGAGTTTTCTACCTCTGTACTTGTAAGTCCTTCAATTTGCTTTGTCATTTTAATCTCCATTTAATAGAAGTATTCAACTAATCCTATGCAAAATAAAGGGCAAAAATGAAAAAAGAGCCGTCAAAATAGCTCGACAGCTCTTATTAGACCCCGCATGGCCGTGTAAAGTAAAAGTTTAACCCGGTCAAACCAGGTGGGTGTCCTCTCCATCTCTTTGCGCTTCCAACGTCCGCTGAGAGGGGGTCGCCAATTAAGACAAGCGCCCTCGGCGGGAGGCCTGCATCCCGTAGACGGAAGTTTATCCGGACTCCCTAGCAATGTGTGTAGGTTCAAATATCACATTATCACGCACCACGCAGGTAAAAATATGTTCGCTTTACGAATTATTTGTCGTAGTCAACCTCGTTAAAAAGAAGATCGTTGAAGTAGTCCTCAACCTTTTCAAACTCGTCATCGTCATCGATGCTATCAAAGATAACGTCCTCGCCATCCTCTCTTACACGGAAGATGTAATACTCATCGCCATCCTCTGCGACAGGAAGAAGCGCGAAGTAAAGCACGTCGTCAATGGTTGCCTTATCGATGAACTGGAATTCAACCTCCTCACCTGTCTCCTCGTCGGTAAGGGTGTAGATGATGTCACCAAGCTCCTCAGACTCTTCTTCATTAAGGATCTTTTCTAAATCTGCCATAATAAATCTCCTATCTTTTTTTATTAATTAAATTATCAGTAATATCAGAGCAATTCCGTAAGTATAGAATTGCTTACATAAAATCCGCTTTCCGTAAGGGCGATCCTGCCGTTACGGTTTATAAGATAACCGACTTTTTCAAAGCGGTCAATAATATCGGCTCTTCCTTCAAGGAAATCCCTGTCAAACCTTACCTTATACTCATCAAGCGAAAAGCCTTCCTTAAGCCTGAAGGCAAGCATAACGTACTCATAGGCAAGCGCATCCTTATCAAGCTTATCTTCCCTACTATATTTTGCGTAAGAGCCGCCTAAATATTCCTCGATACTGTCGCTATTTCCAAACCTTGCACCATCAAAGTATGAATATGCCGAAAGTCCGACACCGATATATTCCTCGCAATGCCAATACTTAAGATTATGTCGGCATTCATATCCTTCCTTCGCATAATTTGAGATCTCATAATGAGAATAACCTGCAGCGGAAAGCTTATTCGCCGCAAGATAGTACATATCGCACTCTGTGTCCTCTGTCGGAAGCGGAAGCTTATCCTTTATTCTGTAAAAGGGAGTTTCCTCCTCAAGAATCAGACCGTAAAGTGAAATATGCTCGGGGGAAAGATCGGTAACACGGCGTAAGGTTTCGCCAAAGCTTTCCATAGTCTGCTCGGGGATTCCATACATCAGATCGACGTTGATATTCTTGATACCGCTTTTCCGTGCAAGATAGTAGGTTTTTAGGAAATCGTCAAAATTGTGTATTCTGCCTAATATTTTCTGCTCGTTTTCGTGAATCGACTGCAATCCAATGCTCAGTCTGTTAACTCCGTACCTAACATAAGAAGCGAGCTTTTCTTCGTCAACCGTCTTAGGATTTACCTCCAGAGTAAACTCCGTATTTGGAAAGACATTAAAGCCTTCAGCTATGGCAGAAACGATCCTCTCAAACTCCGAGGGGGTGAGAAGTGATGGAGTTCCGCCGCCGAAGAATATAGAATCAATGCCAATGCTTTTATCCCTATATGATAAGATCTCACCGCAAAGAGCATCGATATATCGCTCACGCCAGTCAATCGACGAGCAACCAAAGGAAGCAAAATCACAGTAGTTGCACTTCCTTACGCAGAAAGGAATGTGAACGTAAAGTCCTCTCGAATCAGTTGTCATCGCTGAGTCTGAGTACCGCCATAAAGGCCTCGGGCGTAACCTCAACGCTACCGAGCTTACGCATTTTCTTCTTACCTTCCTTCTGCTTTTCAAGCAGCTTCTTCTTTCTGGTAATATCACCGCCGTAGCACTTTGCAAGCACGTCCTTACGCATTGCCTTTACCGTCTCTCGAGCAATTATCTTTGAGCCAATGCAGGCCTGAATAGGAATTTCAAAGAGCTGACGCGGGATATTTTCCTTAAGCTTCTCCGCTATCTTACGTGCACGTGTATATGCCCTATCCTCAAATACGATAAAGGAGAGCGCATCCACTACGTCACCGTTAAGCATAAAGTCAAGCTTAACCAGCTTCGATGACTGATAGCCCTTAAGCTCATAGTCAAGAGAAGCATACCCCTTGGTACGGCTCTTGAGTGCATCAAAGAAGTCGTAAATTATCTCATTAAGAGGAAGATCGTAATGAAGCTCAACACGCTCGGTGTCGATATACTTCATATCAATAAACACGCCTCTTCTCTCCTGGCAAAGATCCATAATACCGCCAACGTAATCGGTGGGGGTAATAATAGTAGCCTTCATAATAGGCTCATAAGCCGTCTGGATCTCATCTGCCGTCGGGAACTTTGAGGGGTTATCGATCATTATAGTTTCGCCGGAGCGAAGGTCAACCTTATAAATAACCGAGGGAGCCGTGGTAATAAGGTCGAGATTGAATTCTCTCTCAAGTCGCTCCTCAATTATCTCCATGTGAAGAAGTCCGAGGAAGCCGCATCTGAAGCCAAAGCCCAGAGCAATAGAGGTCTCGGGCTCAAACACAAGTGAGGCATCATTAAGCTGAAGCTTTTCAAGTGCATCACGAAGATCGCCGTACCTTGCGCCGTCGGCAGGATAAATACCCGAATATACCATAGGATGCACGTCACGGAATCCATCGAGAGGCTCGTCAGCAGGCTGTGTCGCCGATGTGACGGTATCACCTACTCTTGTATCCCCTACGGTCTTGATCGAAGCGGTAACATATCCTACCTCACCGGCAGAAAGCGACTCCGCCTTCTTAAGACCGAAGGGCTCCATGGTACCTACCTCAACCACGTCGAACTCACTTCCCTGCGCCATAAGACGAATTCTGTCTCCTGCACGGATTGTGCCGTCGAATATACGGATATATACAACAACACCAAGATATGAGTCGTAGTGCGAGTCGAAGATAAGCGCCTTAAGAGGCTTATCAGCATCTCCCTTTGGCGCGGGAATATCGGTCGCCACCTTTTCAAGCACGTCCTCAATATTAAGTCCGCATTTAGCAGAAACCGCAGGACAGTCCTCGGCAGGAATACCTATGATATCCTCTATCTCCCGTCTGGCCCCCTCGACGTTAGCAGACGCCAGATCGATCTTATTGATTACAGGCAGGATCTCAAGATCGTTGTCTATCGCAAGATATGCGTTAGCAAGGGTCTGCGCCTCAACGCCCTGGGTTGCATCAACAACCAGCAGCGCACCTTCGCAGGCCTTAAGCGATCTTGAAACCTCATAGCCAAAGTCAACGTGACCGGGTGTGTCGATCAGGTTGTAAATGTATTCTTCCCCATTCTTTGCCTTATATGAAAGCCTTACCGCTCTCGCCTTGATGGTAATGCCACGCTCACGCTCAAGATCCATATTATCAAGCAGCTGCTCCTCCATATCACGGGTCTCAACAGTTCTGGTCTTCTCGAGAATTCGGTCAGCCAGAGTGGATTTACCGTGATCTATGTGGGCAATAATAGAAAAGTTTCTTATATGCTTTTGTTTTTCTGTCACTGTATGTTTCCTAAAGGATTAAACCTCTGTCATCTTTCTTGAATCTTTTTCATAAGCGGAAAGCTTTGTGTCAAGGCTCTCCTTATTGTCGTCGTGGGCAAGAATGTAGATCTTGATCTTGGGCTCGGTGCCGGAGGGACGAACAATGATCTTATCCTCGTTCTTGAGTGTGTAGTAAAGAACATCGGAGGATGGCTGACCGGTAGTAGATATCTGTCCGTTCTCAAGATTGCGAACCTCGCCCGTCTTGTAGTCGCCTGCGCTCATAACCGCCACGCCGCCGATGGAGACAGGTGTATTGTCACGAAGATTCTGCATAACCTTCTTTCTGTTCTCAATACCGTCAAGACCCTCCATATAAATATCAATGGTCTTTTCAGCGTACAGACCGTAGGTCTTGTAAAGCTCGGCGAGAGCATCCGAAAGGGTCATGCCCTTCTTCTTATAATAAGCGGTCATCTCAAGGATCATCATAGAGCCCTCAACCGCATCCTTATCTCTTGCATAGGAGCCGAGAAGATATCCGTAGCTCTCCTCAAAGCCGAGAAGGAAACCACCGAACTTGCCCTCTGCCTCATAGTTCTTGATAACCTCGCCGATAAACTTAAAGCCGGTAAGAACGTCGTGAAGCTTTACGCCGTTGTCCTTTGCGATCTTATACGCCATATCGGTAGATACAAGGCTCTTTACACAGTATGCGCCCTCGGGAAGAATACCGAGATCACGGCGCGCCTTGATAACGTAGTCAAGAAGAAGCGCACCCATCTGGTTACCGGAAATAGTAGCGAACTCACCGTTTTCGGTACGTGTCATAACACCAACTCTGTCGGAGTCGGGGTCGGTAGCAATTACAAGATCGGAACCAACTCTGTTTGCAATATCAATACCCAGCTTGAATACTGCGCTGTACTCGGGGTTGGGCTTTTCAACGGTAGGAAAATCGCCGTTGGGCATCATCTGCTCGTCAACGGTATAAAGATGCTTGAGGCCTATTCTCTTGAATACCTCGGGAACAAGTCTGTAGCCCGCACCGTGAAGAGGTGTGTAAACAACCTTAAGCTCATCCGCAACCTCCTTAACCGCATTGCCATTTACGGCAGTAGCAAGAACAGCCGCAAGATACTTCTCATCAAACTGCTCGTCAAGAACAGTGATAAGGCCGCACTTAACACCCTCATCAAAGTCCATAATTCCTGACATATCAAGAACGTCAAACTTGGATCTCTCGCCAGAAACCACCTTAGCCTGCTCGGGAGCGATCTGCGCGCCATCCTCCCAGTATGCCTTGTAGCCGTTATATTCCTTGGGGTTGTGAGATGCGGTAATATTGATACCCGCAACGCATCCCAGCTCACGAAGAGCAAAGGAAAGCTCGGGAGTAGGACGAATGCCGTTAAAGATATAAGACTTGATGCCTGAGCCCGCAAGAACGCATGCGCTTACACGCGCAAAGGTCTCGGAATTATTTCTGGAGTCAAAGGCGATAGCAACGCCTCTCTCCTCACCGCCAACGCTCTTGATAAGAGCGGCGATGCCACGGGTCGTCTGCGCTACAGTAAAGCGGTTCATAGAACCGATACCCATATACATTGTAGATCTGAGGCCTGCCGTACCGAAGTCCATAGGAGCGGTAAATCTTAAAGCCTTTGCCTCCTCATTATTGCCGATAGAAACCAATTCGGCATGCTCCTCCTCGGTAAGTACCGAAGAATTGAGCCATCTATGATATTCTGCGTTATACATTAGAATTATCCTTTCTGCCGTGATTTATATATTATTTTTTAATCTGCAAGCATTTCTTCGAGAGCGTTCGCAAGCTGATCGGGACAGGAGGTGGGCTTGAAGCCGCACTTAATTCCCTTGATCTTGCCGATTGCATCCTCGACTCTCATACCAACAACAAGTGCTGCGACGCCCTGAGTGTTACCTGCGCAACCGCCAACGAACTTGCAGTCGGTGATAACGCCATCCTCGGCATCAACAACGATCATTCTGGAGCATACGCCCTGTGTTTTGTACTCTACGTGATTTTTCATAATTGTCCTCTTTAATATTTTATTTATATTACTACACGATAATTATACTATATAATTTTATAAAAATCAATACGTACGCAAAATATTTTACAAAGGGGCTTAAAAACTTTTTTATTAAAACGTATTGATTTTTTTTACTTTCTATGCTATAATACTACCTGCGACAGAAATGGCGCAAAATGCCGGTATGGTGGAATTGGCAGACGCGTCGGACTCAAAATCCGAAGGTAGCAATACCGTGTCGGTTCGACCCCGACTACCGGCACCAAAAAGAAAAAGACAGCCCTTGCGGTTGTCTTTTTCTTTTTTATATCATACATCTCGGGGAGAGCCGCACATTTTCGTCAGAAAACGTTATGGACTTCGCTTCTCTAACAATATAGATTAGATGAGGCACCTGCGAAGTCCCGGTTCTGACCCCGACTGTATCTTACTCCTCATCAAGACAGGAATATATAACGTTCATAAGTCTTGGGATAAGTATAGCATTCATACCGTCGATCTCTTCAACGTGGAAGATGGCAAGCTTGTTCTCGGGATCGCTTACCGATAGCGACATTTTCTTACCGTCCCAGCCGAAAGCACCCTTGGGCATAAGGCTACCCGCCTTTGCAGGATCACGCATAACACGAACGCCAAGTCCGTAGTCATATCCTACGTTATGAGAAAGCTCAAAGGCAATGCTCTGCTCGGGAGTAAGCGAGGGAGAGGCAAGAAGCTTAACCGATGCGCCCGAAAGGATGCGAGCGCCATTCTTACCTACACCGCCGTTAGCAAGCGCGTCGGTGAGAAGAATGAAATCATCAACGGTAGACAGAAGTCCTGCACCGCCGCTCTGATACTCAGCTCCAAAGCGCATAACGTTGCTGTCCTTAAGTACCTCTATTGCACATCTGCCAACGCTGTCATACTCATACTGAGAGGCGATTCTCTCGTAGTTGTGCTGGCCTATCTCAAACGTGGTATCCTTCATTCCGAGGGGATCAAAAATGTTCTTCTTCATATAATCGCCAAGCTTCATTCCCGATATAAGCTCAACAATTCCTCCAAGGACGTCGTGAGAAAGTCCGTAGCAATAGCGTTCACCAGGCTCACAAACAAGAGGATCCTCGGGCAATGCACGGATAATATCAAGGGTGGGACAAGCGCCGCCTGTCGCCTTCTTAACTCTGTCGATAGCAGAGCGGCGAATAGTGTAATCAAGACCGGAGGTCATCGAGAACAGATGTCTTATGAGGATGGGATTTCTCGCCTTTTCCACACGGATCTTACCGTCGGCGCCACGTCTTGCGACCTGAAGATTCTTATACTCGGGGAAATATACGTGAACGGGATCATTAATAAGGATCTCTCCACGTTCAATAAGCTGCATAGCCGCAACACAGGTAGCGATCTTGGTACAGCTGTAAATGTGATGCAAAGCATCCTGACGCATAGGAGTACGGTACTTGAGATTATCAAATCCGCTCTTGTGACGGAAAACCTCCTCGTGATCCTTATAAATAACAGTATCCGATCCGGGAACGCCCAGCATGGGAAGATAGTAGTCTAAAAAATCCTTTAATCTGTCAAATTTCATATTTCCCTCCTTTTATTTGCCAAGGGTGAGAACGGTTACTCCCGAATCACCCTCACCATACTCGCCGTGGCGGTATGACTTAATTCTTTTATCGCTCTTAAAATATTTCCATAGCGCCGCACGAAGAGCGCCTGTTCCCTTTCCGTGGATAATACGAACGGTAGGCATACCCGCAAGAACTGCATCGTCAATATACTTATCCACAACGAACCAGGCATCGTCGCCAATCATTCCACGAACGTCTATCTCGGGCTTAAAGGTAGAAGTAATAGTCTTCTTTACCTTTCCCTCGCTGACCTTAGGAGCAGAATCCGAAACATACTTGACCTTTCCGTCAAGCAGCCTTATCTTATCCTCGCTGACCTTTGTTTTAAGGATACCGGATGTAACGGCAATCTGCCCCTTTTTATCTGCAAGAGCGGTAACAATGCCCTCCTTCTTTATGGTTGTAAGGAATACCTTATCACCAACCTTAAGAGGTCTCGGAAGCTTATAGTTTTCATCATCCGCAAGATCACGGATATCAATACCCGACATAAGCGACTCGCTCTCACGCATCCTCTTGCGCATCTCGTCCCTTGCGGACTGCATCATCTCGTTACGCTGTGTCTTATCCTCCTGCTTACGCACCTCCTCAAGCTGGCGGAAGATAAATTCGCTGGACGCACGGGCGCTATCAAGTATCTGCTTAGCTTTAAGTGTCTGTTTTGCGATTTCTTCCTCACTGCGAGCTATCTTGCGCTTAAGCTCCTCCTCTGCGTTTTTCTTAAACTCCTCATACTCCGCACGCATTCTCTCTGCCTCGGAGCGAGCCTTTTCCATCTCGATACGGTTTGTGTCAAGCCTTTCAATAACGTCCTCAAAGCGTTTGTTCTCACGCTTGATAAGCTGACTTGCCCTGCCGATGATCTCCTCGGAAATACCAAGCTTTTCGGATATGGCAAAGGCATTTGATTTACCGGGTGTACCAACAATAAGACGGTAAGTGGGACGAAGAGTTTCTATATCAAACTCGCATGATGCGTTCTGCACGCCGGGAGTTTCAAGAGCGTATACCTTAAGCTCGGCATAGTGAGTCGTAGCAGCTGTAAGCGCACCGCATTTATCTGTATGCTCAAGAATTGCAATAGCAAGTGCGGCGCCCTCAATAGGATCTGTGCCCGAGCCAAGCTCATCAAACAGCACAAGCGATCTCTCGCCTACTCTGCCCATAATATCAGCCACATTCACCATATGAGATGAGAAGGTGGAAAGCGAAGCCTCGATGCTCTGCTCGTCACCTATATCAACAAGCACCTCGCTGAAAATTCCTACAGTAGAGCTTTCAAGCGCGGGGATCTGAAGTCCCGACTGCGCCATAAGCACGAAAAGCCCGAGAGTTTTAAGAGTTACCGTCTTACCGCCGGTGTTGGGTCCGGTGATTATAAGCGTGTTAAATCCGTCGCCGATAGAAACGTCGATAGGAACAACCTTCGATCTGTCGATCAGAGGATGTCTTGCTCTTTTAAGCTCAATACGTCTATCATCAACGATCCTCGGCATCTCCGCCTTCATCTGAATAGCCAGCGTTGCGCAGGCATAATAAAATGCAAGCTCGGTGATGCTGTGATAATCTATGGAAATCAGCGAGCAGGCGTCACCGCACTCGGCAGAAAGGGATGCGAGAATGCGCTCGATCTCTCTTTCCTCCTCGTTTGCAAGCGACTTAAGCTCGTTATTCGCTTCAACAACGCTGATAGGCTCAACGAAAAGCGTTGCGCCCGAGGACGAGGTATCGTGAACAAGACCCTTGATCTCATTTCTATACTCCGCCTTAACAGGAACAACGTATCTGCCGTTTCTCATAGTAACCAGATTTTCCTGCAGATACTTAAGCCTTGCGCCACCAACGTAGCTCTGTAAGGTGTCTTTTATTCTATTGTTGGCAAGCCTGATCTTGCGTCTTATGTCTGCAAGCGTGGGGCTAGCCTCGTCTGCGATCATATCCTCGGATATAATCGCTCTTGTAATGCCATTTTCTAGCTCACGGTTAGGCATAAGACGGTTAAATATCTCGTCAAGGCAGGTCTCAAAGGTCCTGTCTGCGCTTGAATAATCAAGCACCGCCCTCGCCGAGCGAAGAAGCGCCGCAATCTCCAAAAGCTCCTGGGGTGAGAGAATTGCGCCCTTGTAGGCTCTCTCTGCCGCCGAAACAACTCTTTCCTGAGCGGAAAAGGCAGGATACCCCTTGGTGTTTATCAGACGCTTAGCATCGTCGGTCCTTCTCTGCCTCAGGCTTACAGTCTCGTAATCATCTGTAGGAGTAAGAGCCGCCGCTCTCGCCTTCGCACCCTCGGTGGATGCACACTCAATGAGCATTTTTATTATTTTGTCATATTCCAATGTGGAAAGTGTTTTTGCTGTAAATAACATTTTAAGCTCCGTAAATTTTAACGTAATAAGCTCTTATAAAATTCAAGTGATTTATAGCTGCGTTCCAGCTGATTAATTATATATTCCTCTGCCGCACGGGCGAAAAGTCGCATATCGGAGTCGGAAATATTAAAGGAAAACACCCGTTCTATCGGCGCATAAATGCAATAGCCAAGAGCGGTTTTGGCCCCCTCTGACAGTATGCAGATAATATGGCTCTCGTGAGGATCGGCATGCTCGATACGTCCCTTCTCCCTCTTCTCATGGCAGGAGCGACATTCAATGATTCCGCTCATAATGTCAAAGAAGAAATCTCCTCCCTTTTCGTCGCAGCTGTGACAGGAGAGAACGCTGGGCATAAAGCCAAGGATAGAAACGGCACGAATCTCAAAGGCAGCCTTGATCTTCTCTACAGAATACAGTCCCTTTGATATAGCATATAGCGAATTAAGTGACAGCCTTAACAGATCACGCTCTGCCTCTGCAACGGTTACGTCGGAGAGCACCTCGGCTATGTAATTTGCAAGAGCTAGTCCCTCTATGCTCTGGCCTATGTCAAAGAAGTTCTCAATAAGCTCTGCCTCCTTGACGGTATACTTGTCCTCATACTTATAAAGCACGTATCTGCCGTAGCAGAACTGCATAGTAGCGGCAAGCTTTCGGCTCTTCAGGGATCTGGCGCCTCTTGCAAGGGCTGTCATTGCACCGTATTCCTCGGTAAAAATGGTAACCAGTCTGTCGGTTTCCTTAATATCCACCGTGCGGATTATTAATCCCCGTACCTCAACTGTCATTATTCCTCGTCCTTAAATCCGAAGTCGGAGATGTTAAAGCCGGAGTCACGCCAATTCTCCTTAACTCTTACGTAAAGATCAAGGAATACCTTGGAGTCAAGCATCTTCTCTATATCCTGACGGGCATAGGAGCCGATCTTCTTGATAAGCGATCCGCCCTTGCCGATAATAATTCCCTTATGAGATGCCTTCTCGCAGTATATCTCGGCACGAATGGAGACAAGATTGCCCTCCTCCTTCCACTCCTCGATAGTAACCGCCGTACCGTGGGGGATCTCCTCCTCCAGCATGCGCAGAAGCTTCTCACGGATGATCTCTGCAACGATCTGACGCTCGGGCTGATCGGTCACAATATCCTCGGAGAAGAACCACTCGCTCTCTCGAAGGAAGCTCTCGCACTCGGAGAGAAGAATATCAACTCCCTTACCGTTCTTTGCAACCATGGGAACCACCGCCTCGAAGTCAAATGCCTCGGCGTAAGCGGCAATGGTCTTTGCTATATTTTCGGGGCGAACTGTATCGATCTTATTGATAACAAGAATAGCACGGATGCCCTCGGACTTAAAGCGCTGGATCATCTTCGCCTCGATATCGCCAACCGACTCACGAGCCTCAACAACAAGGATAGCGGTATCAACGCCCGCAACAGTCTGAGAGGTGGTCTTTACCATATAATCGCCAAGCTTGGTTCTGGGCTTATGAATACCGGGAGTATCAAGGAAAACAAACTGATTCTCGCCAACGGTATGAATACCTGTAATACGGTTTCTGGTAGTCTGGGGCTTCTTTGAAACGATCGCCACCTTCTCACCGAGAATAGAATTTAAAAGTGTGGATTTACCCACGTTGGGTCTACCTATAATTGCAATAAAAGCTGTTTTTCTCATTTTTGTCCCTCTTAAAAGCTCAGACTTTCGATAATTTCTCTCTGCGCAAGGCACTGCGCCTCATCATCATCGGCAGATCTCTCGTGATCATAGCCGAGAAGATGAAGCGTGGAGTGGATAACAAGGAATGCAACCTCTCTCTCAAGGCTGTTACCGATCTCCTTAGCCTGCTCCGCCGCACGCTCAAGCGAAACTACAATATCACCGAGAGAAATGGATCCGTCAGGATTAAGAGGAAGCTCTTCCTCCTCCTCGAAGTCGTACATAGGGAATGAGAGAACATCGGTAGCGGCATCCTTATCTCTGAACTCGCCGTTAAGCTTTTTGATGTATTCATTGTCGCAGAAGGTAACAGAAACCTCTGCGCCGAAGATAAGATCCTCGTATTCAAGTGTTGCAAGGATCGCACGTCTCACAACCGACTTAAGGTTGTAGTCAACCTCGGGAAAATTCTTTGTTGCTGAAAAGCTGATAAAAAGTCTTTTTTCAAACATTTTTCTGTCCTCTACTGCTTTCTTTTGTCTTCTTTATTTTTATTTTGATTTTTTTCGTATGCCTCGTATGCGCTGATGATCTTCTTCACAAGATGATGTCTTACAACGTCACGCTCCGAGAATTCAAATATGCCTATACCCTCGATATTTCCGAGGATCCTTGCGGCAATGGAAAGGCCGCTCTTCTTACCCATGGGCAGATCGGTCTGTGAAAGGTCACCGGTAACTACCGCCTTGGTATTGTAGCCGATACGGGTAAGGAACATCTTCATCTGCTCGGGAGTGGTGTTCTGCGCCTCGTCGAGAATGATAAAGGAATCGTCAAGCGTTCTGCCTCGCATATA
>CAZUJY010000047.1:6235-13035 GCA_964620565.1 uncultured Ruminococcus sp. | reverse complement strand
TATGGATCCCGGTATGGCATTCGGTACGGGTACCCACGAGACCACAAGGCTGGTTATCCGTCTTATGCAGGAGGAGGAGCTCCGTGGCAAGCGTGTGCTTGACGTTGGAACAGGCTCGGGTATTCTCTCCATCTGCGCTTCAAAGCTGGGCGCTGAGAGCTGTAACGCCTACGACATTGATCCTATGGCGGTTAAGGTTGCAAGAGAAAACTGCCTCGCAGACGGCTGTGACAACATCACCGTAGGTGTCAGCGATCTGCTCCGTGGGGTTGACCTTTCGGGCGGAAGGTACGACTTCTGCGTAGCGAATATCGTTGCGGATATTATTATAAGAATGCTGCCCGACGTGAGAGATTACGTGAAGGCGGGCTCTCCCCTTATCCTCTCGGGAATTATCGGCGAGAGAGCCGATGAGGTAAGAGCGGCGGTTATCAAGACCGGCTTTACCGTGGAAAAGGAGATCAATGAAAACGACTGGGTAGGTATGCTTGTAAGAGTTTAAGCTCTTTTCGTTATCCCGGATTTTGACTCTATTTTCGGCTGATTTTAAGGCAGTTTTCCGTTTTTATTGGAAAATTCAAGAGAAAATGAAGCCGATTGCCCGAATTTTAACTAAAAACATCAGGAACTTATTATGGCAAGATTTTTTGTTGACAGAGAGAATATCGAGGAAAACAGAATAATTATAAATGGCGCCGACGCTCATCATATCGCGCGCTCGCTCCGTATGGCAGAGGGCGACGAGGTGGTGGTTTGCGACGGTACGGGAAAGGAGTATGGCTGTACCCTAACCCGTATTCGTGACGAGGAGTGCATCTGTCGGATAGACAGCCGTCTTCAGTCGGGAGCCGAGTCGCCCGTCAGCATCACGCTGTGCATGGCATATCCCAAGGGCGATAAGCTGGAGGTCGTGATACAGAAGGCGGTGGAGCTTGGAGCCGACAGAATTATCCCCTTCGAGTCCTCACGCTGTATCAAGCGGCCCAAGGCGGAAAAGGCGGAGAAGCAGACCGCAAGGCTTCAGAGGATAGCCGAGGAGGCGGCGAAGCAGTGCGGCAGAGCGAAGATCCCCACCGTCACCCGGCCCCTCTCCTACTCTGCCATGCTTAAGGAGGCGGCGGAGTGCGCTCTTGCCCTCTTCTGCTACGAGAACGAGGATGGGCTGACGGTAAAGACCGCCCTCTCGGGCAGAGAAAGCCCCGAAAGCATTGCGGTTATCGTAGGCAGCGAGGGTGGATTTTCACCCGACGAGGCAGCCGAGGCGACAAAGGCGGGATGCCTTTCGGTGACCCTTGGCAACAGGATCCTCCGCTGTGAGACCGCCCCCTCCTTCGCCCTCTCTGCGATTTCTTATGAGTATGAATTAACATAACATCACACTTGCGTAGCAAACTTCACTGCGAGTGAAACGAGCAACTTCACTGTGAGCGAAGCGAACTACTTCACTGTGAGCGAAGCGAACTACTTCACTGCAAACGAAGTGAGCAACTTCACCCATTTGACAAGATCTCGCTTCAAAAAGTGAAGTTTAACCTGCGGTTAAGTGAAGTTTGTGCCTTGCACAAGTGAAGTTTCGGCAAAGCCGAAGTGAAGTTTGTGCCTTGCACAAGTGATGCGTTGCCTATATATAATTAAATGTAGTTTAAATTTTGCGCCCGGCTTTTCGGTCGGCGCAGTGTTTTTTTGGCAGTTCGTGACAATATCGTTAATATTTACAAAGATTTTTTCGATTTTTTGTGAATTTTTTCAAGTTTTTTTCAAAAACCTATTGCAAATTGTCCAAAAATGAGTTAGAATATAGTACAGTATACACAAAAACAGCCAAGTGACATTTCAATTAAGAGGTTTCGTGGGTGTTTTTTGTTTAAATAAGGTTATATTTAACAAGGCTAACTTAAAGGTTTTTATAAAAGAAAGGATCGACCAAAAATGTCTAACCGCTTGTATCAAACAGTGCTTCATCAGATGAAGGACGTTATAGGCCGCACCATTGGTATTATCGACGAGAACGGTATCGTTATCGCCTGCTCCGAGCTTCAGAAGATCGGAGAGTCCAGACAGAGAATCAGAGAGGAGCTTTCCTTCTCGGGCAACGCAATTGTGTACGAGGGCTACACCTATCGCTTTATCAACGTAAACGATAAGAGCGACTGCATCTGCTTCGTTGAGGGCAGCGATTCCCACGCAAGCTCTATGGCTTCGCTGCTGGCTATCTTCCTCGGCAATATGAAATCTCTTTACGACGAGAAATACGACAAGGGCTCCTTTATCAAGAGCATTCTTCTTGATAACATTCTGCCCAGCGATATTTACATAAAGTCTAACGAGCTTCACTTCTCCAATGACGAGCATCGCATAGTATTCGTAATCAAGTTCCAGAGCACCTCCTCTACTCCTCCCTATGAGATCGTACATGAGCTTATCGGCGGGGGCGACAAGGATTACGTTATCAACATCAGCGAGC
The DNA here is from genome assembly GCA_964620565.1 of uncultured Ruminococcus sp. GTDB lineage: Bacteria > Bacillota > Clostridia > Oscillospirales > CAG-272 > UBA1740. Next base: position 10,571 of record CAZUJY010000047.1, on the reverse strand, counting down.
AGGACGTTGTTGTGGTAAGAGAGATCCCCGCAGACACCGATGCAAAGGCTATGGAGGACTTTGCGCGCGCTCTCGTTGAGGATATGCAGACAAAGCACGCTCTCAAGGCTACTATCGGTATCTCCTCTGTGGTTGACAACCTTAAGGATCTTACCAGAGCATACAAGGAGGCGAGAATCGCCTTCGAGGTTGGTAAGGTATTCGATATTGAGAAGACGGTTATCTCCTACGAGAACCTGGGTATCGGCAGACTTATCTACCAGCTTCCCACCACCCTCTGCGAGATGTTCCTCTCCGAGGTGTTCAAGAAGGGATCGCTTGAATCTCTTGACCGTGAGACCCTTATGACCGTTCAGAGCTTCTTCGAGAACAACCTTAACGTTTCCGAGACCTCAAGAAAGCTCTTCGTTCACCGTAACACTCTTGTTTACCGTCTTGAGAAGATCAGAAAGCTCTCCGGCCTTGACCTTCGTGAGTTCGATCACGCAGTTACCTTCAAGGTTGCGCTTATGGTTAAGAAGTATCTTTCCAACAAGCCCACCAAGTATTAATCCACATTTACTTTCATACAATAATATATCGTATTTGGGGTTGCCAAGCAGAAATGCCGGGACAACCCCGAAATGTGTAATTTGAGCCTTGTCCTTCAGGGCCTTCACCTATCGAGGTTAATAATTAATGAAAAATCTTATCAAAGGCAGACTTGGCAGACTGCTTCTGCTGATTCTGACCGTTTCGGTAATTCTCTCATCTCTTGTCTCCTGCGATCTGTTTGCATATACGGCAGACGACAGAGCCGAGATCGAGGAGAATATGTCCTCTGCCACCGAGCAGAGCGACTGTCGGTACGTATCTCAATATCTGCGCGAGTGGGGTTTCCCTATTTTCGACACACTGAAAATACAGTACTTTGAGGAGAGCTTTATTCAGCTCTACAACTACGGTGACGGACTTCCCGACACCTTTACCCACGCAAAGCTTACCGCCGAGCTTTTCCTTACGGAATTCTACGACGAGATAAACACAGGCAATAAGACCGATGTGACCGATGCGATCCTTGATTGCTACGTTACCGTTATCGGCGACCCCTACTCCGCCTACCGTCCACCTGCTGAAACCGACGATTATATGACCGATATGAGCGGTAAGTTCGGCGGCATCGGCGTTATGGTCGAATATAACGACGCCGACGAGAGCATTATGGTAAGCACCGTTTACCAGGGCTCACCTGCCGAGGCGGCGGGCGTTATGGTCGGTGACTTTATCTATGCGGTTGACGGAAGGACTGTTGAGGAGCTTGGCTATTACAATGCAGTTAACTACGTCAGAGGCGAGATCGGTACAGACGTTGAGCTTACCCTCCTCCGCGGAGAGGAGCTGGTGACCGTTGTGGCGACCCGTGCCGAGGTGGAGGAGATCAACGCATCCTACTCCATCGACGAGGAGAACAATATCGGCTACGTGCAGATCGTCTCCTTCAAGGACAACACCTTTGCCCAGTTCAAGGAGGCTATCGATACGCTTGAGGCGGCAGGAGTTGATGGTATAATCTTCGACCTGCGTAACAATCCCGGCGGCTACGTTAACAGCGTTGTTTCGGTCATCTCCTACCTTATCCCCGACGGTAAGGTGATCATGAGCTATGAGTACAAGAATCAGCCCACCGACACTCTTTACTCCACCGAAAATGGCGAGGATCACGTGGTTGATCTTCCCTTTGTGGTGATCTGCAACGAGTATACCGCATCGGCAGGCGAGATATTCACCGCCGCTATCAGAGATTACCGTAACGACGGCGATCTTGAGGCGACTATCGTAGGAACCACCACCTACAAAAAGGGTATTATGCAGAATACCTACTACTATTTCGACCAGTCCTCTGTGACTATGACCGTGGCTTACTACAACCCTCCCTGCGGAGAGAATTATCACGGTATAGGCGTCACTCCCGACAGAATTGTTGAACTCGAAAAAGAGAGCGACACACAGCTCGATGCAGCTCTTGAGGAGATGTTAGAGCTTATAAATGACAACTAAAATTTACAAAAATATAGAATTCCAGGAGAAAAATCACAATGTCCGAACAGAAGACCTATACTCAGGCAGGTTACGAAGCTCTTAAGAAGGAGCTTACCGACATAAACGTAAAGATTGAAGAAAACAAGAAGGATATTTCCACCGCGCGCTCTTACGGTGACCTCTCGGAGAACTCCGAGTACGACGAGGCAAAGCAGGAGCAGGGCAAGCTCCACGCAAGAAAGGCAGAGCTTGAGGCTATGATCGCAAGCGCAAAGATCGTTGACGAGAGCCAGATCGACGAGAAGAAGATCAGCGTTGGCTCTATCGTTGTTGTAAAGAGCGACAGACTTGGCGAGAAGACCTATCACATCGTAGGCTCCTACGAGACCGACCCCAAGAGCGGTAAGATCTCCGACGCATCTCCCATCGGCACAGCCCTTATCGGCGCAAGCGAGGGCGACACCGTTGTAGTTAACGCAGCCAAGGGCCAGATGGAGCTTAAGGTTGTGAGCGTTACCAGAGCGAAGGCATAAGGCGACGCCATCTATCATCACTTCAGAAAGGACGTAAAAAAATGGCAAACGAGAACGTAAACCAGAACATAAACAGCACAAGCGAAATTGCGGTTCGCCGTGAGAAGCTTAACAACCTTTATCAGTCCGGCAACAACCCCTTTGAAATAACCAAGTACGACAGAACCCATGAGGCTCCCGACGCTATCGCTCTCTTTGAGGAGCGTGAGTCCACTCTCGCAGAGGGCGAGGTTATCACCGTTCGCCTTGCGGGCAGACTTATCAGCCGCAGAATCATGGGTAAGGCTTCCTTTGCTCATCTCCTTGACGGCAAGGGCAAGATCCAGCTCTACGTTGCGCGTGACGGCGTAGGCGAGGAGGTTTACGCAGGCTTCAAGAAGTGGGACGTTGGCGATATTATCGGTGTTGAGGGTCACCTCTTCCGCACCAGAACAGGCGAGGTTTCTGTTCACGCCACCTCTATCACTCTCCTGGCGAAGTCGCTTCTTCCCCTCCCCGAGAAGTTCCACGGTCTTACCGACCTTGAGACAAGATACAGACAGAGATACGTTGACCTTATCGTAAATCCCGAGGTTAAGGACACCTTCATCAAGAGATCTAAGATCCTTTCTCTTATCAGAAGCTACCTTGACTCCAAGGGCTATCTTGAGGTTGACACTCCCATACTTCTTCCCATTGAGATCGGCGCATCTGCCCGTTCCTTCAAGACCCACCACAACACCCTTGATATTCCTATGTACCTCCGTATTGAGACCGAGCTTTATCTGAAGCGTCTTATCGTCGGCGGTATGCACAAGGTTTATGAGGTTGGCCGTATCTTCAGAAACGAGGGTATGGACCAGAAGCACAATCCCGAGTTCACCACCATCGAGCTTTACGAGGCGTTTACCGACTACTACGGCATGATGGATCTTGTTGAGGAGCTTTACAAGATGCTGGCGAAGGAGGTTTGCGGCGATACAAAGATCACCTACCAGGGTATTGAGATCGACCTCGGCCACTGGGAAAGACTTACTATGGTTGACGCGGTTAAGAAGTATGCAGGCATCGACTATAAGGATTGGCAGAGCGACGAGGACGCGAGAGAGTGCGCAAAGGCGCATCACGTTGAGGTTCCCTCAGATGCTACCAAGGGCACCGTTCTGGTAGAGCTCTTCGACGCATTCGTTGAGGATAAGCTTATTCAGCCTACCTTCATCTACGACTATCCCGTTGAGAACTCTCCTCTCGCAAAGAGAAAGCCCACCGATCCCGCATTCACCGAGAGATTCGAGTACTTCATCAACTGCACCGAGTACGGTAACGCATTCTCCGAGCTTAACGACCCCATCGATCAGCGTGAGAGATTTGAAAAGCAGGTTGCAAAGAAGAAGGCAGAGGATCCCACCTCTCCCGCAGAGGTTGACTACGATTACGTTACCGCCCTTGAGTACGGTATGCCTCCCACAGGCGGCCTCGGCTTCGGCGTTGACAGACTGGTAATGCTTCTGACCGATTCGGCTTCGATCAGGGATGTGTTGTTGTTCCCCACAATGAAGCCGGAAACATAAATCACCCACGATGCTCTCACCGAGACGTCGCATAGTCGAAAAGGACGTAAGCCAAGGCTTGCGCCCTTTTCTTCTTGCTTTGGGCTCATCACTTCGCAAAAACGGTTATCAACCGTTTTTCGCTCGTTCACCCCACAATGAAGCCGGAAACATAAGCGGTTCCAACTAATGACCCGAGCCGTCGCATAGTCGAAAAGGACGTAAGCCAAGGCTTGCGCCCTTTTCTTCTTGCTT
>CAZUJY010000047.1:0-6135 GCA_964620565.1 uncultured Ruminococcus sp. | reverse complement strand
TGGGCTCATCACTTCGCAAAAACAGTTATCAACTGTTTTTCGCTCGTTCACCCGAGACGTCGCATTACAAAAGGGCGAAACACAAAGCTTCGCCCCTAAAATATAAACAAAAAACATGTTGACAAACCGCAACATAAATGCTATAATAATAACGGAGAGCACCGATGACGGTTGCCTCCGCTAAAAACGAGTTATAGAAATAACCGCCTCTAGTTGCAGCAGAAGGCGGTTATTTCTTTTTATTTGCGACCATTGAAGAATTTATACAACAAGTCGGCAAAAGCGATAAATATGCTGATAACCATTAACAGATCTGTCAAGGATATGTAGTCCATATTATCAACCTCCCTTCCTTGTAGTGAAGGGAGTAGAAATATGCTCCCTTCCGAAAAAGGAAAGCAACCGCCACCGTATGGTGTTCTCCGGGTACTTTAGTACCAGGATTATTATACTATATTCGACATATTAAGTCAATATTGATTTCAAAATATTAGTATTAAAATTATCCTAAACCAATTACATCATGCACTAATATTAAAAAAATCTGCGAGGGTATTGCGCTTTTCTAAAATTTGTGCTACACTAAAGATAGTTCAACTGTAATAAAATAAAAATTATGGGAGAAAATATAGTTAAAAGGAGAAAATTTATGCTTTACGTTATTATTGCTTTAGTATTGGCTGCTATCGTTGCCGTGCTTAGCTCCTGTATTAAGGTCGTTCCCCAGACCTATGAGTACGTTGTCGAGCTGCTCGGTAAGTATAAAACCACCTGGAAGGCAGGTCTGCACTTCAAGATCCCTCTCATCGAGAGGATCGCTAACAAGGTTACCATTAAGGAGCAGGTGCTTGACTCACCTCCCCAGCCTGTTATCACCAAGGATAACGTTACTATGCAGATAGACACCGTTATCTACTACTCTATCTATGATGCGAAGCTTTACGCCTACGGTGCGGTAAACCCCATTTCCGCTCTGGCTAACCTGGCGGCAACCACCCTTCGTAACCTGGTTGGCGAGCTTGAGCTTGACGGCACCCTTACCTCCCGTGACACCATTAATGCAAAGATGACCGAGATCCTTGACGAAGCCACCGACAAGTGGGGCATCAAGGTTAACCGTGTTGAGTTAAAGAACATTATTCCTCCCACCGAGATCCAGAATGCCATGGAAAAGCAGATGAAGGCGGAGCGTGACCGTAGAGAGACCCTGCTTCAGGCAGAGGGTCACAAGGCGGCGGCTATTACCCGTGCGGAGGGTGATAAGCAGGCTATGATCCTTGCGGCAGAGGGTGAGCGTGATGCCAGAATCGCCCGTGCAGAGGGTGAGGCGAAGGCTATCTTCCTGGCAAAGAAGGCAGAGGCTGACGGTCTGCGCGCGCTGAAGGAGGCAGGCGTTGACGCCGCAGTTCTTGAGATCAAGAAGTACGAGGCTCTCGTCGCTATGTCCAACGGCAAGGCGTCCAAGATCATAATTCCCACCGACGCCGTGGAGATGACCAAGGCTAACGTTATGTTCTCCGAGACCTCGGGTCTTGGCGACGTGACTCCCCCTGCTCCCGACGAGACTCCTGAGAAGAAGTCCGATCCCTGCTGCGATTAAAGGGGCTTTATTTAGGCACAACCGAACGAAAAAGGTAGAGGTGCTAAAATCAGTGCCTCTACCTTCAATATTCAAAGAGAAAATTTAAGGTCAAAACCTTCGGTTTTCTCTTTTTTATTTGAGTTTTCATTCTACTCTCGCTTCGGCTCGGTCACATTTCGGCTCTTGCGTTATTAACGCAATTCACTACCGAAATGCCGCTTCGCTACGCCGTTCGCTGAACTCTCGTCGTACCTATGTACGCCTTCTCGATGCGGCTCGGTCACATTTTGGCTCTTGCGTTATTAACGCAATTCACTACCAAAATGCCGCTACGCTACGGTCACGAACGACGATTTCTGCTCTAAATCAAGCGCCCTTTTACTTTAATATACTATTGAACTTTAGAAAGCTTTGTGCTATAATAAAGAAAAATGAGCGAGAGGAGGTGTCGGCAGTGGCGCTTTGCGATATGGAGATGGCGAAAAGGATCGCCAAGGAAGTGAAAAACGCAGGCGGATGCGCCTATTTTGTGGGCGGCTACGTCCGTGACCTTATCTGCGGTGAGGCAGGCAAGGATATTGATATTGAGATCCACGGTCTGACACCAAGCAGGCTCAAGGAAATACTCGACTCGCTTGGCGAGAGGCTGGATATTGGCGAGAGCTTCGGCATTTTCGGTCTGCGTGGCTATTCTCTCGATATTGCCATGCCCCGAACCGAGAAGAACCGTGGCAGAGGACATCGGGATTTCGATGTTTTCGTCGACCCGAATATCGGTAGCTTCAAGGCGGCAATGCGACGTGATTTTACTATAAACGCAATGATGCAGGACGTGCTGAGCGGCGAGATAATCGACCATTTCGGCGGTCGAGAGGATCTTAAAAAAGGTATAATCAGGCATATTTCCCCCGACAGCTTTATAGAGGACCCTCTCCGTGTGCTTCGTGGCGCGCAGTTTGCCGCAAGATTTAACTTTGAGATCGCTCCCGAGACCAAGGAGCTTTGTCGCGGTATGGATATTTCCACCCTGGCAAGAGAGAGAGTTATGGCAGAGATGGAGAAGGCTCTTCTTAAGGCGGAAAGGCCCTCGATATTCTTCGAGCTGCTTCGTGAGATGGATCAGCTTGGCGTTTGGTTCCCCGAGCTTGAGGCTCTTATCGGCATTGAGCAGAACCCAAGATTTCACTCGGAGGGCGACGTGTGGGTGCATACGATGATGGTGCTGGATCAGGCGGCGAGGCTGAAGGAGCATTCGGCAGATCAGATGAGCTTTATGCTCTCGGCGCTGACCCACGATTTCGGCAAGGCGGTGGCGACCGAGGTGATCGACGGAGAGATCCACGCCTATCAGCACGAAACCCTTGGCCTGCCTATCATAAAGAGATTTTTGGAGCGGCTGACAAACGAGCGCGAGCTTATAAAATACGTTTTGAATATGGCGGAGTATCACATGAAGCCAAACGTTCTGGCGGCTGTGGGCGCATCGGTGAAATCTACCAACAAAATGCTCGACGCATCGGTTGATCCCGAGGGACTTCTCTGCCTTGCTATCGCAGACGGCCTTGGCAAGACCTCGCCGAATAAGTACATCTCCCATAACGATTTCTTTAAGGAGCGGCTTGCCACCTACCGTGAATATATGTCACGCCCCTACGTTAAGGGTGAGGATCTTGTAGCGGCGGGAGTTACGCCCGGAAGGGATTTCTCGGAATATCTGTCCTTCGCTCACAAGCTTCGTCTTGCGGGTGTCAGCAAGGAATCGGCGCTGAAGCAGACCTTATCTCTTGTAAAGAAGAATAAATAGTCGTTAAATTCTACATTTTTTTGCATATTTTTTAGTGGAGTTTCACGTATTTTTTAAACCGTATTGACAAAATTCACTCTTTCTGCTAAAACCTATCTTTTATTTTTTAAAGGCGTTTGAGCGGAGAGTAGTAACCTACGTGTGGGTGCATAGAGAGCTGTCGGGTGGTGTAAGATAGTGACCCTGCGTTGGCGAATTCACTTTGCAAGCCGTTTGCTGAAAGCCGAAGGCGTGTAGGCAATACCGGGTGCGACCGTTATATCGCCGAGGGTGTGTTGGCACCCGACAGAGCTATTCTTTCTTAAATTAGGAAAACCGAGTCTGATGCTCGGTTTTCTTTTTTTATTATAGGTCTTGATTTTATATCTCTTATATGATAAAATAGTAAAGTTAGAATAAATGGGGTATTTTTATGATAAAATTTATCTTTCTTGACCTTGATAACACCCTGCTTGACTTTCATAAGGGCGAGATATGCGCTATTAAGAGGGCGTTTGAAGAACTGAATATTCCGATAAATGAGCAGATTTTTCGGCGTTATATGGAGATAAACGTGGACTGCTGGCGAGGACTTGAGCGTGGGGAAAAGACTCTTCATGAGGTACTCTTTGGCAGGTTTGAGAGGCTGTTCTCGGAGTTCGGGATCGATGCCTCGGCAGAGGACACGCAGGATCTCTACCAAAGGTTTCTTTCACAGGAGCACGACTTTATCCCCGGGGCGAAGGAGTTGCTTGACCGACTTTACGACAGCGGAAAATACCGTCTGTTTATGGCAACAAACGGCTCGCCCGACGTACAGTATCCGAGAATTGCCGACTCGGGAATCGGAAGGTATTTCGAAAAAATATTCATCTCCTACGAGCTGGGCTGCGCCAAGCCCTCAAGGGAGTATTTTGACGCCTGCTTTAGAGAGATAGACGGCTTTAATAAGGATGAGGCGATCATCCTGGGCGACAGCCTTTCAAGTGACATAAAGGGCGGCATAAATTCGGGAATAAAAACCTGCCATTTTAACATCTTCGGCAATGAATATACCGATATAATTCCCGACTTTACTATCACGGATATTTTAGATTTTTTAGAAGCTTTAGACCAAATAAAATAGAGGAAAAAATATGTATTACGGTTACAAGATCAGCGATGAAACTGCCGCTCTTGCGAGAAAAGCAGAGGCGGATTGTAAAGAAATATTTGCAAAAATCGAGGAAAACGCACTTATTTGCTCGGCAAAGGTGCTTTCCGCCTTTCAGGAATGCAAGGTGTCTACTGCCGATTTTATCGAGGTTACGGGCTATGGCTTTACCGACTCGGGAAGGGACAAGCTCGAGGAAATTTACGCTAAGGTTTTCGGCGCGGAGGATGCCCTCGTCCGTCCCCAGCTTATGTCGGGAACTCACGCTCTGTGGGTGACTCTCGGCGCTCTCTTAAAGCCCGGCGATACCCTGCTCTACGTGACGGGCACTCCCTACGACACTCTGCAGACGGTTATCGGCACCGCAGGCGGCAGCCGCAACTCGCTTATGTCCTATGGCGTGAAGTACGACGAGCTTGATCTGAAGGACGGCGACTTTGATCTTGAGGCGATCAAGGAAAGACTTGGCAGGGATTTCGTAAAGGTAGCGGCAATTCAGCGCAGCCGCGGCTATGCCCAGAGAAAGAGCCTTACCATCGAGCAGATCGAGCGTGCGGTAAAGGCTATCAAGGAGGCATCTCCCGATACCGTTATCATGGTTGACAACTGCTATGGCGAATTTACCGAGGACAGAGAGCCTACCGACGTTGGCGCTGACGTTTTCGTCGGCTCTATGATGAAGAATCTCGGAGCGGGCTTTGCGGTTTCGGGCGCATACTGTGTTGGTACGAAGGCGACTATCGAGGATATTGCCGAGAGGCTGACCGCTCCCTGCATCGGCAAGGATCTGGGCGCAAACTTCAATCAGCTTGCCTCCTTCTACAAGGGCTTCTTTATGGCTCCTGCCTGCGTGGCGTCCACGCTGAAGTCTATGGTATTTGCGGCGAGAATGCTTGAGCTTGCGGGCTTTGAGGAGGTTGATCCCAAATACGACGAGAAGCGCACAGATATTGTGCAGACGGTAAATCTCCACTCGGCAGATAAGCTTATCAAGTTCTGCAAGGGTATTCAGATGGGCTCGCCCGTTGAGGCTTACTGTATTCCCGAGCCCGGCGATATGCCTGGCTATCCTCATCCCGAGATCATGGCGGCAGGTACCTTTATCACGGGAGCAACCAACGAGCTTTCCTGCGACGGCCCTATCACTCCCCCCTACACCGCATATATGCAGGGCGGCCTTACCTACGAGTACGGCAAGCTCGGTGTGATGAAGGCCATTGATACTATGCTGGACAGATAATTCTCTTGGAGCATCGCTCCAAACTTCACTTTGGCAAAGCCAAAACTTCACTGCGAACACAGAGAGCAACTTCACTTGCCGTAAGGCAAACTTCACTTTCTCGAAACCAAAAGACAATGAGGGTGAAGTTACTTCGTAGTGAAGTTATCCTTCGGATAGTGAAGTTACTTCGTAGTGAAGTTGTGCTGACGCACAGTGAGGGCTTGACAAGTCCGAAATTACGTGATATAATAATCACGAACCGAACAGAATATACATCAGGGGTGCTTTTTGCTGAGATGATGCCGTGGCAGATTTTTGGCAGTTGCTGAGATGATGCCTTGCGTCAAACCCTTTAACCTGATACGGATAATGCCGTCGTAGGAAGAATGGATTGC
>CAZUJY010000046.1:0-13230 GCA_964620565.1 uncultured Ruminococcus sp. | reverse complement strand
CTTCGGGTCACGATCAAAGCTTTCTGCTCAAAATCTCGTCGCAATTGGGTTTTGATATTTTGGCTATAATCCGTGTTAGCTCCCGCTCGACGTAGGTAACTACGCCTTCGGGTCACGAGCCACGAATTATATCTCAAAATCTCGTCGCAATTAGCATAGCTAAACTTTTTGGTGAGCATTACTCGTCCTATGAAAAACGGCTCTTAACCGAGCCGTTTTTCTTTTTGTTCTATTTCGCTTTGCGGTGCATATAGTTTAGTACAGTATTTTTTGCGGAGGGGAATTTTATGTTCATATATTCAGTTCGGGCGTCGACGGTAAAGCTTATGGGACTTTTGCTGCTGCTTGTCACGCTGATAGGCGTTGTGGCTTTGAGCGGGCAGGGCGGAAGCATTTCGGCGGTCAGCTCGGCAACCGAGATCGATTACAGCGGCATCAAGACAGGAGAGGACCGTGAGGGCTTTATAAGAAGCTTTGGCATCGAGATAGACGGCTCCTCGGAGCAGACGGTGGCATTCCGTATGCCCGACAGCTTTGATCGGGTAATTCTCGGCTACAACGAGCTTCAGAAAAAACAGGGACTTGATCTGATGAAATATCAGAACAAAAAGGTCACCCGCTACACCTACAAGGTGACAAACTACGCCTGTGAGGGCGAGGTCTACGCCAATCTTTTCGTCTACCGTGGCAGAATAGTTGCCTGCGATCTCACCTGCGCAGATCAGGGCGGCTTTGTTATCCCGCTGACGCAGGTGGATAGAGAAAGCTTAAAATAACCACACCCTCGTTTCCGTGGAAAACCAGACAACACAAAAAATGAAAAAAGAGCAGAGAAATCTGCTCTTTTTTGTCTGATATAAAATTTCAAGTGTCGGTGCGATATGAAGGATTATTGGTTAGACAGCATTTTTTTAACGTACTCAATGCTCTCGCAGGTTCTGAGGGCATATGGACTAAGTTCACCGTAAAGCTCGGCCTGCGCTGTATAAAGCGTCTCGTAAGCTTCGAGTGACTTTGTGTAATCGCCAACGGCACAATAAACCTGTGCCAGAACCTGCTGAGAGTCAAGCACCGAGGGATGACGGTTGCCAAGAGCATTGATACGGCTCTGCTGTGCTTTCTCTAATATTCCAATTCCGATCATAAAGTTTCCGTTTTCAAAATAACTGATGCCAAGGCTGTTAAACATCTCTATTGAATCGGGATGCTCATTGCCAAGCAGCTTAATATTAAGGCTGTACGCCTTGCTTTTTACCTGTATGGCATTATTGTGATCGCCGATATTGGAATAGGAGATTCCAAGGTTGACAAGAGTCTTTATAGTATACGGATGCTCCTCTCCCATAACTCTGCACTGTATTTCGTACACACGGTTCAGCTGCTCAATTGCCTCTGTGTGCCGTCCCATACTGCCGTAGATGGTTGCAATATTATTCATTACCGTCAGGGTATCGGGATGCTCTGCTCCTAAAGCTTTACATTTCAGGAAATAAATCTTGTTAAGCAATTCAAGAGCCGCCTCTCCTTCTCCCAGCATATTACGGGTGGTTGCAAGGCTGGTAAGGGTGGCTAATGTATCAGGATGCTCCTCGCCTAAGAGCATTAAGTAATTATTATATACCTCGGTAAAGAATTCTAACGCTTCAGTAAGCTTTCCGAGATAGAAGTACTTTACGGCAAGATTGTTTAAAACGTGCAGGGTGACGGGGTGCCCCTCTCCAAGCAGCTCGCAGTATAGCCGATAGCACCTTTCCAGCATTTCGGCAGATCTTAAATTCTCACCGAGATTAGCATAGCTTTCTGCAAGGTTAACAAGAGTTCTTAGAGTATCAGGATGCTCCTCACCCAGAATATTACACTGTAATTTATGCACCCTTTCTTGAATCTCCGCTGCCCTTCTGATATCGCCAAGATACATATGTGTGACCGAAAGATTGCTTAGGATCTTAAGTGTGGCAGGATGCTCCTCTCCCATAATCTCACAGCTAAGGCCATATGCCTTTTCCTTAAGCTCGAGAGCTTTTCTTTGATCTCCGAGCATACCGTAGGTGTAAGCGACGTTGTTAAGATAGTTTATCGCATCGGGATTTTTCTCTCCCGAGATAAGGCATTGCAGATTATAGGCGTTTTCCTGCAGCTTAAGAGCTTCGCTATAGTGTCCTTCCAGAATATATATGTAGGCAAGATTATTCATTGCCTTTATGGTCTCGGGATGGTCTGCGCCCAGGGACATAGTGTGGTTGATGTAGCATTCAAACCTCAGATCGGAGGCTTTTTTATAATCACCAACGTTAACGTAATAAGAGGCAAGGTTGTTAATTGATGAAAGCGTGTCCGGGTGAGTGTCACCCAGCATATCCCGTCTGAGAATACAAACTCTCTCCTGCATTTCAAGGGCAAGCTTATACTGACCGATCTGATTGTATGCGCAAGCAAGATTGTGTATATGCTTCAGCGTGTCGGGGCTTTCTAAACCATATGTGTTAATAAAACAGCTTACCAGTCTTTCTGCCCAATAAAGCGCCCTTTGATAGTCAACACCAACGGTAACACCGTTGTCAAACATAAAGTACAGCCTCTCCATTGCCTCGGGCAGTCCCGCTTCGGCCGCCTTTACTATTAGATCATATCCGCGCTGCAGATCAACCTCAACGTCAATACCATCAAGGTAGGCAAGGCCGATCAGGAAATTATGCTCGGGATCGCTGTCGTTTTCGGCCTTTGCAATTCCTTCGATAGCTGATAGGAGCCTTTCCGAAAAAAGCTCGTCCTCCGGAGAAATAGGCAGCGGAATATCCTTAAATATGCCTCTCAGAATATCAGTGTCGGTTCTTTCCATTTCAGCGGGAAGTATTTCCATACCCGCCTTTTTTGCCGCAGGATACTCCTCTCGGATAACAAAGTTGTCATCCTCTAACAGATTTGGTGTGACAAGGAGGGTAAAAAGCTTGCTCCGCTTCATCGCGCGCTCAATATTTTCCATAAAGCTCTCGCCCGGGGTCAGAAACTCGTCATACCATATAGCAATATCACGGCATCCGGGAATGTTATGAATAATTCTCATCAGCTCATTTGCATAGCGACGGTCCTTTTTGCGGTAGCTTAAGAATACGTATGCGTCAAAAGCCGCTCTGACTCTTTTTGCCGTTTCGTCGCTGATAAGTATTGATTCGAGAATCTTTTTCAGCTTTTCTTCGTAGCTGATTTCGGTCAGGTCATTGCTCAGAGGATTAAGATACTGCCTTTGACCGAAGTTTTTTTGCAGAGAGTAAACCGCATCCATATCCGACTCCATCATAAAGGGCAGGATAGGTATATTCCTTTCCTTTGCATAGGCAATATCCACCTTCATTGCTCGGTTCGGCTCATTCATCAGCTTAAAGGTGATCGGAACTATAAAAAGGTTCATTTGCCCGAGATCCACTTTTATATTCGTTTCGTCAAGGGGTGCGGTCATATCAGGGGTGTAATAGATGGCGCAGTCCTGGGTCTTAAAAATATCATTACATATACGCTCAAAACAGCTGTCAAAATCCCCCTCGTGACAGGTGAAATAAACCCTGGGCTTGCCGTGGGGAGTTGAATTTCCCCTTGTTTGAACACTGAAGCTTGCCATATTAAAACTCCTTGTCGGTAAATTGATTATTCAACAAAATGCACGTGTTTTTCGTCATATCCCGAATGTGGCTCGGGGAACTCGTCGGGGTAGCCTATCTTAATAAGCGAGAAGGGTATCTGCTTTTCCGAAAGTCCAAGCACTTCGCCAACCTTCTTCATCATACGCTTCTGGGGATGAATACCGCACCAGCAAGAGCCAAGGCCGAGAGATGTGGCCTCGATGAGAATATTTTCGCTTGCCGCGGCGGCGTCGTGGATCCAGTAGTCCGCAAGTCCGAGGGGCAGGGCTCTTGAGAGATTTCCCACCACAACTATAATCAGCGGAGCCTTCATTCTGGTAAATCTGCCGCAGGCTGAAACAGCCGCAAGCTTTTCCTCGCCCCTTATAACGTAAAAATCCACAGGACGCTTGTTGCAGGCGCTGGGCGCCGCCATCGCCGCCTCGAGCAGGCGCTCGATAAGCTCGCTCTCCACCTCTTTGTCTTTGAATTTTCTTATACTTCGTCTTTTGAGTATAGGGCTTTCCGTCATACCTTCTCCTCCTCCTTCTCATCTATCCTCTCGCTATCCTTCCTTGCGCTTGCCTGAGGCTCGCTCAGCTCAAGCTCGGCGGTCTTTTCCTTATTCGCCGCATCCACCAGCTTAAAGAAGCCGTAGCCCGACTGCATACCGATAGTCAGTACCACAAGCACGCCGAGAAGGTAGGCGAACAGCGTTGCGGGGAAGCTGCCGAAAATGTCGATCATATAGATCTTATATCCGCCGTAGGGATTCATACCGAAGTTTGACAGATGGAAAACGTAGTTGAGAAACAGGCCGAAGCCTATTACCGAGTACATACAGATAATTGATTTTCTCCAGTGCTTAAAGTCGCACTTTACCTGTCTTGTAATAATAAGATATGCGCCGTAGAGCGATGCGATAAGATGGCAGGCGGCCTCGGAAATATATAGCGGCGACACCTCTATTCTGTAGCTGAAGATATATGCGTGCTGCGGGCTGATAAGCAGCGCCACGAACATTCCTATCCACAGAAAGGCGATAGCGCTGTTACAGTACTCCTTTACCCTGCCGCTTAAAAACACCGTCAGCGGAATTAACGTCATAATAAACGGGCTTATATTTTCAAGCGTCATAAACCCTTCGTCAAGTGAGCCTCTTTGATATTCTGCAAGATTCCAGAAGAAGAAAAAGACAAGATCGGCGATAATAAACACCGCATTACCCACCTTAACATTGATATGCTCTCGGTTAAGGGCAAGCAGGGTAAGGGTGACGAAGTAGCAGGCTACCATAATGGCAACCATCTGCATCATATTCATAGAATATCTCCCCAGAAGCCGTCATTATCTCCGTCGGCCTCATCGTCCTCTATCACCTCGGGCGGAATGTAATCAAACACCAGCTTTGCGTCCTTATGGCACCAGCCTTCAAGGAAGCCGGTGGGCAACTTCTCTTCGGAAATGTAAAGATTAATTGTCGTTTCGGGGTTGTTAAAGGCTCCTGCCTCGATATTTACAAGAGATTTCGGTAGGGTAACCTCCTCGATCGCATCACAGCCATAGAAGGCGAATGCGTCGATATTTTCAAGCCCCTCTGCAAGATCTACGGTTTTAAGTGCGGTGCAGCCCATAAATGCCATACTGCCGATAGTCTTAAGCTTTTCCTTTGAGGTAACGCTCTCAAGAGCCGTGCAGCCTGCGAATGCGCCCTCCTCGATCTCGATCAGCGAGTCGGGGAGAATGACTTCACGAAGGCTTGTGCAGTTCTTGAAGGCGCCCTTGCCGATCCTCACAACGGTAGAGGGGATCTCGATGACCTCGAGAGCCGTGCAGCCGGAGAATGCCTCATCGCCGATAGCTAAAATTCCGTCAAGGAGATACACCGCAGTAATGCCTGTTCTGTCCTTGAAGGCGTCCTCGGTGATGCCGAGAACCTGTCTGCCGCTCTCGTGATATGAGCCGATGTATACTTCGCCCTGAATCTCTTTGAAGGAGCCGGAGATCTGACAGTAGTTGGTGTTCTCGGGCAGGGAATATTCAATACCCGCCGAGGTCTCGTACTCCCAGATAGCCCTTACGGTAACGTCACGGGTCACAGATTTATATGAGCCCGACCAGCCAAGGAGATAGTGTCCGTACTTCGCCACGTTCGGTGGAGTTGCGCTCTGACCCTGGGTAACTCTCTGCTCGGTGTCGCCGCTGATGAGAATACCGCCGTTCAGGTCAAAGGTAACGGTGTGTGTCTTTTTACCTGCGAAGAATACGAGAACGATAAGAAGGGTAATTGCAACGAACTCAGCCGCAAGAATGATTATCAGCTTAGTTTTCTGCTTCAGCTTTGGAATTTTAATCGTTTTTGTTTCCATTTACATCACTTAACGTATACAACACGTCCCTTTCTTCTTTCCTTCTCTGCAGGATATTCGCCATCGGGGTAGCCCACCGCCAGGTTGCCGATACCCTCGTAGTCACCCTCAAGGCCGAGCGATCTTATCCACTCCTGCCACTCGGGTTTTGCCATAACCTCCTTGGCTCTGTGAATCCAACAGGAGCCAAGTCCCCTCTCGTGAGCCGACAGCATCATATTGCCGAGGGTCAGCGAGCCGTCGTAAACGTAGGTGTGCGCGGTCTTTTCCGCAAGAACCACAAGCACGCAGGGCGCACCGTAGAAGGGATCGCCCGATCCGCCCATGACCGCCGCATTGTCGGCAGAGAGCCTGTCACGGATCTCCTTATTAGTCACAGCCACGATAACCGATGCCTGCATATTTCTTCCGCTGGCTGCCGCAAGGCCTGCCTCTATTATTTTCTCAATATCAGCCTCACAGGGCATCTGACTTGTGTATTTTTTTACACTTCGCCTTGTCATAATTACATCGGTACAACTTTTCATAATTACTGTAGCTCCTTTATGTTTTTTCTGAAATTATAGTCTACATTCTGCTTTTTGTAAATAAAAGTTAGCAAAACTTAACGTTTTATTTACTTTCCGCCTCATATTCGTCAATAACACGGCGCATAAGTGCGGGATCATCGGTCATAATACAGTCGCATCCGAGATCAATAAGATGCCTCATCTCACTCTCATCATTGATGGTCCAGTACTGTACCGCCACACCTCTCTTGTGGGCTCTTTCGATAATGCTTGCAAGATCAAGCTTTACCGTAATGCCAAGATCATATTCCATAGGCACCTGAAGACAGGCAAAGCTGCTTGTGTCGAAGATATTCACTCCTGCAAAATGGGTAAGCACAAAGATTGCCGCACCCTTTGTGGAGGCTCCACGCATGATCTCGGGGTATTCATTTTCAAGATGCTCCTCGATCTCGGGGTGGAAGGTGCCCACAACTATATTGTCACGGTATTCGGGATAGCTGTCCAGTACCTCATCAAGAATTCTGCAGGCCTCGTAGCCACTCTCACCGCTGTTTTTTATCTCAACGATAAAGAGCAGATCGGGGTGACTTTCGTAGAATTCCTCAAAGAGCTGCTCCACGGTGGCAATCTGCAGACCAAGCTCCTCGACGTTTTCCGTATCCTTGTATATTCTCTCGCCATTTTCGTTCTCGAAATAGTAGCCGAAGTTATATTTGCGAAGCTCATCAAGGGTCATATCGCTGATATAATGGCGGTTTTCCTTATCGTCGCAGAGCAGATCGACCTCCTCTGCGGTCATATCGCCGTTGACGTTTGAGGTTCGGTCGATATAGGAATCGTGATTGTAGACGAGATAGCCGTCCTTTGTCAGCCACAGATCGCTCTCGATAATATCAACACGGTATGTGTTCACCGCCTCACGAAAGGCGAGCATAGTATTTTCGGGATTGTTTTCACCGCCGCCACGGTGGGCAGCGATCATAGGCAGCTCACCCTCTCCGACAATGAAGGGGTTATTTTCAACATTCTTTTTTGGTGGGATGATGTTGATAACGGTGAGGAAGATTGCAACCAAAAATAGAATTAATGCTATAATTTTTAAAGCTTTCATTTTATCCAAGCACCTCGGCAGCCGCAACTACACGAAGCTTCTCCTTTTCTATTTTGTCACGGCCGTATGCGTCAAGAAAGCGCTGACCGTATTTTTTGGCCTCACTCTCGGCCATTTTTCCGTGTATCATCAGGTTAAAGCCCATTGACCACTCGCCCCAGAACAGATCGATATGCCTATCTCCAAGTCCTGCGTGGTCAACGTCGATAAAGCCGGAGAATCTCCAGCCGTCAAGCATCAGGTTGGGCAGACAGTAGTCGCCGTGGATCAGCACCTCGTTTTTTAGGAGATGCCCATCTCGGCAAAGCACTCCGTACGCCTCCTCGCCCGAGGAATAGCCGAAGCTGTCGGGAAAATGCTCCTTGTTATAGCAGTCGGCGTGGTAATTCCTCTTCGCCAGGGCAAGATATTCGCTCACTCTGTCCCTGACGGGGCAGTCGGAGGGATCGATCTCGTGGAGGACACGAAGCTGCATGGCGACCAGGTCGCAGAGCCTTTTCGGCTCCTCAAGATAGATAGCCGCCGTACAATCCTCGCCCGCCATAGCTCTTGTGAGGAGTATATCACTCTCACCCGAAATATAGCTTAAAACCTCGGTTCCAAGCCCCTTTTTATAGAAATACTCGGTCATCAATGCCTCACGGCGAAGGCTGCCTGGTGCGGCAGCCTTAAGGTAAAAGCCGCCCTCACGGTCTATAAAATACACCTTCGCCTCGGGAGAGCAGGAGCTGTCGTAGAGCCTTGCGCCCTCACACAGCCTGCCTATCTCCTCGGGCAGAACAATTGGAATTCTCTTGATCTCGGTCTTTTTCATAAATCAATAAATACCTTTGTGATTTTTCAAATAATGCCTCGCCTTTTAGGAGAGGTGTCGGCGTAGCCGACGGAGAGGTCAGCCTCGCACTTACTTATTCAATAAGTACACTCTAACCTCATAGGGCTTTAAGCTGTCCGACTTGTTATCGTAGTTGGAAAGCATAAGCGTTGCCTTGCTTAAATCAAAGTCCCCCGGAGCCTTAAGCCTTGCCGCATCCTCGGTGAAGGAGCAGACTACGAGGATCTTCTGCTTTTTGTCCTCACGGGTGTAGGTATAAAGCTTTGAGGAGCCCTTGAAATGCTCGGTGTAATCGCCGTGTCTTACAGCCGACAGGGTCTTACGGAGACCTATCGCCTTGCGGTAGAAGTTAAGCACCGAATCGGGATCGCTCTCCTGATCCGCAACGTTTATCTCCTTATAATTTTCATTCACGTAGAACCAGGGCTCGCCTGTGGTAAAGCCTCCGTTCTCCTCAGCCGACCACTGTACGGGAGTTCTTGCGCTGTCACGTGAGCCGTTCCAGAGGGTGCGAAGCCGCTTTTCATCGGACTTGTGTGTGCCAACGTTGTTGTACTGCCATCTGGTCTGTACGTCCTCGTACATAAGGGGGCTTTCGGGATACCAGTTTGTCATACCGATCTCCTGACCCTGATATACGAAGGGCGTTCCCTTAAGGAACATATACATAGCGCAGAGCATCTTTGCGCTCGCCCTCTGGTACTTTTCACTTCCATAGCGGGAGACCATTCTGGGATGATCGTGGTTCTCGATATACAGCATATTCCAGCCCTTGCCATCAAGTCCTGTCTGCCAGCGGGAGAAGGACTTCTTCATCTTGCGAAGATTGAAGGGCATGTGTCTGAAGTCGGTGAGGAAGCAGTCTGCCTCCTGTGTCTGGAACTGGATCATCATATCCAGCACCTGGCTTGAGTCCTCGGTGATGTATTCAAGAGCCTTCCTGGGTGTAACCATAGGCGCCTCTGCCAGCACCATTGCGTCATAGTGATCGAATACGTCACGTCTGAACTCCTCGAGATACTCGTAGAGATGAGGACCGTGGTTGAACATAAAGATACCCTTGGATGCAGGCATAAGATAATCGTTAGGCAGACCCTCGGGCTTTGAAATAAAGGTAATAACGTCCTCTCTGAAGCCGTCAACA
This sequence comes from uncultured Ruminococcus sp., assembly GCA_964620565.1. Lineage (GTDB taxonomy): Bacteria > Bacillota > Clostridia > Oscillospirales > CAG-272 > UBA1740. Next base: position 3,642 of record CAZUJY010000046.1, on the reverse strand, counting down.
CCTGCGTCAAGCCAGAATTTAAGGATCTTCTTTACCTCCTCACGAACAAGGGGATTGTCCATATTGAGATCCGCCTGCTGAATAGCAAACAGATGCATATAGTATTCCTGCCTCACCTCATCCCAGGCCCATGCCTTACCCTCAAAGAGCGAGTCCCAGTTGTTGGGGATCTTGCCGTGATCGTTCTTTGCAGGACGCCAGATATAGTAGTCGGTGTAGGGCTCGATACGCTGACGGCTCTTCTTAAACCACTCGTGCTCGGTGGAGGTGTGGTTTACAACCAGGTCCATAATGACCTTCATACCTCTCTCGTGAGCGCCGTCAAGCACCTTCTTGAAGGCATCCATACCGCCGAATTCCTCGGCAATATCGAGATAGTTCGAAATATCATATCCGCAGTCCACTCCCGGAGAGGGATAGAGGGGGGAGAACCAGATACCGTCGCATCCCAGCGACTTTATGTAATCCAGCTTCTCATACACGCCGATAAGGTCACCCATACCGTCGCCGTTTCCATCCTTAAAGGATCTGGGCCAGATCTGGTAAAACACCATATCCTTGTACCAAGTAGTCTTCTTGCTCATTTTTTTCTCCTATTTATATATTATTTCATTATTTGTCTTGTATAATTGCATTTCGGATAGTTCGAGCAGCCGTAAAAATCTCCATATTTACCTGGTCTTTTGACCATTGGAGCGCCGCAAACAGAGCATATTTCCTTTACACCCTGACGAACTGCTTTAGGATTTACAGCACCGTGCTCGACGGTGTTGGATTTCATAGAATTGCATCTATGACAAAGAGTTTGCAGGTTGGAATATGTAGATTTTCCACCCTTTGAAATGGGAAAGATGTGATCTATTTCCAAATCATTCGTCGCACGTCCGCACTTTTTACATCTGCGACCGTCACGTTCGAGAATCGAGAAACGCATTTTATTGGAAACCTTGCCTCTTTCAACTCTGCATATTGCCTGCCAAACGTCGTCATTTAAGTAAAAATCTCCGTGTTTTTGACTTAGTTTATCTATAATATCAAGTATTTGCTCCGCATTAAACACCTCGCCCTTATAGGTAACTCTTTCTCCATTTATTTTTGTTAAGTAGAGAGTGGAGTTGATTTGAAATACGGTCACAGGTCGGAGAATCATAGCGTTGAATTTTTGTTTTTCAATTTTTGCCAATTTCTCGGTATTCTTTAATTCAATATCTGCATCAAATCTATAAAGAGTGCATTGCTTCACTCTGTCCATATAAATTTGGTGCAATTTTTTATTTTCTGCGGTATCCCTGATCGCCGCACGTACGCTGTTTTTGTTGTAAACCAATTGATATGTCAGATAATCCTTTGGCGAAATCATATCGAAATATGCTCGGTTGTCATAAGTATATTCCGTATCAAAGGATGAAATGGGGGTAAATTTATATTGTCCATTAATTTCTCTGAGTTCTTTTAACGATATACTGTGCTCTGTAACAAAATTTACATATTGTTGATTGTAAATAAAGTAGCACAGATAGGCTATAATTGTCAGAAACGCCAGAACGAGAATTATAATAATAATTTCCATATTAACTACCTAAGTATTTATATTTAAAATTACTCACTTATATCCTTTAACTCTAAACTCTGCACTCTGAACTCTGCACTCTCCTATACATCCTGCACTCTCCGCCGCCGTCCTCTTCCACCATACAGTAGAACTCCCAGCCGTATCTCTCGTAGAAGGAGGTATGATCGGTGCAGAGATACAGGGTATCAACACCTCTTGCCGCCATATCGGCGCAGGCATTGTTAAGGAGCGCGCCGGCAATTCCACGTCCACGGCAGTCCTCCTCGACGAAAAGCGCACAGAGGTTAGGCGTAAGGTCAACTCTCTTATGGAAATCGTTTGCGATAATTCCGCAACCGCCGATTATCCTCTCGCCCTCCATAGCCAAATACCAGCGTGGCAGTCCGCCCGCAAGACCCTCGTCCATGCTTTCAAGGTATGCCTCGGTAGGCACGCCCCATTTAGAGTGAAACCACTCGGCAGCAGCCTCCTTCATCTCGGGTCTTTCGTTTAATTCTATAATTTTGTAGTTCATATTTTTTGCTCCTAAATCCTCAAAAAACGGGTTTCTTGTTTTTATTAATCCAATTTTCCTCTCTCGTCCAGCCTTTATTCGAAGACTATACCAAAGGTGCGAAGGATCTCCAACCTCGAACCGCCTGCAAGTTTAGACATCTGCAAAGGTAGTTTTCTCTCTAAATTCTCGCTTGCCAAAGTCTAAAGGATAAAAGGCTCCCACACGGAGATCCCTCAGGCTTTGTTTTCGTCTTCGATAAATGCTTGCGCTTTGGGCTGACAGATAAATGCGGTCATTTATTTTTGAATTTTGCACCCTACACTCTGCACGACCTTATATTCTCCCGCCTTGCCGCTCTCGGAGCAACCGATAACGAAGCTGCTTGCGATAAGGCTCTCGGGCAGGGAAATATCCTTTAACATTTCGTATGCCGCCTCGGCGTCCTTTTCATCACCTACGAACAGCGAGCTGTGGTAGGCAAATTCCAGATCAAACTTGTGTGGGGTGACACCGTATTTTTCTTCAAATAGCTTGACCAGCCACTCATGCAGAGAGAGAAGCTCCTCGCTCTCGGAATATCTGATCCAGACCACGCCATCGCATTTCTCCACACCGCAGGGCCTGATCTCAAAGGCCTCAACCTCCGAGAATCGCTTGCAAATCAGCTTGACTGCACGCTTGAAGCCTCCACGCCTGATGCGGCAGGAAATCTTAAGGGAAATATGCAAGGGCAGAGTCAGAGCAGGGTTACTTACGCCCAGCTCTACGCTAACCTTCTCGGCAGCCTCTCGTTGAGGCATCAGCTGTCTGTTTAGATCGACTGCACACCAAATATAAAGCTTTCTTTTTTCAATAAATCTAAATACAGCTATTCCCATCAGCACGCCAATAAGATAACCTGACATATCAATAAGTATGTCGGTGAGGCTTGCCGTGCGTCCGTCCATACCGATCTGTATAATCTCGGTCAGTATAGCGAACGGCAGACCGCAAAGGGTATATTCGATAGCTCTTATAAGGCCATTCTTTTTCTCTCTGAATCTCAGCATATTTACCGCCAGCGCACCAAGAAGCGCAAACATACATATATGACCGAGAACCTTTGATACGAAATACTGTACCGCACGTCTGACAATCGTGCTTGTTCTGGTGTCCTTGACCACATTGACGGTATATGTATCCTCAATACGTTCAAATCCGTCGTCCACGATCACCTTAAGCGTGGTGCTTCCGCACTCGCTTCCATTGATTATGAAACTACGCTTGTAGCCATTGACCGTCAGTTTCTCGCTGTCGTATTCGTAAATAATGTCGTCAAATTTTGTTTTGTCCGGAAGGGTAAAGTTAACTCTTTTGTTCACACCCTCATAAATCGTTATAGTCTTACTGTCGGCAATTTCCTTCTCCTCGGGTGTAGGCAGGGCAAGGTTGTTGCGCACGCAGATTTTTACCGATTTGGAGAATCCGTTCTCCAGCACCAGAGTAAGAGTGTAGTCGCCGGCCTGTTTAATAACGAATCTACCCAGCTTGTTCATAGTAACCAGGTCGGGATCAGACCAGACGTACTGAAGCT
>CAZUJY010000045.1:10851-13246 GCA_964620565.1 uncultured Ruminococcus sp. | reverse complement strand
TAGCGAGCCGACTTGTATCAAGACAAGCACACGCCACGGTGCCAAAGTTATTATTTTTTCTTTATATCTTCTGTTTTTTCTTCCCAAAGGCTTGAATTTTTTAGGAAAGCGTGGTATAATAAATACGCTAAACTAACTTAATAATGGATTTTTTTGATTGCTCTCTATACAAGGGGGTACTATACCCTTTTATACATCAACTTGATGAATTTAGCAAAAACGCAAATTCCACTTAAGTTGATGTGTAGGGAAAGCACCTATTCCATTATTTAAGGTTAGTTTAGCGACGATCGGGGTTTGCGTTTTTCGGTGCGTATAACTTCGGTTGTACGCACTTTTTATATTTATCTTTCGGAGGAAAAGAAAATGAAAAAAATCTTGGTAGTGTTTCTTGTGGCTTTTGCCTTGCTTGGTCTTGTATCTTGCAGTGGAAAATTGGAGTGGCCTGATGGAAAATTAGGCAATATGATTCCGCAAATAGACGGAGCAAAAGGAGAAATAGGATATGAAAATTTAGACTCTCTTTATATCACGTTGGAAGATATAAGCGAAAGTCAATACTTGGATTACATAGAAGATTGCAAGAGCAAAGGCTTTTCCGTAGAAGTGTCAGAGGATAGCGACTCTTTTACAGCTTTTAACGATGATGGATATAAAATTGACATTTCATATTTTTCATCGGGAGATATGTGGATTACGGTAGATGCACCTATCTCTATGTCAACTTTTGATTGGCCCAATAGTGATATAGCAAAATTATTGCCCGAACCAGACTCTAATTATGGAAAAATCGAATGGGAAGCTGAATATGGATTTGTAATTTACGTTGGTAATACAACTAAAGCAGAATACAAAGACTATGTCGATGCCGTATATGCACTTGGGTTTACAGTAGATTACAACAAGGGTGATGATTATTTTTATGCGGACAATGCTGATGGCTATAGCGTCAGCCTTAAATATGAAGGCTTTAATACAATGTTTGTCAGAATAGATGAACCCGAAGAGGAAGAGCCTGAAACAAACAGCGGAACCAATAATCCCAACAATAACACCGATAACAACGGTAGTAATAACAATAATAACGATACCGGCAATAACAGCGATACTAATTCGGGTGAATTGGTAAATGGAATGCGCCCTGAGTTCAAAGAAGCTATGGATAGTTATGAGGCGTTCTTTGATGAATACTGCGCATTTATGAAAAAATACAACTCTTCGAGCAATCCTTCAAGTATGCTTAGCGATTATATGAGTTTTATGTCGCGTTACACCGAAACAATGACTAAACTCAATGAGATAAGCGATGATGAAATGAACAACGCTGAATTGTTGTATTATACGGAAGTAATGGCACGTATCAACCAAAAGCTACTTGAAATAACCTAATCTTGTCCTTAAAGTTATCTTAATTAACAGAGCTAATAATTGAGAATTTTTATATTTTTGAATGGGGTAAAAAGATATGGGAAAAGGATTGGATTTCTTTCGAGAGATTGTAAACGGCGTGGTTGACGAAAGAGCTTTGAACTACGGAGTTTGCAAGGCGGTAGATATTCTGTTGGATTTGAAAATAGAGGACGAACAGATTAAGCAGGTATTGGTTAAACACTTCGATATACGTTATAGTGAAGCAGAAAACGTACTTGCCGAAGCCAAAGAATACCGCAAAAAATAGGAGTCGTTTTACGTTTCAACCGCTCCGCCAGAAAAACGGAAGGTCCTTTCGGATCTTCCGCTTTTTCTTTTCTGGCGGAGATGAGGAGATTTGCTGCGACTTGCGTCGCCCTTCAGGGCGGCGCAAGAGTGAGCCGTCAAAAACAGTTGATAACTGTTTTTGACGAGCGACAAGCTAGAGTTTCTTAGCAAGCAAGGACTTGAGTGTACCGAAAGGACTTGGGAGCTTAGAAACTCTGTGCGTGCGACGGAATGCAGAGCGTTCCTAGAGAGCCGAGCAAAACAACTGAGTGTTGTTTTGCGACAGTGACAAGTTAGAGTTTCTTAACGATCGAGTGCCCAAGTGTATCGAGGGCTCTCGGAGTTTAGAAACTCTATGCGTTAATCTCTTCATCTCCGCATCTCCATCATTCGTCTATTACTCGGTTGCAAAGCGGACGAGTAATGCTCGCCCCTACGGACACCTCATCCACCGCAAGCGGTCCCCCTTCCCCAACACGCTTCGCTGGGGAAGGCTTATCTGCGACGGAATGCAGAGCGTTCCTAGAGAGCCGAGCAAAACAACTGAGTGTTGTTTTGCGACAGTGACAAGTTAGAGTTTCTTAACGATCGAGTGCCCAAGTGTATCGAGGGCTCTCGGAGTTTAGAAACTCTATGCGTTAATCTCTTCATCTCCGCATCTACACCTCATCCGTCAGCCCAAGGCTGCCACCTTCCC
>CAZUJY010000045.1:0-10751 GCA_964620565.1 uncultured Ruminococcus sp. | reverse complement strand
TCTCTTCATCTCCGCATCTACACCTCATCCGTCAGCCCAAGGCTGCCACCTTCCCCTCCAATCAAAGGGGAAGGCTAATAGTGCGAGTGCAAAGAAAGGCTTTTGCCTTTCTAGAGAATCTCTTCATCTCCGCATCTACACCTCATCCGTCAGCCCAAGGCTGCCACCTTCCCTTCCAATCAAAGGGGAAGGCTTATGGCGGACGAGCATTGCTCGCCCCTACGGAATGTTTTTACCGCTCTATTTCGAGTACCATCTTTAGTTTTATGTTGACATTTTTATATTGCTGTGATATAATCAATTCAACTCGGGATTCAAATATTTTTTGATAAAACGAGCAAATCTGCCGGCTTAAAGCCAATCGCTTTAAAGCGGATATTACGTAAACGGAGTGACAGAAATATGAAAAAAATTATAGCTCTTTTCTCGCTGCTCGCAATAGCTTTATCCTTATGCTCCTGCGGTAGTGGAGATCCTCAGGACAAATTTGATATTGCACAAACGAGAGATATCGTTTTAGGCGACGAGGTTGACTCGGTGGTTTTCACAACCGTAGGCGGTGAAAAATATACCCTTGATAATAATGCCGACTTTTACGAAATATTTGATAATATCAATTCCGAATTTGAGAACGGAATAAAATGCTCCTACGTAGCCGAAACGAAATTGGAAGATCAGAGCAAATCATATATAAATATGAATTCCTATCACATTGAAGACGCTGATTTCTATGAATCCAGAGTCAAAAGGGATGGGGAAAATGAGTTCGCTGTGATCGATGAATATTCTTCTAATAAGCGACTTGAAAGCGGCGGATTCGAAATGACTTCTTTTGCCCGTTATACTTATAAGGAAGAAAAGGCGTTTGGCGGCTTTGAAGGTAGCACATCCTATGGCTCGGACAAATATCCTATGATTCCCGCTGCAGGAACCGAGCTGATTGATATGACTACGAGAGCTATATATTTAAAAAATCTTGTTTACTATATGGGTTTGTTTAGGCAGTATGATCCATTCGAAAAGAATGATAAGACCTACGATTTCGAAGAATTTGTGACCAGAGAATATAAGCTGTATGAAAATTATATTGTTTTAAAGCAGAACGCTCCATTCTTAACTATTAATGGCACAGCAGGACTGGATCTGGATCTTATTTATATGCAGTTGAAGAATTCCGATTATCAAGTAACACAAGAGGCATATTACAACGTTGAAACCGGTAAGCTTGAATTAGTTAAGATATATGGTGACACAATGTGGCATACGGTGGAATATTATGGACGCAAAGCGGAAATCGATATTCAGATGTACGTATATGATCTTGACCAGTCCGAGTGTCAGGAAAAGATCGATGAGATCATCGATTACGTTAAATCAAACGTTGAAGAATAAATAATAAAAAACACGGTAGCCGATGCTACCGTGTTTTTTGATCCGACGGAACATAATATAAATCTCGTATAAAACATTCTATGACGCCTGCTCGGCGATCTGCTCTGCGCATTGCTCGGGTTCGGGTGAGAAGTCGGAATTTGAGTCGTTTATGGCTTTTTCCTTCCTCTTATTCTGCCAGAGGAAGATGACAAGGCAAAGAATAGATGCGAGGGCGATACAAATATTACTGATGCCCATTGAGATACCCGCCGCCTCTGCTCCTATCTCCTTGTGGAAGGTCTGTAAGTACCAAAGTATCGGAATTCTGAAGAGAAAAACACGGCTAATGTTAAGTATCATTGTCATTTTCGTCTTTCCGTAGCCGTAAAGGACGCCAAGCACCGCAGAATTTACCGCAAGGGCGAGTATGGAAAGCGAGTCGTATCTGTGTATGGATTTGATGAGAGCAAGGAACTCCTCGGCGCCCTCCGCCAGCTCGTTCTGATTATACAGCCCGATTATCTCATCCTGGAGCAAGAAGCGGATAAGAATGTAACCGATAATTCCCAGCGAGGTCGCCATAATGAAGGAATACCTGAAGGTCTTCATCGCACGCTTTGTGTTACCTGCTCCCAGATTCTGACTGATGATGGTGGAGGTTCCCTCCTCAAAGGAGTTTATGGGAGTGGTGGCAAGACCGTTCATATTATTGGAAACGCCAAGCGCTCCTACTACAAGGGGACCGTATGCCTTGCACATTCGGTTAACACTCACCTTACCGAAGGAGAAGATGAATTTACCGAGGAAGATGGGAAAGGACATAGCGAAAATTTCCTTGCACGCCTTAAGATTGAGCTTAAACTCGCTGAATTTGATAGCGAAGACATTGCCCTTTTCAAGCATCATTAAAAGGAGGATAACGAACATTACCGTCTGGCCTATCATAGTAGCTAATGCCACCCACATAATATCCTTCTTCTCAAGCACCCAGATAAAGAGCATCGACAGCGACAGCTTCAGTACCATAACGAGTATATTGAGCCAGAACATTATCTTGGTATTTCCCTTCGCCTTCTGCATAGCCATAAACACGCTGTTGTAGAACACAAAGGCAAGGGTGAGTATCTGAACGATAAAATAGCCCGTTCCTATGCTGATAAGCTCATCGGGAACGCCCGAAAGCCTCATTATCGGCAGGGCAAGAGGAAGACAGAGGGCAAGCAGAATGGCAATTACGATGCTGGAGAGCGAGATGACCTGGTTTGAATGGAATCTGGCATCCTCCATTTTGCCGGCGCCGAACAGCCTTGCCACTATTATTCCTCCGCCCGCCGCAACACCCGAGCCAATTGATGACAGCAGGTGCTGTATCTGCGAGAGCATCGCAACTGCGCTGACGCTGGAGGGATCTATCCTCGCCACAACGACAGCGTCTATTACCGAATAGAAGGAATTAAATAAATTGTATAAAAAGATAGGCGCGCAGATACTGATTATGGCGCCGACCAGATTGCCGTTCAGTATCTTTTCCCTACGTATAAGATCCTTTTCCTTAATCATTTTTTCTCCGGAATCACAGGGCATAAATGCCGTAGTTTAAAAATTACAACGATTAATTTATAAAAACAAATCAACGATTACTTTATAAAAACAAATCAATTATACCCCTTATATTGCATAAAGTCAATAGATTATTATTGCATTTCTGCAATAATAGTGATATAATGAAAATATAAAAGAAAAGGGGGATCGGATATGAAAGCATTATTCGCCGCTGATATAACAAACGACAAGAAAAACGAGCAGATAAACGGAAGGGAGTTTATCACCAAAACGCTTTCCGAGGAAACGAAAAAGAGGTTTGAGGTAAAAACCGATAATCTCGAGGCTACGGTTAAGAAAAGCCAGCTTCCAACCTGGCTGCAAATAGTAAAATATATATGCGGTCTGCTTGCGGTGATAGTGGTAGCAGGTATTCTGCGCGCAGACGTCAGCTTTGCAGAGGGATTTAAGAATGCGCCCTGGCTGTTTATTGGCGGAGCGATCTGCGCACTTGCCTGGCTGGGACTTCATATCTACTCGAAAAGAAAGGAAAAGCAGGTTCTCACCGAGGAGAATGCTGAGGAGCAGCTTGACAGGCTCAACACCGACGTAAAGGATATTCTGCTGGAGCTTGGAGTTCCCTACACTGCGCCCGATATTGACGTTCTGATGTTCAGATACAAAATAAAGGACGGCGAGATCAAAATAAAAACGGTGGGAGTTCAGATGTTCGAATGCATTAACCTTTCCACAAAGATCTATCAGCAAAACGGACAGCTGCATCTTGCCGATCTTGACTCGGTATACAGCTTTGATATGTCCGAGATCAAGGCTATACGCCGTATCAAAAAGCGCACTACCCTCTCCTCCTGGAACAAGGAGCTCCCTCTGAACGACGAAAGATACAAGCCCTATAAGCTTGGTGTTGACCAATACGGAATGGTACATATCAGGGAATATCTGATCCTTGAGCTTGAGCGCGAGGGCGAGACCTTGGGAATATACTTCCCCGGCTATGAGATCGACACGTTGGAGCGCGTGACCGGACTTAAGGCGGAGGGAGCGGACAACTAATATATCAAGGCACGGAGTGAGGAATCCCCGTGCCTTTTTCACAAAAAATTGACAATTAAGTTTTCTTATTTGTATTGCAGTTTTTTGACATGTGTGCTATAATTTTCCTGAAGATATTTTATGGAAGGGAGCTTCTTTATGGCAAGCAAATATCCAATAATTTTAGCCCACGGTATTGCGGCAAAGCAGCTCCGTATACTAAACGCCTTCGGAAAGATAGGCAATGAGCTTGAGAAGGAGGGCTATAAGGTATTCGTAGCCGATACCGACGGCTTTGGCAGTATTGAAAATAATGCCGAGCAGCTTAAAAGCTACATAAACCGTGTTCTTCTGCTGACCGGAGCGGAAAAGGTGAATATTATCGCTCACTCCAAGGGCGGTCTTGACTCGAAATATATGATAACGAAGCTTGATATGGAGGATAAGGTGGCATCGCTTACCACCCTATGCACCCCCCACAAGGGCTCTATCATCGCCTCAAAAATATGGAGTCTGCCTATGCCGATCAAAAAGATCATCGCCTTCTGGATCGATATGTTTTACTGTCTGTTTCTCGGCGACAAGCATCCCGACTCTATCCGCGCCTGCGATCAGCTTCGGGCGGTGGATGAAAGCGAGGAGACCCTTCAATTCTCCTATAAGGTGTACTGTCAGAGCTATTCCACCAGCATATCAAACGTTAAGGACTGCTTTATTATGGGTCTGCCGATGAAGCTGCAGCATCACTACGAGGTGACCGATAACGACGGTATGGTGTCCGAGGAGTCAGCGCAGTTCGGCTGCTATAAGGGAAGATGTCTTGATATTCCCGTATCCCACGTGCAGATAATAGATCTTTTTTCAAAGAAAAGCCAGAAGGAGCAGATCTACGCCTTCTATAAGAAGGTCTGCTCGGAGCTTTCCGAAATGGGATTTTAAAATTTTAAAATTTATATAAAAATTATTGATTATTGAAAAGTTGTGTGGTATACTATAAAGAGAAATTTTTGCGTAATATCGCATAACATAAAGGAGCTCGCAAAATGCGTAAGACTAAAATAATTTGTACCATAGGCCCTGCGTCCGAGAATGAGGAAATTCTTACAAGAATGTGTCGCAGCGGTATGAACGTTGCAAGACTTAACTTCTCCCACGGAACTCACGAGGAGCATCAGAAGAAGTTCGACCTTGTTAAGCAGGTTAGAGAGAAGCTTGGTCTTCCTATCGCAATTATGCTTGACACCAAGGGTCCCGAGTACAGAATCGGCACCTTCAAGGACGGTAAGGTAAAGGTCGAGGAGGGCAACGAGTTCATCTTCACCACCGACAATATTGAGGGTGATGAGACCCGTGTTTCGGTAAGCTATAAGCGTCTTATCGAGGATCTTAACGTAGGTGACAGAATTCTTCTCAACAACGGTCTGGTTATCTTCGAGGTAGCAAGGCTTGAGGGCAGCAACGCTATATGTAAGGTTATAGTTGGCGGCGAGCTTTCCAACAGAAAAAGCATGAACTTCCCCAACAAGACCATGACCCAGGAATATCTCTCCGAGGTCGATAAGGCAGACCTGCTCTTCGGTATCAAGAACGATATTGATTTCGTAGCCGCATCCTTCATCTCCTGCGAGGCTGATATCCGTGCGGTGCGTGAGTTCCTTGATGAAAACGGCGGAGAGGATATTGATATTATCGCAAAGATCGAGAACCGTGCAGGCGTTGACAATATCGACGAGATCTGTAAGGTTGCCGACGGCGTTATGGTTGCGAGAGGCGACCTGGGCGTTGAGATCCCCTTCGTTGAGGTTCCCGCAGTTCAGAAGCATCTTATCAAGAAGTGCCGTCTGCTCGGTAAGCGTGTTATTACCGCAACCGAGATGCTTGAGTCTATGATCTACAATCCCAGACCCACCAGAGCCGAGATTTCCGACGTTGCAAACGCAGTTTACGACGGCTCGTCGGCGGTTATGCTCTCGGGCGAGACCGCAGTGGGCGCTCATCCCGCAGAGGCTGTGCGCTACATGGCAGAGATCGCAGAGTTCACCGAGAACGGCATCAACTTTACCGACAGATTCCATAACTCCAGCTTCAAGATCAGAAGCAATGCCGACGCAGTTTCTCACGCAACCTGCTCTATGGCTATCGACGTTAACGCAAAGTGCATCGTTGTTAACTCGGTAAGCGGACTTACCGCAAGAATGGTAAGCCGTTTCAGATGTCCCGTTGATATTATCGGTCTTACCACCAGCGAGAAGGCCTGGAGAAAGCTCAATATGAGCTGGGGCGTTCTTCCCGTTATGACCGAGGTGTTTGAGGCAAACGAGGTTATGTTCTACAATGCTATCCGTCAGGCGAAAAACACACTTCGCCTCTCCCCGGGTGACAACGTTGTAATGACCGGCGGTAACGTAGGCGGCCCCAGAGGAAACACTAACATCATCAGACTTGAAGTGGTTAAATAAGTGCGGAATACCGAATGCAGAATGATGAATAGAAAAGAGAGCCAAAATATTGGCTCTCTTTTTTGCTTTTTGTAAATATTTGTTGTCAAATCAGCGGTAATTTGGGTAAATAAGCTTGGTTTCGGTATACATCGATGCGTAGGCTTCCTCGAGAAGCGCATCCACGTCAACCTTATCAAGCTCACGCATTACGTCCTCAATTCTGGGCTGGGTCTTGGGGTGGCGAGGGGTAAATACAGTGCAGCAATCCTCGTAGGGCAGAATGGATGTGTCGAAGGTGCCGTAGTGACGTGCCTGAATGATGATCTCGTTCTTGTCAAGACCGATACAGGGACGGAATACAGGCATACGAACCACCGAATCGGTAACCTCGATAGCAGCAAGGGTCTGGGAGGCAACCTGACCAAGACTCTCGCCTGTGATAAGCGCGTGGCACTTATATTCTCTTGCGCATCTCTCGGAGAGGCGCATCATAAATATACGGAGAAGAATGGTGAAATAGTCCTCCTGGCAGTTGTCACGAAGCTCCTCCTGAATATGAGTGAGGGAGATCACGTGAACGTGGATCTTGGAGCAGAACTCACACATCTCCTGCGCCAGCTGCATAACCTTTTCCTTAGCACGCTCGGAGGTATAGGGGAAGGACTCGAAGTGAAGCGCCTCGATCTCCATACCGCGCTTTGCCATCATACAGCCCGCAACGGGGGAGTCGATACCGCCCGAGAGGAGAAGCAGACCTCTGCCCGCCGAACGGAGAGGAAGACCGCCTGCGCCGGGCTCCTGCCCTGCTCTGATGTATGCGTGATCGTCACGAACCTCGATCGTTACGGTAACGTCGGGATTATGCACGTCAACCTTTATGCCACGGACGGTGGAGAGGATCACACCGCCGATCTCACGGGAGATCTCGGGGGACTTAAGAGGAAATCTCTTGTCCGAGCGCTTTGCATCCACCTTAAAGGTGCGCTTACCCGCCAGCTTTTCGGGCAGGTACTCTCTGGCAAGAGCAATAATGCTATCCATATTCTTCTCGCAGACTGCGGCGCGGTTAACGCCAACGATACCGAATACCTTCTTGGCTGCGTCGTACATTCCGTCCATATCGCACATATCGTCAAGAGGCTCGATGTAGACGGTGGACTGCTTGTAGTATATCTTGAAGGCGCCGTTAGGACTTGCTCTGCGGCGAAGCTCCTTTATCAGCTGAGATTCAAAGCTCTGTCGGTTGGCGCCCTTAAGGACAACCTCACCGAATTTACAAAGTATTACTTCCTGTATATTCATTATGATTTCCTTATAAAATGTGATTTTTCAAAGAATAAAGCCTTAAAAAGCCTTAAATTTCGGTATTTATACCGTAATCTCGCCACGAAGGTTCTGCTCCATCTTGACCTTGATCTCGTCAACCGAAAGACCCAGGCTGAAGAGGTAATAGAGCTTTGCTACCGCCGCCTCGGTGGTCATATCAAAGCCGCTTACCGCGCCTGCGGACTTCAGCGCAGAGCTGGTCTCATAGGCGCCGAGAGATACGGTGCCCGAGGGACACTGGGAGCATACCGTCACCACCGAGCCAAGCTCAAAGGCACGGGAGATTATGGGGATCAGCGCACCGCCCTCGGAGGGAATATTGCCTGCGCCGAAGGTCTCGAGAACTATGCCCGACAGCTTCTCGGTCATAATGCTTTCAAAAAGACCGAACTGTATGCCCGGGAACACCTTGAGAACACCGATGGGTACCTCCGAAAGAGGCTGCATCTTAAGACCCTCGCCCTTGTAGTGACGTAAAGCCGACTGATGATACCTTATGGTGATGCCGATATCGGCAAGATGAGGATAGTTGGGCGAATCGAATGCCACAAGCTTATCCGCGCTCATTTTTACCGCGCGGTTGCCACGAAGCAGCTTACCGCTGAAGCAGAGGCAGACCTCGTTTGCCACACCGTCTGCCGCAATAAGCAGAGAGGTGATGAGATTATCCTTTCCGTCGCTGCGGATCTCCGAGAGAGGAATCTGGGAGCCTGTCAGAATAACGGGCTTGTCAAGTCCGTCAAGGATAAAGGAAAGCGCCGAGGCGGTATAAGCCATCGTATCGGTGCCGTGAAGCACTACAAAGCCGTCGTAGGACTGATAGTTGTCGCAGATGACCTTGGCTATCTTGTTCCACTCCTTAACTGTTATGTCGGAGGAGTCGAGCAACGGCGACATCTCGTGAAGCTCCCAGGAGGGTGTATCGGGGCTTTTCATATCCTCCATCTCGGAGATCGCCTGACCCAGATAACCCGCCACAGGGGCGTAGCCCTTTTCGGTCTTCTTCATACCGATAGTTCCGCCTGTGTATATTATAAGAACACGTTTTTTCATTTTTCCCTGCCCTCACTTTTTCATAGCACGCTCACGGTCGATATAGTTCTGCAGAATTATCTCTGCGGAAAGTGTGTCCACCGCCGACTTGCGCTTTTTACCGTAGGTTCCCGTCTCACCGAGAAAACGGTATGCAACCATCGTTGTCATACGCTCGTCGTAAAAATCTATGGGTATCTGCGTCTCTGCCCGCAGAAGCTCGGCAAAGGCACGAATGACCCGGGTGCGCTCACCCTCTGTGCCGTCCATATTCTTCGGCAGACCTATAACTATCTTCTTACAGCAGCGGCTCTCGGCCTCTCTTGCCACACGAACCGCGGTATTTCTCATTCCGCCCTCGCTGATGGTACAGATGCCGCTTGCCAGCATACCGGACATGTCGCACTCGGCAAGGCCTGTGCGCTTGTCGCCGTAATCAACGCCAAGATATTTTCCGTGAGTTAGATCCATTTTTTACTCCAATTTTTGCTTTTTTATAGCTTTTTGTAAACAAATATGCGAAAATCCGCAGTACATTCAAGGGCTTCAAGGGCTAAAACCTTATCTCTGTCGCTGGGTCTTGTGCGATAGGCATAGGGTGTCATCATAAAAAGATTGCGTATTTTCTCTGGGGTGTCGAGGACAAATTTATAGGTAAGAGGCTCGTCCATTATAAGCTCAAAGCCCTCAAGCGCCGTATCTGCAACCTCGTTTTTATAAGGGGTGTCGTAGATGACCGATTTCAGATCGTATAGATGCATCTCACCCGGGATAGCCATAATGAAATGACCGCCGCTTTTAAGAACACGCCTCGTTTCCTGGGGCGCCAGTGGTGAGAAGGTGTTTATCACTACGTCAAACTCCGAGTCGGCGATCGGCATGTGATAGGAGCCTGCGACCGCAAGGGATATGCGTGAATTCTTCTTCGCTATCTCACGCACCGCATCCTTTGAAATATCAAAGGCGCTGACGTCGCTTGAGCCGTTGTTTTCAAGAAGTGTGCGCTCGATAAAATCGGTGTAATAGCCCTCCCCTGCTCCTGCGTCCAGAAGACAGCCCTCCTTCGGCATAAACTCAAGGGCAAGACCGCCAAGCCATCTGGCAAGGGGAGCGTAATATCCTTCGCCAAGGAAGGAGCGGCGTGCAAGCACCATCTCCTTGTTATCGCCGTGAACACCGCCCACGTTGCCGAGCAGCAGATTATAGTATCCGCCACGGGCTCTGTCGTATGAGTGCCCTGCCACGCAGGAGGCGGTTCTGTCATTAATATTCAGTTTTTCACCGCATTTCGGACAGACAAATCGCATATTTCGTAAACCCTTATTGTCATTTTGCCTATTTTACTACAAAAAGGCATTTCTTTACATTTACATTATAGCATATAATAAGTCAAGTTGCAAGGATAAATTAAAATAAAAGCGAATAATTCAATCGATGTGTTGGCAAAACTTTTTTCAAAAGTTATTGACATCTCTCTTTATTTATGATACAATAATCAAAGTAATTTCATAGGGGTATAGCCAAGCGGTAAGGCAAGGGACTTTGACTCCCTCACTCGTAGGTCCGAATCCTGCTACCCCTGCCAACAAGAAAGGAACTTTTGTCTACCAAAGGTTCCTTTCTTGTTTATCCAAGCCGCAGGCTTGGCATATCATTGACGCACGAAGTGCGGCGTATATCATCAAGGACGGCGAGCCGCCCTTGTATCTCATCACGCGCCAGCGTGTATCTTCCTGCGTCTTGATGATATCCAGCCCTACGGGCTGATGATATACTCGTCCGAAACGAGATATGCTCGTTTTCGGACGGATGATATACAAGGCTACGCCTTGATTTATTTGCAAAAGTGTGGTATAATAAACTCACCGAAAATCCAGAATTTGACTGAGAACTTATATGAGCGAAGTAAAATTATTAAAACCCGAAGATGCGGGATTAACAGATAAAATACAAATATTTGAGGACGGATTGCGTACCGAGCCT